>JBEKSR010000247.1:0-3889 GCA_049516835.1 Bryobacteraceae bacterium | reverse complement strand
ATCGGCGCCACCGTGAAACCGGGCGACATCCTGGTGGGCAAGGTGACGCCCAAGGGCGAAACCCAGCTCACTCCGGAAGAGAAGCTGCTGCGCGCCATCTTCGGCGAAAAGGCCGGCGATGTAAAGGACGCCTCGCTCTATTGTCCGCCGGGAATCGAGGGCACCATCGTCGATTGCAAGATCTTCTCGCGCAAGGGGCAGGAGAAGGACGAGCGTTCCAAGTCCATCGAGGAATCGCAGATTCAGCGCTTGCAGCGCAACCTTCAGGACGAGATCCGCATCCTGACGGACGAGCGCGCCAAGCGCCTGGCCGCCCTGCTGGAAGGCAGGAAGCTGCTGGCCGACCTGCACGACGAGAAGACCAACAAGCGCCTGCTCTCGAAGGACACCGAGCTGACGCGCGACCTCATCGAAAGGATGAAATCGCGCGACCTGAAGCGCATGCGCCTGGGGAACAAAGACCCGCGGCTGAACGAGCAGATCGACGAGATCGAAGAGATGACGTCGCGGCAGATCGCGGTGCTCGACAAGATCACCGACGAGAAGATCTCGAAGCTGCGCAAGGGCGACGAGCTGCCGCCGGGCGTCATCAAGCTGGTGAAGGTGTACATCGCCATGAAGCGCAAGCTGTCGGTGGGCGACAAGATGGCCGGCCGCCACGGGAACAAGGGCGTGATCGCGCGGGTTCTTCCGGAGGAGGACATGCCGTACCTGCCCGATGGAACGCCGGTCGAGATTGTGCTCAACCCGCTGGGCGTGCCATCGCGCATGAACGTGGGCCAGATTCTGGAGACCCATTTGGGGTGGGCGGCCAACGCGCTGGGTCTGCATTATGCGACCCCCGTGTTCGACGGCGCCACCGAGCGCGAGATCAAGAAGGCCCTCACCGAGTCGAAGCTGCCGACCTCGGGCAAGACCATTCTGTACGACGGCATGACGGGCACGCAGTTCGAGCAGCCGGTGACGGTGGGCTACATCTACATGATGAAGCTCTCGCACCTGGTGGACGACAAGATCCACGCGCGCTCCATCGGCCCGTACTCGCTCATTACCCAGCAGCCTCTGGGCGGCAAGGCGCAGTTCGGCGGACAGCGTTTCGGCGAAATGGAAGTCTGGGCGCTGGAAGCTTATGGCGCGGCCTACATCCTGCAGGAGCTGCTGACGGCGAAATCGGACGACGTGTATGGCCGCGCCAAGATCTACGAGGCCATTGTCAAGGGCGAAGCGGCCATCGAGCCGGGCGTGCCGGAATCGTTCAACGTGCTGATTCGCGAGCTGCAATCGTTGTGTCTGGATGTGGAGTTGATGAAGAAGCCGCACGAAGTGCCGGACACGGCGCTGGCGGCGGATTAGGGGCCGGGGGTCAGGGAAAACCCGGCGAGGCTCTTCGGCTCGGTTGAGGTCGTGTTTTGTAGGTTCGGCGCCAGTTGCAGGGTGGGTGGGGTTCCTGGCCCCTGGCCCCCGGCCCCTGGCCCCTGAAAGGTTTTATGCGTTCTTCTCCGTATGATCGGGCGAATTTGATCGCGGATTTCGATTCGATCCGCATTTCTCTGGCGTCTCCGGAAAAGATCCGGAGTTGGTCCCACGGCGAAGTCACCAAGCCGGAAACCATCAACTACCGGACGTTCAAACCGGAGCGCGATGGGCTGTTCTGCGCGCGAATCTTCGGTCCCACCCAGGATTGGGAGTGCTTGTGCGGCAAGTACAAGCGCATGAAGCACCGCGGCGTCATCTGCGACAAGTGCGGCGTGGAAGTCACCCTGGCGCGCGTCCGCCGCGAGCGCTTGGGGCACGTCGAGCTGGCCAGCCCGTGCTCGCACGTGTGGTTCTTCAAGGGCCTGCCCAGCCGCATCGGCCACCTGCTGGACATCACCCTGCGCGAACTGGAGCGGGTGCTCTACTTCGAAGCCTTCGTGGTGGTGGACCCCGGCGAGGTCGCGGGCATCTCCAAAGGCGAGGTCATCACCGACGAGAAGAAGCGCGCGCTGGACCTGGAGTTTCCGGGCAAGTTCGTCGCCATGATGGGCGCCGAGGGCATCAAGGAACTGCTCAAGAAGGTCGACGTGGATGCCTTGAGCGAAGAGATTCGCGAGAAGATGAAGACCGAGGCGTCGGTTCAGAAAAAGCTGAAATTCGCCAAGCGTCTGCGCGTGGTGGAATCGTTCCGCAAATCCGGCAACAAGCCGGAGTGGATGATTCTCGACGTCATTCCGGTCATCCCGCCCGAGTTGCGCCCGCTGGTTCCGCTGGATGGCGGCCGCTTCGCCACCTCCGACCTCAACGATCTCTACCGCCGCGTCATCAACCGCAACAACCGGTTGAAGAAGCTCATCGAGCTGCACGCGCCCGACGTGATTGTGCGCAACGAAAAGCGCATGTTGCAGGAAGCCGTGGACGCGCTGTTCGACAACGGCCGCCGCGGCCGGGTCTTGCGCGGCGCCAACAACCGGCCGCTGAAGTCGCTCTCCGACACCCTCAAGGGCAAGCAGGGCCGCTTCCGCCAGAACCTGCTCGGCAAGCGCGTGGATTACTCCGGCCGTTCCGTCATCGTGGTCGGCCCGGAGCTGCGCCTCAACCAGTGCGGTCTTCCCAAGAAGATGGCGCTCGAGCTGTTCAAGCCCTTCATCTACCACCGGCTCGAGCAACGCGGCCACTGCACCACCATCAAGCAGGCCAAGGAGCTGGTGGAGCAGCAGGACCCGGTGGTGTGGGACATTCTCGAAGAGGTCATCAAGGACCACCCCATTCTGCTGAACCGCGCTCCCACGCTACACCGCCTGGGCATCCAGGCGTTCGAGCCGGTGCTGGTGGAAGGCAAGGCCATCAAGATCCACCCGCTGGTGTGCACGGCGTTCAACGCCGACTTCGACGGCGACCAGATGGCGGTGCACATTCCGCTGTCGCCGGAAGCGCAGATCGAAGCTGCCACCCTGATGCTCTCGTCCAACAATATTCTTTCGCCGGCGCACGGCAGCCCCATCGCCGTCCCCACGCAGGACATGGTGCTGGGCTGCTACTACCTGACCAAGGCGCGTCCGGGCGCCAAGGGCGAGGGCCGCACCTTCGCTTCCACCGACGACGTGCTCATCGCCCTCGAGATGGGCGAGGTGGAAACGCTCACCCCCATCAAGCTGCGTTACACGGGCCGCGTGATCGACCTGGTGCACGCCTTCGACAACCAGAACATTCTGCACACCGAGCCCATCGAGTTCATCAAGCAGTACATGGAAACCACCGTCGGCCGCGTCATCCTCAACGACAGCCTCCCGGCGGACATGCCGTTCATCAACGGCCTGCTGAAGAAGAAGGGCCTGAGCCAGCTCGTGTCGTACTGCTATCTGAAATTCGGCCTGCACATCACGGTGCAGATGCTCGACGAAGTCAAGGCGCTGGGCTTCCTGTACGCCACCCGCGCCGGCATTTCGATCGGCATCGACGATATGGTGGTGCCGGGCGAGAAGGCCGGTTTGGTGCGCGAGGCCGAAAGGGAAGTGGTGGCCGTCGAGAACCAGTATCAGGACGGCGCCATCACCCACGGCGAGCGCTACAACAAGATCATCGAAATCTGGTCCAAGGTCACCGAGAAGGTCTCCGACGAAATGATGGCGGCCATGGAAGAGGACGACCGCACGGGCCGCTACCTCAACCCCATTTACATCATGGCCGACTCGGGCGCGCGCGGTTCCAAGCAGCAGATCCGCCAGCTCTCGGGCATGCGCGGCCTGATGGCCAAGCCCTCGGGCGAGATCATCGAAACCCCCATCACCGCCAACTTCCGCGAAGGCCTCAACGTGCTGCAATACTTCATCTCGACGCACGGCGCCCGCAAGGGACTGGCCGACACCGCCTTGAAGACCGCCGATTCCGGCTACCTGACGCGGCGCCTGGT
>JBEKSR010000246.1:0-3197 GCA_049516835.1 Bryobacteraceae bacterium | reverse complement strand
CAAATCTCAAACTGCATTGATTCAGTAACGCTCTGACGTAGCCATCAGTCGACGAACAGGGTCAGGAACTCGCGCATGCCTGCTGCGAGAGTTTATTTTGCAAGTCCCTCTTTAGCCTGCCCAGACCACTTTATATCGCACCCACTCCACACTCCACGTTTGAGGGCTCGGCTGCGTCAAAGGTTTTGTGAGCCCTCTTCGGCTATTATGGGGCGTGCTGGCGGTGTCGGCATTTGCCGGCGATGCCAACCTGGATGGTCTGCTGAAGGGCGTGGAAACCCGCTATAACCGGGCGAAGACGCTTCAAGTCCTTTTCCATGAAGAATATACGCCTCCAGGCCCGGGGGGTGGCCCAGCCCGCCGGTCGGAGAGCGGACGGCTGATGTTACAGAAGCCAGGCCGGATGCGCTGGGATTATTCGCAGCCCAAAGGCAAGCTCTTCATTTCCGACGGCAAGTTCATGTGGCTGTACACTCCGGCCGGGCCCAGCGGGCGCCCCCGGGCCGAGAAAATGAAGCTCCAGGAGAGCGACGATATGCGCGCGCCGCTGGCTTTCTTGCTGGGTAAGTTGAACTTTGCAAAGGAGTTTCGCAATCTGCAGGCGCGGCCCGACGAAGCCGGGGCCGGTACACGCATCACGGCGGAGCCTAAGACCGGCAACCTGCCGTATTCCGCGGTGGAATTCGTGGTGACGGTGGAGAATCGCATTCGCGAAGTCAAGGTGACCGGGTTCGACAACTCCATCCTGGACTTCACCTTCGATGAGGAGAGCCTGAACCCGCCGCTCAGTGGCAAGCTGTTTCAGTTTCAGGCGCCGCCGGGAGCCGAAGTCGTGGAGGGGGGAGCGTGAGCCATGCCTGAATTCGTGCTGAAGTACGCGGACGGGCGGGGGCAGATCCACCAGCAGGTAGTTGCGGCGGCGTCCGAAAAGGAATTGCGGGAGCGGTACTCGCAGCAGGGATTCCTCATCTATTCGGTGACGCCGCGGACGGCCTCGGGCCTGGCGGTCACGGGGCTGTTCCGGAGGCGCAAGAAGCTCAACCTCGAAAAATTCCTGATCTTCAACCAGCAGTTCGTGACGCTCATCCGCGCGGGGTTGCCGATTCTGAAGGGGCTCGACCTGCTGGCGGAACGGCTGACCGACGTCACGCTGGGGCCGTATATCAAGTCGGTGCGCGACGAGGTGCGGAACGGGACGCTGCTCTCCGAGGCGTTCCGGCAGCAGGGAGTTTTTCCCAAGATGTACGTGACCTCGGTAATGGCGGGCGAAAGAAGCGGCAGCCTTACGGAGGTGCTGGACCGGTACATCACTTACCAGAGAATTGCGCTGGCGGTGCGGAAGAAAGTGATGGTCTCGCTGATGTACCCCTGTGTGCTGATCGTGCTGGTGATCCTGCTGATGGTGTTCCTGGTGACCTACGTGGTGCCGACGTTCGCCACGCTCTATACCACCATGAATGCCAAGCTGCCGTTAATGACGGTATGGCTGATCGCCATCGGCACCACGGCGCGCAGCTACATCCTGGCGTTCGCGGGGGCCTTGGTAACCGGCATTTTCCTGTTCCGGTGGTGGGCGCGCAAGGACTCGGCGCGCTTGAGAGTGGACCGTGTCAAGCTGAAGATGCCGGTGGCCGGGGACATCTGGCTGAAATACCAGGTGGCGCAACTCTCGCGCATCCTGGGCACGCTGTTGACGGGCGGCATCCCGCTGGTGCAGGCCATGGAAACGGCCGCGGATTCCTTGAACACGCCGTTGCTGAAGCGCGCGGTGGAGGCGGCGGGCAAGAGCGTGCGGGAAGGGCAGCCGCTTTCGGGATCGCTGAAGGCGTCGGGCATGTTTCCCGGCTTGGCCGTCGACATGATCGAGGTGGGCGAATCGACCGGGGCGCTGCCGGCCATGCTCAACAGCGTGGCGGAGTTTTTCGAGGAAGACGTGAACACCCGCATGACGGCCACGCTCTCGCTCATCGAGCCGGCCATCATGATCGTGATGGGGTCGTTCGTGGCGTTTGTATTGATTTCGCTGTATCTGCCGATCTTTTCGTTGGCGGATACCATCCGGTGAGGCGCATGCGCGAGGTAGAAAGGGAGTTCTCTTTGGTTTTCGCGGGAAAGGGCAAGCTAAAGCATGCCCCACCGGTGAGGCATGCTTTAGCTTGCCCGGACCACAAGACGGGTTAGGGTATGGCGACGAGCGACAAGATAAGGCTGGCGGATCCGGCGGCGGAAGTGGAGCAGTCCAAGGCCATCGCGGCGCGCTACCGCTGCGAGTACGTGGACTTGCGGGAAGCGTCGATCGATCACGATTTGTTCCGCTCCATCCCGGTGGACTTGATGTTCCGGTACAACTTTGTGCCCATGAAGGCGCACAACGGGACGCTCGAGATCGCGTTATCCGACCCGCAGAATTTGAACCTGATCGACGAGCTGACACTGCTGCTCAACAAGAAACTGCGCGTCAAGGTGGCGACGCTCTCGCAGATCGCCGAGCTGCTGAAGAAGACGGAGCAGTCGCAGCGCGTCCTGGAAGAGGTGACCGAGGGCTTCGCGCTGGACGTGGTGCTGGAGGACGGCGATCAGGACGAGACGCTCTCGATCGACAAGCTGACCGCCACCGACAGCGACATCGCGCCGGTGATCAAGCTGGTGGATACCACCATCTTCAACGCGCTGGAGCGGCGGGCGAGCGACATCCACATCGAATCGCGCGACCAGGAGGTGGCCATCAAGTACCGCATCGACGGCGTGCTGCACTACGCCATGCCGCCCATCGCCAAGGACTGGCAATCCACCATCATCTCGCGCATCAAGGTGATGTCCGAGCTGGATATCGCCGAGAAGCGGGTGCCGCAGGACGGGCGTTTCCGCGTGCGGTACAAAAACCGGCTGATCGACTTCCGCGTTTCCATCATGCCTACCATCCACGGCGAAGACGCCGTGCTGAGGGTGCTGGACAAGGAATCGATGAGCGAGAAGTTCGCCAAGCTGACGCTGGACGTGGTGGGGTTCGCGGACGCCGACCTGGCCAAGTTCCGGCGCTACATCCTGGAGCCGTACGGGATGGTGCTGGTGACCGGGCCGACCGGGTCGGGCAAGACCACCACGCTGTACGCGGCGCTGAGCGAGATCAAGAACGACGAAGACAAGATCATCACCATCGAAGACCCGGTGGAGTACCAGATCAAAGGCATCACGCA
>JBEKSR010000245.1:0-3469 GCA_049516835.1 Bryobacteraceae bacterium | reverse complement strand
GGGTTGCTCTTGCCCAGCACCCTGGTGATGGCCGCCGTCAGGGTGGTCTTGCCGTGATCGATGTGCCCGATCGTCCCGATATTTACGTGCGGCTTGCTACGGTCGAATTTTTCCTTTGCCATAAGAAAAAGCCTCTCTCTTTATCTCGTAATTCTGCCCTGGACTTTGCTGACGATCTCCTCGGCGATCCCGCCGGGAACTTCTTCGTACTTGCCAAAATGCATGGTGAAACTTCCGCGGCCCTGCGTCCGGCTCCGAAGCTCGGTCGCGTAGCCGAACATTTCCGATAGCGGCACCATCGACTTGATGATCTGCGTGGTCCCACGCAGCTCCATGCCTTCGATGCGGCCCCGGCGCGAATTCAAATCGCCGATCACGTCGCCCATGTACTCTTCCGGAACCACCACTTCCACCGCCATGATCGGCTCCAGCAGCACCGGCTTGGCCTTCCTGGCGGCCTCTTTGATGGCCATCGAACCGGCGATCTTGAAAGCCATCTCCGAGGAGTCCACGTCGTGGTAGCTGCCGTCGTACAGCGTCACTTTCAAATCGGACATCGGAAAGCCCGCCAGAACTCCGCCTTCGAGAGCTTCCTTGATCCCTACCTCGGTCGGATTGATGTATTCCCTGGGCACCCGGCCGCTCGTGATTTCGTTGACGAACTCGAATCCGCCGCCGGTCGGCAGAGGCTCTACCTTGATCTTGACGTGGCCGTATTGCCCATGGCCGCCGGTCTGCTTGATATGCCGGCCTTCGGCTTCCGCGCTCTTGCGAATGGTCTCGCGATACGCCACCTGCGGCTTGCCCACGTTGGCCCCCACGCCGAACTCGCGCATCATGCGGTCCACGATGATTTCCAGATGCAGTTCGCCCATTCCCGAAAGAATCGTCTGACCCGTCTCGGGGTCCGTGTTGACGCGGAAGGTGGGGTCTTCCTGCGCCAGTTTTTGAATCGCCATGCCCAGCTTCTCCTGGTCGGCCTTGGTCTTGGGCTCCACCGCAAGCTGGATCACGGGCATGGGGAAATCGATCGATTCGAGGATGATCGGGTGCACGTCGTCGCAAATCGTATCGCCGGTCGAAACCGTTCTCAGGCCCACGGCCGCGCTGATATCGCCCGCCAGGATCTCCTGAATTTCTTCGCGCTTGTTGGCGTGCATGCGCAGCAGGCGCCCGATGCGCTCCTTGCGGGCCTTGGCCACGTTGTACACCGAATCGCCGGATTTCAGCGTGCCGGAGTAAACGCGGAAGAACGCGAGCTGCCCCACGTAGGGGTCGGTCATGATCTTGAAGACCAGCGCGGCGAAGGGCTCGCTGTCGGAGGCGTGCCGAACCAGCGTCTTTTCCGGGTGATCGATGTCGATGCCTTCGATCGGCGGCACGTCCAGCGGCGACGGCAGGTAGTCCACCACCGCATCGAGCATGGTCTGCACGCCTTTGTTCTTGAATGCCGAGCCGCAAATCACCGGGAAAATCTTCAGCGCGATCGTGGCCCTGCGAATGGCGGCGCGGATCTCGTCGTTCGAAATCGCCTGGCCTTCGATGAACCTTCCAAACAATCGATCGTCGTGCTCGGCCACCGCTTCGATCATCTTTTCCCGGTATTCCTTGGCCTTTTCCACCAGGTCGCCGGGAATATCCACCGTGTCGTACTCGGCGCCGAGCGTCTCGTCGCGCCACAGCATGGCCTTCATCTCCACCAGATCGACCACGCCCTTGAACTGGTCTTCGCCGCCCACCGGAAGCTGGATGGCCACCGGCTTGCACTTCAGCCGCGTGACGATGGTGTCGATGGAGTGGAAGAAGTCCGCGCCCACGCGGTCCATTTTGTTGATGAAGCAGATGCGCGGAACCGAATACTTGTCCGCCTGCCGCCACACCGTCTCCGATTGCGGCTGCACCCCCGCGACGGCGTCGAAAACCGCCACCGCGCCGTCCAGCACGCGCAGGCTGCGCTCCACCTCGGCAGTGAAATCCACGTGCCCCGGCGTGTCGATGATATTGATCTGGATGTCGCGCCACTCGCAGGTGGTCGCAGCCGACGTGATGGTGATGCCGCGTTCCTGTTCCTGCTCCATCCAGTCCATGATGGCGGTGCCCTCATGGACCTCGCCCAGCTTGTGCGTACGGCCCGTGTAGTAAAGGATGCGCTCGGTGGTAGTGGTCTTACCGGCATCGATATGAGCCGCGATGCCGATATTCCTCATCCTTTCGAGCGGGACCATCCTGGCCATACAATTCCTACCACCGGTAATGCGCGAAGGCCTTGTTGGCCTCGGCCATGCGGTGGACGTCGTCTCTCTTTTTAATCGCTCCGCCGCGCAGGTTGGCGGCATCGTTCAGTTCATTCGCCAGCTTTTCCGGCATGCCCTTCTCGGGGCGCGACCGCGCTTGCGTGATAATCCAGCGAATCGCCAGCGAAGTGCGCCGGTTCTGCGGCACCTCGATGGGCACCTGGTAGTTGGCCCCGCCCACGCGCCGCGTCTTCACCTCGAGCAGCGGCTTGGCGTTTTCCACCGCCTTCTTGAAGGCCTTGAGCGGGTCGTCGCTGGTGCGCTCCCGCAGCTTGTCCATGGCATCATAGAAAATCCCCTGGGCGGTGTTCTTCTTGCCCTCCCACATCATGGAGTTCACGAACTTCTCCACCAGGGTTGAGTTGTAGACCGGGTCCGGCACTACTTCACGTATAACGGCTCGTCTTCTGCGTGGCATACGTACCTACGATTTGGGCCTCTTGGCTCCGTACTTCGACCTGCTCTGTTTGCGGTCGGACACTCCGGCGGTGTCCAGCGCGCCCCGAATCACGTGATATCGCACACCGGGGAGGTCCTTCACGCGGCCGCCGCGAATCAGCACAATCGAGTGCTCCTGCAGGTTGTGACCTACGCCCGGAATGTAGGTCGTCACTTCGATTCCATTGGTCAGCCGCACGCGCGCCACTTTTCGCAGCGCCGAATTCGGCTTCTTGGGGGTGGAAGTGTAGACGCGCGTGCATACTCCGCGCTTCTGCGGGCAGCTATTGAGCGCCGGGCTCGAGGTCTTCCAGCGCGGCGGCTTCCGCCCCATACGCACAAGTTGGTTAAACGTCGGCACGAATCATCCTCTTCGCGATGCAATCAAAAAAAGTGGCCAGGACCCGCACAGCGGTCCCGGAAAAAATTCTACAGGTCGCAACAGCCAGGATTACCTTTTTCGGACAGGTCCATGTTCCAATCAGGGTGACCGTTGGAACCTCGGGGCCTTACCCCTGGCCGGACCCGCCCACGGACGAGTGGTAGCCAGAAGCAGAAAGCTGTACACGCGAAACCAATCCATCATAGCTGAAGTGGCGGGGGCAGTGCAACTGGGGTGGGGCATGCTTTAGCTTGGAGCGCCGGGATAAACCGGCATTGAGTAGCGGATGAGAGAGCCGTACAAGAAAGGCGTAGCGAGCCGTCTTGGCCCCGAGTCATGCGTGGTCAGCCGTAAG
>JBEKSR010000244.1:0-2988 GCA_049516835.1 Bryobacteraceae bacterium | reverse complement strand
AGGACTTCCTGCTTCAGTGTGTCGAGATTCAAATCCACGTAAATGCCTCAGCCCTGAGCCGGCACCAGAATATCGGAGGGTCCGGCCAGGTCGCGGGCGGAGGGCGTAACAATCGTCTTCGGCCCGATGTAAATCTTGCGGTTCTCTTGGATGGCGGCGCGCACGTCGGCCTCCGCTACAAAATCCACCGGCTTGGGTGGAGGCGCGGGTTGTGACGATGCCGTCTCCGGCGCCGGCACGGGCGATCCTGCGGGACAAGACGCAACCGCGCCTGAACCTGTCAGTCAGCCAAATCCACTCTTGGAATCGGAAACGCCGCGCCGGGCCAGGAAGCGATCCACCACTTGGGCTGTAATATTCGGGACCACGGAAGACGCGACCACGGGCGGCGCCGCAACCGGAACCCGGCGAGACGCCAGGTACCGGTCCACAATATTCGAGACCACAAAAGAGACCGGCTGCGGGGCCTGTGTCACGGACGCGGACGACGGAGCGCTCGCGGCCGGCGCGGCAACCGGCATTCCGCGGGACGCCAGATACCGCTCGACGGCGGCGGCCACGGCACTGCGCTCGATGGGGCCGGGGGCGGGCGCACCCGCGGGGGCGCCCGGCGCGGCGTTGAAATCGATCGGCATCTCGAACGCCTCCTGCGGCTGGCGCGCGGCGTAGGCCAGCCGCTTGATGTTAATCAGGTTCTGCGGGCCGACGTTGTCGGAGGTGATGTTCCCTGCCGCGGCCCCGCAACCCAGCGTCATCGACGGAAAGACATTGGTGGTGATGCCGATGGAGCCGTGCGGCGCGGGCGTATTCACCAACACGCGCATGGCCGGCATGCGCATGGCATATTCCCGCGTGCGCTGGTCGTTCTTCGAGTGGATCACGGCGGTGTGGCCCATGCCGCCGAACTTCAGCAGCGCGAAGCAGGTGTCCAGGGCCGCATTGTAGTCCTTGACGAAGTAGAGCGAGAGCACCGGCGAGAGCTTTTCGGCGGAGAGCGGATACTGCTTCCCGACGCCCTCGAGCTCGGCGCAGATGATGGAGGTATCCGGCGGCACTTCGAAACCCGCCATCTTGGCAATGGTGGCGGGGCACTGGCCCACGCACTGCGGATTCACCGTCCAGTTGGGCATGATAAGCAGCTTGCCGAGCGCCTGCTTCTGGGCGTCGCTGGCAATGTAAGCTTTGTTGACTTTGAGCAGGCTGAGAATCCGGTCGCGCAGCGGGGCCTCCGCCACGATGGCCTGCTCGCTGGAGCAGACCGTGCCGTAATCGAAGGACTTGCCGGCGACCACTTTGGCGACGGCTTCTTCCAGGTCGGCCGAGGTATCGATCAGCACCGGAACGTTGCCGGGGCCCACGCCGAAGGCCGGCTTGCCGCTGGAATAGGCGGCTCTTACAATGCCCGCGCCGCCGGTGGAAAGGATCACGCCGGTGCGCTCGTGCCGCATGAGCGCGTGGGTGGCTTCGAGCGTGGCGTTATCGACGCACTGGATAATGCCCTCGGGAGCGCCGGCTTCCACGGCCGCCTGGTACAGAATTCCCGCGGTGTAGCAGGTCGACTGGTGCGCACGCGGGTGCGGGCTGAGCACGATGGCGTTCCCCGCTTTGAGCGAAATCAGGATCTTGTAAATAGCCGTGGAGGTGGGATTGGTGGTGGGCAGGATGGCCGCCACCACGCCCATCGGAACGCCCACCTCCACCACTTTTTCTTCCGGCAGCTCGCGCAAAACGCCGACGGTTTTCATGCCGCGCATGCGGCGCGGCAGCCGGTCGGCGCACAGGATATTCTTGACGTACTTGTCCTGGGGGTTGCCGTAGCCGGTCTCTTCGACGGCCATCTCGGCGAGGCGCTTGGCATGGGCGCGCGCGGCGGCCGCCACGCGCTCGACGATGGCGTCAATCCGCTCCTGGGAAAAAGTGCGATATTCGAGCCAGGCGGAATAGGCCTTCTCGACCTAGGCCGCCAGTGGGGAGGGCCTTTTCCACCTCCTCATGCGGCCGGGGAATGACGTGGACGCTGACCAGCTCGCCGACGCGCCGGGCCGCGGCCGCACCCGCGTCCGTCGCAGCTTTCACCGCGCCAACATCGCCGCGGACCGTGACGCAGACCAGTCCGGCGCCGACGTATTCCTTGCCTTGCAGGATGACGTTGGCGGTCTTACACATGGCGTCGGCGGCTTCGATGGCTCCCACCAAGCCCCTCGTTTCAATCAGGCCAAGGGCCTCCATCATAATCCACTGTCCTCCAGTTCAAGCGAAAGACCTAACGTATCACAAATCGAGTGGGCGTGGAGCGGAAGTTAGTTAGCGCAAGAAGAGGGGCGAAGGAGGGTAAGCGCAAAAAAATGGTTCCAAGTGATCCGATTTCCAGCCTTGCCCACCACCGGCATGCCCGGTACTGAACATCGCAATCGGGAGCCCTGAACGCTTCGCCTCTCCGCTCCCCAACAGCCGTTTTCTCCAGCCGCCGGATCAACGCTTCCTGACGCGTCGCAGCCTTTCTTCTCTCCCTCTCGGGGCTGGTTGCTCGTAACGGCCTTTCCCTCGCCCGCAACGACTCCCGCTTGCGCGATTCCCGTTCCGGGGTCAAAGGTCCCGACCTGCTACTTCGCTCCCCGCTACCTGCCTCCCCTGCCCGTTCGGCCCTTCCGCTCCGCTACCCAAACCGGTTGGCCCCGGCTCGGGCCGCTTCATTGCTTCTGGCCCGTTGCAGCGTCAACAAGTAGCCCGGCTGACCGCGCCCCCCGCCTACACTCCCCTTTGGGACTTTTACCTCCCTCCGGATCAAAGTGTTCAGCGGAATTCGCCGCCTGCCAAGCCCGCCTTCCGAACCCGCCCGATTTCCTCTCGCTCCCCGCAGCCCCTGTTCTATCACTAGATCTTGCGGCTGCGGATCACCGTTCCTGGTCCGCTACGTTTCCGGAGGCTTGCTGTTCCTCAAACCTCTTGGAACCTCTCCCAATATGCCCTCTCAACGGGTTTTCGTCA
>JBEKSR010000243.1:0-2590 GCA_049516835.1 Bryobacteraceae bacterium | reverse complement strand
CCCAGGCCGTTGAGGTAGACGGGCTTGGAGACGCCGGGGAAAGCGGTGGATTCCTCGGCCACGGTCATGGCGCCCGGAACGGTATGCGCGAGCTCGTTGAAGCGGCGGAGGAAGTCGATGGCTTCCAGGTTCTCGTTGCCGCCGTATTGGTTGGGGATCCACTCGCCGGCCGGGCGCGAGTAATCGAGATACAACATGGAGGCCACGGCGTCCACGCGCAGGCCGTCGATGTGGTACTCCTTCAGCCAGAACAGGGCGTTGGAGAGGAGGAAGGTGCGCACTTCGTTGCGGCCGTAGTTGAAGACGAGGGTGCCCCAGTCGTGCTGCTCGCCCTTGCGCGGGTCGGCGTGCTCGTAGAGCGCGGTGCCGTCGAAGAAGACCAGGCCGTGAGCGTCCTTGGGGAAATGCGCGGGGACCCAGTCGACGAACACGCCAATGCCCGCCTGGTGGCAGCAATCGACAAAGTACTTGAAATCGTCGGGCGTGCCGAAGCGCGAAGTGGGCGCGAAGTAGCCGGTGATCTGGTAGCCCCACGAGCCGGAAAACGGGTGCTCCATGATGGGCAGCAGCTCGATGTGGGTGTAGCCCATCCGCTTCACGTACTCGACCAGCTTGACGGCCAGCTCGCGGTAGGTGAGCGGCTGGCCCATGGGGCCGCGGAGCCAGGATTCCAGGTGCACTTCGTAGACGGCGATGGGCGATTTGAGCCAGTCGGTCTGGCCGCGCGATTCCATCCAAGCGGCATCCTGCCACTGGCGCCGGGCGATGTCCCAGACCACCGAAGCGGATTTCGGCGGCGTCTCGCAGTAGAAGGCGTAAGGATCGGCCTTGAGCTGCTGGTAGCCGGCGAAGCGGGAACGGATGTGGTACTTGTACGCCGCGCCCTGGCCAAGACCGGGGATGAAGATTTCCCAGACGCCGCCATCGCGGCGGCGCATGGGATGGCGGCGCGTGTCCCAGTCGTTGAACTCGCCGGCGACGGTGACGCTTTCGGCGTTGGGGGCCCACACGGCGAAGCGAACGCCGGGGACGCCATCGGCCTCGGTGATGTGCGCGCCGAGGGTGCGCCAGGCCTCGTGGAGCGTGCCCTCGGTGTGCAGATAGAGGTCGGCATCGGAGATCTGCGGGCCGAAGCGGTAGGGATCGTCGATGGCGACTTCGCGGCCGTCCCACAGGCGGGCGCAAATCGCGTACGGCTGGGGATCGCCGTTCAAAGTGGCGCAAAAGAAGCCCTGCGCATGCATTTTGGCCATGGCGCAGCGCCGTCCGTCAACCAGAACCTCGGCCGATTCCGCCTGGGGGAGGAACGCGCGGACCTCCCATCGGGCCTGCCCGCCCTTCTTGCGGATGGCGTGCGGCCCGAGAATGCGGAAGGCATCCCCGTGATATCCGCCGACGATCGCTTCAATCTCTTCAGCAGTCATGAGAGCCTAATAATCAAGTATGGCCGATTTTTTGCTGGAAATGCCCAAAGCGGAGCTGCACCTGCACCTGGAAGGCTCAGTCGAGCCCGAGACGCTCCATGAACTCGACCCCTCGACGCCGCTCGCGGAACTCCGCGCGCTCTACTGCTACGCGGATTTCGAGGATTTTCTCAAGGCGTTCGGCGCGGTGGGAAAACGACTGCGCACGCCGGAGGATTACGCGCTGGTTACGCGGCGGCTGCTGGAGCGGCTGGCGGCCGAAAACGTGCGCTACGCCGAGATCATTCTGGCGGCCGGCGTGGTGCTGTGGAAGGGGCAGGAGTTCGCTCCGATTTTCGACGCCATCCGGGAGGCCGCTGCCGGCTCTCCGGTGGAGGTGCGTTGGATTCTGGACGCCGTGCGGCAATTCAGCGTCGAGCAGGCCCAACAGGTGGCGGAACTGGCGGCGGAGCGCATGGACCGCGGCGTGGTGGCGTTGGGGATGGGCGGCAGCGAAGAGCGCGGACAGACCGAGTGGTTCACGGAGGTGTTCGCGTTCGCCAAAAACGCGGGGCTGCGGCTGGTGGCGCACGCCGGCGAGAGCACGGGGCCGGAATCGGTGTGGGCCGCGCTGAAGCTGGGCGCGGAGCGCATCGGCCACGGGATCGCGGCGGCGCGGGACGCGGAGTTAATGCGGCAGCTTCGCGAGCAGGACATTCCGCTGGAGATTTGCCTGACCAGCAACCTGGTCACTGGCGTGGTGAAGAGCCTAGAAGAGCACCCGCTGCGGCGGCTGTATGATGCGGGCGTGCCGATTGTGCTGAACACCGACGACCCGGCCATGTTCGGCTGCACGCTGACAAGTGAATACCGGCTGGCGGCGCGGCAGTTCGGGTTCAGCGAAGCGGAGATGCGGGGGATTGCGGAGAACGGGTTCCGGTATGCATTCCGGTGAGTCCCAGGCTCACGACCAGGGAGGATCTACTGTTCGGAACGCCCGGGTTGGGGATCACCGGAGGGCCAGAGTCCGAGACGGGGACTAGACGACCACGTGACACGCATCAACTAAGAGTTTGTAAGAAAATAAGTGTAGCATTATGAACGAGGCGTGATGGCGTAGTTCCATTCGCCGTGGAAAGTGTCAGGGTGCAACTGGATGGCGGCAAAGTCCTGCTTGCCCACCTTGA
>JBEKSR010000242.1:0-3387 GCA_049516835.1 Bryobacteraceae bacterium | reverse complement strand
AACGGTCACGATCGAGAGCGATTTCCAGCAGTTGGGGATCGATTCCATGGATGCCGTCGAAATCCTCTTCGCCCTCGAAAATGAATTCGATATCAGCATTCCCGACGACGAGGTGCGCAGCGTGCGCAACGTCCGCCAGATGTGCGAGGGCGTCGAGAAGCTGATCGCCGCCAAAGCGGACGGCGCGAAGGCCGGCCAGTAGCACATGCGGCGCGTAGCCATCACCGGCATGGGCGCGATTTGCGCTCTGGGGCGGAATACCGCGGAATTCGCGGAGGCGCTTCGCCAGGGCCGTTCCGGCATCGCCCCCATTGAATCCACGGACCGCTTCCAGTTGCGCTTCCAGAACGGCGCCGAGGTGCGGGGTTATAGCCATCAGCCATACTTCGACGACCGCCGCGCCGACTTCATGGACCGTTTCGCGCAGTTCGCCGTGATTGCCGCGCGCGAGGCCGTGACTGACGCTGGAGTCTCGTGGACGCCCGCGCTTCGCGAGAACGCCGCCATCGTCACGGGATCGTGCGTGGGCGGCCAGAGCACGGAAGACATCGGCTTTCAGGAGTTGTACAAGCTGGGCCACAGCCGCGTGCACCCGCTGACCATCCCCAAGACCATGGCCAACGCGGGCGCCAGCCACATCTCCATGGAGTTCGGCATCACCGGCCCCAGCTTCACCATTTCCACGGCCTGTTCCTCCTCCGGCCAGGGATTCTGAAAGCCTGGGAGGCCATGCGCGTGGTCTCACCGGAGACCTGCCGCCCGTTTTCCAAGGACCGCCGCGGGATGATCCTGGGCGAAGGCGGCGCCATGCTGGTGCTGGAACCGCTGGAAGCCGCCCGCTCCCGCGGAGCGCGCATCCACGCGGAAATCGTGGGGTTTGGCATGTCCGCCGACGCCTGCCACATCACCCAGCCTTCCACCGAAGGCGCCGCGCGGGCCATGCGGGCGGCCTTGCGCGATGCCGGCCTCGAGCCCGAACAGATCGGTTATATCAACGCCCACGGCACCGCCACGCCTGCCAACGATCCCACCGAGGTGGCGGCCATCCGCTCCGTTTTCGGCCGGCACGCGGAGCGCCTGGCGATCAGCTCGACGAAATCCATGCACGGCCACGCCCTGGGCGCGGCGGCCGCCCTGGAGTGCCTGGCCACGGCGCTGGCGCTCCGCGACGGCGTGCTCCCTCCCACCGCCAACTTCAATGAGCCCGATCCCCAGTGCGACCTGGACGTAATTCCCAATCACGCCCGGCGCACGCAAGTGGGGTACGCGCTCTCCAATTCGTTTGCGTTCGGTGGATTGAACGCCGTGCTGGCCCTCGCCGGCGCGGGCTCTTAGCCGGCCACCGAAGAGATATCGAAGTGATATCCGCCGCCTAAACCAGTTCGAGGCTCTTGACCTGGCGGCTTGGCGCCGTGGGCGATCCGGTCGAGAACAATCTCCCGCGCGGCCGGCTGAGCTCGTGGAACCGCGTCCTGCTTCGAGTCCCCGTACAGCGGGGCGTTCAATTCCGCCACTTCGGCGATCCAACGGCCATCGACCGCGCGGTGGAGCCCGATCGTGGCGTGTGCCCCACCACGCTATCTTCGCCACGCCACGATGTGCATGCCGGCCGGTACCTGGGCGTGGGATATGTCCAGGTCGTCCTTGGTCAGCGGGATGCTTGCTTCCACTGTGGCCGCGGCGTCCGGGTAGTTGTGGCTGAAGGCGATCTTGAGGCGGCGCGCGGGGGTTTCGATGAGCGCGACCTCCTGCGTCTCGTCCGCAAGGGAACGCATCTGGCGCGCCTCCGCCGGCCTGTCATGGGTGATCAGGGCTTCGCGCAGGACGCGATCTTCCGCGGCGTAGACCAGCACCGCCACCACGTGCGGATCTTTGAGGCGCGCATCGGGCGTGTCGTCGGCCGGCACGTCCAGACCGGCGTATCTTGGGGTGCCGTCGGCCCTCGATACCGTAAAGCGGACCAGCTCCACATGCGTGTCGAAGAGATGGCGGCCGTCGCCCAGGCGGTGAACGGACCACATTGGCACGTCGACGTAGCCGCGGTCGATCACCCAGAGGCAATTGTCGAGCGTGCGAGCGTCACTGGCTTCGAGCTTGACCGAGTAAAGAGGCTTGGTGTTCGGATTGACTCCGAGCGGCCACGCTTCCAGCGTCATGGCGCCCGGCTCGGGTATATCACCGACGAAGTCTTTGGCGTGGGTGGTAGTGCGCAGCAGGAGGCGCTCATCGGCGGGCCGGCCGGGTACTTGGGTTCCCGTATATTGCCAGGCTACGTTATGGATCTCCACGGTTTCACCGTCGCCTGCGACGGCATAGGAGATGGTGGAGGCGGATTGCGCCTGAAAGGGGATCTCGGCCAGGGCCAGCAGCAGCGAGGCGCAGACCGCGGCGGCCGGCAGCAGCTTCTTTACCATCCTCCCAGGGTCGCAGTTCTTGGCGAGGAGCGCAAAACGCGACAGCGGTCATGCCGGCCGGCCAGCCTTATGACTACCGCTCGAGTTCATCGAGAAGCATCGACAGGCGCGGCGCCACCTCCGTGCGGCGGCCAAAACGCAGAGCATTGTACTCGACGGTGAACTCCGTCACCGCTGTCCCCAGTTGGCTTGGCGGCAGCGATTCGGCGAATTCCGTGGGCGTGAACCACGCAGGCTTCCGGTAACCACGGCGTTTCAACAGGTCGAGCATGCGCTCGTAAAGCAGGGTGGCGTCCCCCACCGTGGCCTGGCCACGGCGGACGCGCTCGACGCGGCTGCGGATGCGCAGCAGGCGTACCAGCCGCGGCCCGAGCACCCAGATCGAGGCTCCCAGCGCCAGCACCATCAGGATGCCGACGCCGTAGCGCCGGAACCACGCCGCCACGCGGAGGTGCCAATTCCAGTCCAGTCCGGAAAGGGAGTCGAACCAGCGGATGCCCATGCTGCGCGCACCCTGTTCCAAATGGTCGGCCAGCGTGCCCTGCCGGCTGATGTCGTAGCTCACCACCCACTCCTGCCAGAAGGTCTCGGCCGCATCCAGGTACAACCCGAGTTTCGTCAGCAGGGCGAAGCCGCGACGGTTGGGATCGGGCGGCGTGGGGTCGAAGGTGGTCCAGCCATGACCGGGAATCCAGGCCTCCACCCAGGCGTGGGCGTCGGAGGCGCGCACCAGCCAGAGGTCCGTGATGGGATTGTACACTCCGCTTTGGAACCCGGTAGCCAGCCGCGCGGGGATGCCGTCCGTCCGCAGCATCACCGTCATGGCGGACGCAAAGTATTCGCAGTGGCCCTTCTTGCGCGTGAAGAGGAAGTAAGCCAGCGGATCGGCCACTTCGTGGTCCGGAAGTTCGAGCGTGTAGCCGTAATCGGTGCGCAGCCGGCGCTCGATGGCGCGCGCCCGCTCCAGGTCCGT
>JBEKSR010000241.1:0-2775 GCA_049516835.1 Bryobacteraceae bacterium | reverse complement strand
CTGATGTAGTCGGTAATCCGAGAACCCGAGGGAAGTTCTGCAACCGTGCGTGCCATCTGCGGTCCTCCTGTTCCTCTCCAAAACAGAATACCACAGAAATGTTCTTAAGTGAACAGTATTGACTCTAGCCCCGTCGCAAGAAACCGAGCGGTTCGGGGGAGAATGTCGCCCCAGGACAACACACGAGAAGGTGGCCTCGATTATTCCAACGAGACCCGAGGTAAGGTCTCACCGGCTCCGGTATCGATATAGAGCATGAGGCTCAGGCGTTCGACTTGTTATCCTGGAAGTCTTGCTAATCCGGTGAAATTACAGCCGGATAGATCGTTCAGTCAGTAGGAGGAATAATGCGTTTAGGGACGATGCTTCTTGCATTGACGGCCAGCGCAAGTCAGGTCGTTTTTGCAGCCGGGCCGGCGCTCATGCCGATGCCGGTCAAAGTGCAGCCCGCATCAGGGAGGTTTTTGATCGATGCGAATTTCGTGGTGGAGACGGTTGGCTCCGGCAGCGCCCGCGTGGCGTCGGCAGTCCAATCATTTCTGGCCCGTGTGTCGCGCCAGACAGGCGTCGTGTACGCGCCGGTTCCGCCGCTGCCGGCGGATGCGCGGCGATTGGTGATTGACTGCACCGGGGGGGCGGAGTATCCGGTCCCTGGCGAGGATGAGTCTTACGTTTTGGACGTTTCCGATACGGAGGCGCACATCCAGGCCGCAACCGCCGATGGCGCGGTCCACGGCTTAGCCACCTTCACTCAGTTGATACAGCCCGGCCCGGACGGTTTCCAGGTCGCGGGGGTGCGGATTGAAGATTACCCGCGATTCCCTTGGCGCGGACTGATGCTGGACCCTTGCCGTCACTGGATGCCGGTAGAGGTCGTCAAGCGGAACCTCGATGCCATGGCGGCGGTGAAACTGAATGTGCTGCACTGGCACCTTTCCGAGGACCAGGCCTTTCGGGTGGAAAGCAAGCGGTACCCCAGGCTTCACCAAATGGGTTCCAGCGGAAACTACTACACGCAGGACGAGATTCGCGACATTGTGGCCTACGCGCGAGACCGCGGCATCCGCGTCGTTCCCGAGTTCGACGTGCCGGGACATACCAGCGCCTGGTTTCCCGGTTATCCCGAACTGGCCTCGTCGCCAGGGCCTTTCGCGCCCGGGGACCGGAGCACCTCGGTGATGGATCCCTCCAAGGAGAGCACTTACACCTTCCTCGACAGCTTTATCGGCGAGATGGTACAGCTCTTCCCCGATCCGTACTTTCATATCGGCGGAGACGAAGTGAACCCGCGGGTGTGGAACCAGTCGGAAAGCATTCAGGCTTTCGCCAGGGAGCATGGGTTGTCCGATGCGGCCGCCATTCAGGTCTACTTCAACCAGCGCCTTCTGAAGATCGTACAGAAGTACGGCAAGACGATGGTGGGATGGGACGAGATTCTGGTCCCAGGACTTCCGACAGACGCTGTCATCCAGTCGTGGCGCGGCCAGAAATCGCTTTCCGAGGCGGCCTCGAAGGGGTATCGCGCAATTCTCTCCTGGGGTTACTATCTGGATCATCTGACCCCCGCGTCCTTTCACTACGGCGTGGATCCGCTGGGTGGTCCCGATGCAGCCAACCTGACGCCGGAGCAGGCGGCGCGGATTATGGGCGGCGAGGCTTGTATGTGGGCGGAGTTGGTCGGCCAGGAAACGGTAGACTCCCGCGTCTGGCCGCGCACAGCGGCAATTGCGGAGAGGCTATGGTCGCCGAAAGACATAACGGACGTGGACGCGATGTACGCGCGCCTGGAGCCAGTGAGCCGGAATCTGCAGTTCACCGGCGTAATGCATCACGCGAACTATCAGCCCATGCTGGATCGCCTCACCGGGGACCGGCCCGTTGGGCCGCTGCGGGTTCTGGCGGATGCGGTCGAAGCCCTCGGGCTGGGCACGGGGCGCAGGGGACGGCCAACGGGGACAACGCCGCTAGACCGGTTTGTGGACGCCTGTCAACCCGAAAGTGAACTCGTGCGCGAGATGGAACTTGCCGCGAAGAGGTTTGTGGCAAACCCGGCGGGCGGCAAGGACGAGGCGGCCATGTTGCGCCGGCAGTTCGAAACATGGGCCGCTAACGACGCGCTCTTCCAACCGATTGCGGAGAACAACAAACTGCTGGCCGAGGTCATACCGGTGTCGAAAGACCTCTCGGCGCTCGGAGAAGCCGGCCTCAAATTGCTGGACTACCTGGCGCCGTCCGAGACTACGCAGGCCGGACTGGACAAGAACAAGAAAACGTCCCGCAAGAAGCCAAGCAAGAAAGAACTGGCAGCGCAGAAGGCGGCGAAGGCGGCAAAGGCGGAATGGCTTGCCAAAGAAAACGCCGAACTGGACCGGCTCTCACGGCCGGCACGCCGGGCCGCCGGCGAACCGCCACAGACCTTCCCCGGCGATGTCCGGCTGGCCGCGTATCGTCCCATAAAGGCGCTGGCGGACGCGCTGCGTCCGTGACCGCCTGAACACCAAGCTCGTATGCACTTGCGCAGGTCCGCGTCATTGGCGCCGTTTGCGCCCGGCGGCGCGGACCCGCAGTTCGCTCATTCCAAAGTAGCGGGTCACTTCGTGCCAGATGGTGTCTTTCACCAGCTTGGCCAAGGGACAAGCTACCGATATTAACGAATGTACTAACCCGCTACGCGGGAATCCGGTGGTTCGAGATTTTTTCTCGCGCCCATCGTCGATGTAGGCGGGGTTCCCCAAGGCTATCGTACGGGCGAGTTTTCTGGTACGGTTGCTCCCC
>JBEKSR010000240.1:0-2865 GCA_049516835.1 Bryobacteraceae bacterium | reverse complement strand
CTCGGTCTGGATCGCCTGTCGTAGTACCCAGTTTGGGTAATACACGCCATCTCTCGCCAACCTAAACGCAATTAAGCTAGTTACAGCTCTACGCGCCTCTTCGGCAGTAAACTCCCGCTAGTGATTCGCGACTCCGACTGTGACGCCTCACGAGCCTTGGAGGACGAATTGGGTCGTATCCTTGACCAGTCGGGATTTAGTGAGAAGCTGACGCTGCCCGTTCACTTCTACGCGACCAGATGCATGGTGGAAACGTGGCTGCTGGCGGACGAGGACGCAGTCAACGCCGTCGCGCGAAAGCGAGACAAGGTCCCATCTGCTCAACCTGTTCCCGACCCTTTGGAAGGCGCGACGGATGCGAAAAAGCTTTTCCGACAGATGCTGTCCCAAGCGCAGCTTCCGGCTGACCCCGCAGTGTACGCTGAGGTGGCCGCCGCCGCGGATATCGACCGCATCAGGCAGCGTTGCCCACACTTCCAGCGGTTCGTCGACTGCGTGCACGGCTGCTAAAGCTGCCCCGTGGACTGGCCGCTGAAGTGGAAAGCCGCGAGAAACGTCCTACCCCGCGCGCCTCAAGAGCGCGGCGGGCTCTACCCACTGCCCCGTTTCGGCCGATCGGAAGACGGCGTCGATCACCGCCATGTTCTTGAGCGCGTCTTCGAGCGGCACGGGGGGAGGGCCGCCCTCGCGGATGGCGCGCGAGAACAGATCGCCCTGGATGGTGTACTGGTCGCACGCGGGGAACTCTTCGACGGTCACGCCCGAGCCGGTCAGGTCGCGGCCGTCGTCGATGCGGATGCGGGACGGCCGATTGTCCAGCGGGTTGAACGGAATATCGAGCTCGATGCGCCCGGTGGCTCCATAGAACCGCATGCTCTGTTGCAGCGCCGCCTGCGTGCTGCAGGTGAAGATGCAGTGGCCCGAAGGGTAATCCAGAATGGCGGACGTCAGCATGTCGATGTTGCCGAAGCGCGCATCGCGGACGATGGCGGCCGAGACGCGCGCCGGCTCCTCTCCGAAAACCATGCGCGAGGTCTTGATGGGGTAGCAGCCGATGTCCATCAGCCCGCCGCCGCCGTATTCCCGGATGTTGCGGATATTGCCGGCGTCCAGCTTGAAGTAGCTGAACGAGCCTATGGCCGATCGAAGCTGGCCGATGCGGCCGGTGCGCACCAGTTCCACGGTCCGCACCCATTGCGGGTGCGACTGAACCATGAAAGCTTCGCCCATGGTGACCCCCGTCCGGTCGCGCGCGGCGATGAGTTCCAGCGTCTCGGCCACGTTCATGCCGATGGGTTTCTCGCACAGCACGTGCTTGCCGGCCTCGGCGGCGCGGATGGACCACGGGACGTGCAGGTGGTTGGGAAGCGGAACGTAGACGGCTTCGATATCGGGATCGTCGAGCATCTCCTGGTACGAGCCATAGGCCTTCGGGATGCCCAGCCTCCCGGCAGCCTCTTGGGCCTTGGCGCGGTCGCGCGACGCGATGGCGGCGATTTCGCACCACTCGCCCCGTTGCATGGCCGGGATCACCTTGACAGTAGCGATCCGGGAGACGCCCAGGACTCCCCAGCGGACTTTTTGCATGGCTTATGCATTGTAGCGCGGACGCCGGGCAGGATGCTTCGAGCGCTATATTGAGGATTCATGCTGCGTTTCGTGGCTGGAATCCTGCTGGCGTGCGCGCTCGGCGCGGAGGGGCGGGAGATCGTGCTCTTCGACACCGATTCGGGGCTGTTCGGCGACGATGGCGCGGCGCTGGTCATGATGCTCCGCAGCCCGGCCCAGGCGGCCATCCATGGCATCACGGTGACGCCGGGCAACGTTTGGCCGGCGCAGGGCGCGGAGTACGTGTTCCACATCCTGGAGCTGCTGAAGCGGCCGCAGGTGCCCGTGTTTACAGGCGCGGAAAGGCCTCTGGTGAACAGCGCCGCCATGGCACGCGAGTCCGAGCGGCGGTGGGGAACGCTGGAATACACCGGCGCATTCACCCAGGACCCCGCCTCGGTGAAGCCCGCGCCCGGAGCCCAGCTCACCAACCGAAGACCACGCAGGGAAGGCGCCGTGGCGTTCCTGATTGCCGAGATCGAGCGCCACCCAGGCGAGCTGACCATTCTGGCCATCGGGCCGATGACGAATATTGCGCTGGCCCTGCGGCTGAAACCCGAGGTGGAAACGGAAATCAAGCAGATTGTCTTCATGGGCGGCAACATCCGGGTGGCGGGCAACGCTTCGCCGGCGGCGGAGTTCAACTTCTGGTTCGACCCGGAAGCGGCGCGAATCGTGCTGCGGTCGCGGATTCCGAAGAAGGTGATGTTCGGACTGGATATCTGCAACCGGGCGGTGCTGGGGAAGGCCGAGTTCGACCAGATCGCCTCGGCCCACACGCCCATCACGGACCTGTTTCGCGACGACCTCGGGAACCGCTATCCGGGCTTCCTGAAGCACGCCGAGGCCACGGCCCACATGTGGGACTCGCTGGCCGCGGCGTACCTGATCGACCCGGGGTTCGTGACGAAATCCGAGACGCGGTACCTGGACGTGCAGACCGCCTGGGGCCAGTTCTACGGCTCGACCACGCCGCTGGACCGCCGCCTGGCGCCCGACGCCACGCCGGTGAGGGTGATGCTCGAGCTGGACTTCAATCGCGTCTTCGGCCTGTACAAGGACCGGCTGACGCGGCCGGACTAGCACCGTCGGGCTTTGCAGCGGGTTCAAGGCAAGCTAAAGCATGCCCCACCACGGTGGGGCATGCTTTAGCTTGGAGCGCCGGGATAAACCGGCATTGAGTAGCGGATGAGAGAGCCGTACAAGAAAGGCGTAGCGAGCCGTCTTGGCCCCGAGTCATGCGTGGTCAGCCGTAAG
>JBEKSR010000239.1:0-2977 GCA_049516835.1 Bryobacteraceae bacterium | reverse complement strand
AAATATTCAATACCAACAGGATCGCTATGACGGTCACGGCCAGGGGAGCGGGGCGCTGATACCAACTGCCGCGGTCCTCGGGGATCTTGGTCAGGCCATAGACCAGCCCCTCGAGATCCTTCTCGGGGCGCGGCTTGGTCGCCAGACTGACGAGAAGCGTCACCAGGAAGCAACTGGTGAAGGCCATCAGGGCGATCCAGAAACTTTGGGCCATGGCGGAGGGGAAAGTGTGAAGGTTGCCCAGGATGCCGCCCTTGCCCTCGGCCACCGTCAGGCACCAGGTGAGGGAAGCAGCCACCGTGCCGGTGACCAGCCCGGAGAACGCGGCGTGGCCCGTGCCGCGCTTCCAGAACATGCCCAGCAGGAAGGTCGCAAAGAGCGGCGCGTTGACAAACCCGAAGACCAACTGCAGCAGGTCCATGATGTTGTCGTAGCGTGTGGCGACGTAGGCGGCGCCGATGGAGAGCAGCACGCCGACGATGGTGGTGGCGCGTCCGACGTGGAGATAGTGGCGGTCGGGCGCGTTCTTCCGGATATAGGTCTGGTAGATGTCGTAAGTCCAGACCGTGTTGAAGGCGGTGACGTTCCCCGCCATGCCCGACATGAACGACGCCACCAGGCCCGTCAGCCCGACGCCCAGCATACCGGCCGGATAAAACTTGGCCATGAGCGTCGTGATCACCAGGTTGTAATTGGGAAGATGGGTGTTGGCGTCAAGCGGGATGCTGTAGCCGACGCCCATCCTGGCCAGCGCCACGGCGGCGATGCCGGGGACGATGACGATGAACGGGAGGAACATCTTGGGGAAGGCGCCGATGAGCGGCGTGCGGCGGGCCGAGTTCATGGAATCGGCCGCCATGGCGCGCTGCACCACCAGGAAGTTCGTGCACCAGTAGCCGAACGAGAGCACGAACCCGAGGCCCGCCACCAACCCGAAAAGCTCCACGCCCATGGGATTGGAGTGCGGGCTTCCCATGTAAGTCCAGGCATGCGTCATTACCTTCCCGGACATGCCGCCGGCAAGGGTCATGGCGCCCAGTCGCGTCTGGATGCCCTGCCAGCCTCCGGCCTTGGCGACGGCGAGAATCGCCAAGGGAGAGAAACCGGCGACGATCAACAGGAATTGGAGAACCTCATTGTATATGGCGCTGGTTAGCCCGCCGAGGAAGGTATAGACCAAAACGATGGCGGCCGAGACCAGGATCGAGGCACTGAAGTCCCACCCCAGGACCAATTGCAGCAGCTTGCCCAGGGCATACATGGAGATTCCCGAGGAAAAGATGGTCATGACGGCGAAGGAGAAGGCGTTGTACGTGCGCGTCTTTTCGTCGTAGCGCATTTTCAGATACTCGGGAACCGAGCGGGCTTTGCTGCCGTAGTAGAACGGCATCATGAAAATTCCCACGAACAGGATGGCCGGAATGGCGCCGATCCAATAGAAGTGGGCGGTCATGATGCCATACTTGGCGCCGGAGGCGGACATGCCGACCAGTTCCTGCGCGCCGAGGTTGGCCGCGATGAATGCCAGGCTGGTGATCCACACGGGGACTGACCGCCCGGAAAGAAGGAAATCGCCGCTGGTGGACATCTTCTTCCGAAGCATCCACCCGATGCCTAGAACAAAGGCAAAATAAACGGCCAGAATGGTGTAATCAACCGGAGCGAGTTTCAAGCGAAGAGCCTCTCCATTCTCCGAAGTTTCAGATACGGAACACCGAGTTTATCACAGGAGGTTCGGTGGCGCAGACGATCGCTCTTGGTCGTCTGCGTTGTTTGTGAGCAGACAGGCCACGGAAAACGATGGCCTGTCCCACGGAGCAGCACAGCCGCAACCAATTGTGGGGCGGACGCCCCCGTCCGCGCCGGACCCCCTGGTCCGGCTCTTCTTATGTTCCGGCAGGCCGACCAGGGGTTCGTCCCCAGGGAGCCCGCCCCACGAAATCGGCGCAGGCTGCGAAGGCTTGAAAGTGCAGAAGTACGTCTACCTCACGTCTGGTTCGGCCAGGTAACGGTCGTGATGAACGCTGACATCGTTACGGCCCGAAGAGAATCTACCGATCGCCCTGAGGGCGCGGTCGATCTGCTCTTTCCGGCTGGGGAGGTGCTGTGAACTCAGGTTGAGTTCCACGCCCAGGCGCATCAGCTCGGCCACCGGCCTCCCGGTTGCAGTTGACAATTCGCGCAGTGCATCGAGTTGCTGCTCGGTCAATCGAACCTGCGTCCGCACCATGTCTTCATGATAAGGCCTACGCTCCGTCCTGCACACGCCCCTTCCACATACCGCCCGCGCCACGCCAATAGCACACGGCGGAATGGATGGTAGCGCCCAGATAGAAGGCCGCAATGGCCGGCAGCAGCGGCGCCCACAGAGGCGAGCGGCGGTAAAACCGCAGGGCGGGGAAGTAGGCGATGCTCATCAGTAACCATCCGCAAGCGCCCAGCGCGGCTGCCGGCCCGCGCGCGGCAATTGCCAGCGCCGGCGGGAGCATGCATGTCAGCGCCAGCCCCAGCACGGTGCCAATCAACAGCAGAACGGAATGATGGAGCTGCGCGAACGCGCTGCGCGAAATCATGCGGCCGATTTCACCCCAGGTGGCGTATCCGCGGACGCTGCGGGTGGCGGCGCTCAGGCCCAGCCATACGCGGCCGCCCTGTCGCCGGACCGCGCGGGCCAGGGCGCAATCGTCGATCATTTCGCCGCGTATGGCAGCTATGCCGCCCACTCGCTCGAGCATTTCACGGCGGATCAGGATGCAGCCGCCGGCGGCGGCGGCCGTCCCCCGCCGCGGGCTCCGAATCCAGGCCGGCGGATAAAGCATGAGAAAAAAGAACACGAACGCGGGAATCAGCGCCCGCTCGGCCAATGTCCGGCATTCCAGCGTCGCCATCAAAGAGACCAGGTCGTAACCGCAAGACCCGGCGCGCGCCGCCAGCGCCGACAGGTTCTCCGGCGGATGCACGATATCGGCGTCGGTGA
>JBEKSR010000238.1:0-3183 GCA_049516835.1 Bryobacteraceae bacterium | reverse complement strand
GCGCGCGCTCCGGCGGTATGCTCTTGATGTTCTTGGGGACCAGCGGCCCCGGTGGCGCGTCCGCGGGCTGCGGCAGCTCGCACGTCGAGGCCAGTTGGCCCTCGGATTCCGGCATCTTCAAACCGGCCATTCTCGCCGATTCGCTCCGGTACCGTTCCAGCGCCGCCTTCTCCTCGCGCTCGAAGCGTTTCTGCCGCAGCGCCAGCTCGTCGAAATTCACCAGGTGCCCGTCGAAATCCGCGCCGTCCACGCATGCGAACTTCATCTTCCCGCCCACCGTCACGCGGCACGACCCGCACATTCCCGTGCCGTCCACCATGATCGAATTCAAGCTCACAATGGTGGGAATCCCCAGCGGCCGGGTCACCTCGCAGCACGCCTTCATCATGGGAAGCGGCCCGATGGCCACCACCTCGCGCACGTCCTTCTCCGTCCCGACAACATCAGCCAGAGCATGGGAGACGAACCCCTTGCGCCCGTAACTGCCATCGTCGGTGGTGACGATCAGCTCATCGCTGAATTCGCGGAATTGGTCCTCCCAGAACATCAAGTCCCGGTTACGGAAACCCACAATCGAAATGGTGCGGTTGCCCGCTTTCTTGTACTCGCGCAGTTGCGGATAAACCGGCGCGACGCCCAGTCCCCCGCCCACCAGCACCACGGTCCCATCCAATTTCCGTACGCGGCTTGGCAGCCCCAGCGGACCGATGAAATCGAGAATGGCGTCGCCTTCGCCGAGCGCCAGCATCTCGAACGTGGTCTTGCCCACCGCCTGGATCACCACCGTGACCGTGCCCTGGGTCGCATTGAAGTCCGCCACAGTGAGCGGAATGCGTTCTCCATGCTCGTCGATGCGAGCCATGATGAAATGTCCAGGACGCGCGGCCCGCGCCACATCCGGCGCATGCACGTCCCAGAGGAAGGTCGTCGGGCCAAACTGCTTCCTTCGAGTGATGAGAAACACCACACCCCCCTGGAAGCAAACATAGTAGCAGAATTCAGCCCAAAAGAATCCGGAGGCACGAAATCATCGCCCAGAGGATAGCCCTTGACGCGGCGCGAAACGGGTCCCATAATTGAGGCGGTCGGGAAGGCGCTTGAGCATGACAGGAATGGGTATCGCGGTCGTTGCAATTCTCGCACTGGGTCTGTTGGGGCTGATGTTCTGGAGAAGTGGAGGCGCTTACCTCACGTTCCGAGGAAAGAGGGTGGTGGCGTGTCCGGAAACCAAGCAGCCTGCCGCCGTGGAAGTGGCGGCAGGGCGCGCGGCTTTGACGGCTGTCTTCGGGGAGCCGGCGCTGCGGCTTCGGGATTGCTCGCGGTGGTCCGAACGCGGGCCTTGTGGTCAAGACTGCTTGGAGCAGATTGAGGGGGCGCCTGAAGAGTGCCTGCTACGGACCATCCTAACGAAGTGGTATCGGGAAAAGGAGTGCGCCTGCTGCGGCAGGCCGATAGGGGAGATCAACTGGGTGCAACACAAGCCGAGCCTGATGAGCCCCGATCTGCGGATCCGTGCATGGAGGGACTTCCGGCCGGAGCACATCCCCCACGCGCTGGAAACACACAGGCCAGTCTGCTGGAACTGCCGCATTGCCGAGACGCATACGTGGTAGAAGGTGCGCGGCTGCCAGCCGGCGCCCTCGGCCACGTATCAAGATGCTGTAACGCGGGGCTCTTTCGTGGTATGTTTTGCACCTGACTGAGGGAAGGGGAATGTATGTCCGGAGTCCCAGACATCCTGCAGAATCGCGGGCTCTTCCATGTGGAGGAGAATGACGCTGTGGCCAGTGTGGTCCGGCGCATTTCTTGAGTCGCCAAGTTCTGTTGGGGATCAGCGAGCGGCTCTGACGGGCTCCTGGTATTTCCACAAGTCCTTCAACCTGGGCGAGTTGCCGTCCGGAGCAGCCGGAAAACGGACGGGCTTCGCGAGCGAGTCGGCTTCGGCGGCGCTGAAGCGGTGGTCCAGCAGCCCCTGCCTGTAGAGCCGCTCGTGCAGTGCGGGCAGGTTGTCGGAGGGCCGCGCCTCCAAAACGTTCAATCCAAAGTCCAGGTAATACACGATGCCGCCGACCTCGGGCAGCGGGACCTCGAACAGGATGCGCCGCGACTGCACTTTGATCATGGCGGGAATGGGAAGCTGCCCCAATGCCTTGGCTACATCCGAAAGGGGGAAGAGAAGATACTGCATTTCACCGCCGCCGGTCAGACTCGGGAAGGCCTCCAGGGCCGGCCTGGCGGGCGCCTTCGAGGGCGGGATCTTCAGCACCCCCAGGGCGGCGTGGCCGAGTCCGCTTCCAGGATTGTTGATGGCCGCGAACAGGAACTCTGGCCGGCCATCGCCGTCGATGTCGGCGAGAACGCCGTCGTAGATCCAGCCCGGGTGCCAGTAGTCTTCGATCATGCGGCCGGTGCGCGGGTCGAGCACAGCCACCTGCGATGGATACCAGATATGATGGTTGGCCACCGTCACCAGCAGGGGTTTGCCGCGATTCGGAGCTACGCGGACGATGCGGCCGATGTAACCCGGTTCGAAGGTCCGGCCGCCGAAGGTCCTGGGCGCGCCGTAGACGAACTCCCAGCGCCGCTTTCCCGACTGCTCCAGGCACAGGAGTGATCCCCGGGCAGGGGCGGGCCCTTGCGGACATAGGTTGACCAGCACTTCCTTGCGGTTGTCGCCGTCGATATCGGCGATCACTACGCGATCGAGGGTCAGGAGGTCGAGGTGCGGTTCGGACGGGGGAAACGTGGTTTCCCAACAGGCGTTGCCTTGGGCGCCCAGTACGGTGAGCCGGTTCCCCGCCAGGGTCCAGGTATCCGGCACGCACGGCCGAGGAAGCAAGCCCAAAGAACGCAGCACGGGGACCAGAGCCACCGCCAAGACGGCCGCGGCCCCCACCGCGGCCCAGATCCAGCGCCTGCGCCACCACACGGCGCTCTTCCGGGCGGCGGAGCCATCGGCCTCGGCACGAACTTGAAACACCGGTACGTAGCCGCCCTTGGGGATTTCGATCAGCACCGGATCGCCGCGCCCGGCGGGAGTCTGGTAATAGGTTGCCAGTACCTGGCGAAGCCGGCGCGCCTGGGCCCGCACGATGGTGTCGTCCTTGGGATCGAACGACGGGGCCCGTTCAAACACCGCCAAGGCGATCGAGTATTCCTTAAGTTCGCCCTGCTCGCCCCGCA
>JBEKSR010000237.1:0-3201 GCA_049516835.1 Bryobacteraceae bacterium | reverse complement strand
TGGTGTTGGTAAAAGGCGTTCATCGCTGTCCTCCAAGCTCACTACCTGGAAGTTTATGCGATGAACGCCTCCCGAGCACCTGCCAGGGATACCAAGGGCAAAGCCCTTGACTAGCTTGCCCAAACCACAAGGAGGTGTGCGCCTTCCATTTCTATGTTGCGCACCCGGCCATCGCCTACTGCCTGTTCACAACTTCTTCGCCATGCGCCACCCGTCTCCTCCGTCTTCGTAGTACCGCGGCGCCTTTCTGACTTTCTCAAAGCCGTACCGCTCATAGAACGCGCGCGCCTGATCGTTGGTCACCCGGACCATCAGGCCGATGCGCGCGATGCCGCGCCGCCGCAATCGTCGCAACGTGCTCTCCATCAGCGCCGAGGCCGCGCCCCTGCGCCGCGCCGCTGGGTCCACTGCTACCGAGACCAGTTCCGCCTGCTCCCCGCGGATGCAAGTGACCATATACCCCCGGACTTCTCGGTCGTGCGCCACGACGAAGAACAGCTCCCCGCATTTACGGAAAAACTCTGCAAACAGACTGCGATCGTATGCCTCATCGCCGAAACTGGCGCGCTCGATTTCCATGATGCGGTCGAGGTCCGCCATGCGCAGCCGCCGAACTGTGTGCGGGGGGCTCTTGACAATCATTTCGGACTCCGGCATACTTCAATCAAGATGCAACTGAGTGGCAACAACGTTCCGCTGAAGACCTCCTTCACGACCCTGGTGGACCTGCGCCGCGGCGATGCCGCCACCCTCGACCACATCGACCTTCCCGGCAAGGACGCTCGCCGTCTCATGGAACTCGGCTTTCTGCCCGGTGTCCGGATCACCGCGGGGCATAGCGCTCCCGGCGGCGATCCGCGCGTCTTCCAGGTGGACGGTTCGGAAATCGCTCTGCGGCGCGAAACCGCCCGGCGCCTCAAGGTCCGGCTCGACAAGACCCGCCAGGCTCCGGGGATGCCATGAGCGAGTGCGGCGACTGCCACGACTGTAGCGCCGCGGCTGTCGTCGAATTCCCCGGCGCGCCGGCGTCTCCCAAAATCGTTGCCCTGGCCGGCCCGCCGAACTCCGGAAAGACCACCCTGTTCAACCGCCTCACCGGCCTGCGCCAGAAGGTCGCCAACTTCCCCGGCGTCACCGTCGAACAGCATACCGGCATCGCCGAACTCCCCGATGGCCGCGCCGTCGGGATCATCGATCTCCCCGGCCTCTACAGCCTCTCGCCGCAATCCGAGGACGAACAGGTCGCCCACGACGTGCTCACCGGCGAGCGGAGAGACACGCCCCGGCCCGAGGCCATCCTGCTGGTGCTGGATTCCACCAATCTTAACCGTCACCTCATGCTGGCGGCGCCCATCCTGGCTCTGGGCGTGCCCACTCTCATCATTCTGAACATGGCGGACGACCTCCGCAACCGCGGCGGCCACGTGGATACACGCCAGCTTTCGGCGCAGCTTGGGGCGCCCGTGGCTCTGGTCAGCGCGCGGCAGGGCGAAGGCATCGACGAGGTGTTCGAGTTCCTTGCCAGCGCCATGCCGGCGCCGGCGCCCCAGGAGCTGCCTGTCCTCCACGACGTGCCCAAGTGCCGCGAGTGGGCCGGCCGGGTGGGCAGCCAGGCATCCTACCGGCCGCCCGTTCCGCCCAAGTGGACGCGCCGCCTCGATTCGGTTTTCCTCCATCCCGTGGCCGGCCCCCTGGTGTTTGCCGTGGTGGTGGTCGCGGTCTTCCAAACCATCTTTACCGCGGCCGTTCCACTGATGGATGGGCTGCGCTGGCTGTTTGAAGTTTCGGGCAAGTGGGTTGCGGCTACCCTCCCCGATTCGATCTTCCGCTCGCTGCTGGTCGAGGGCGTGTGGAGCGGTGTAGGCTCGGTAGTGGTCTTCCTGCCGCAGGTCCTTTTCCTTTTTCTCTTCATCGGAATTCTGGAAGACTCCGGCTACCTGGCGCGGGCCGCGCTCATCGCCGACCGCACCATGGCCCGGGTCGGCCTCCAGGGCAAATCCTTCATCCCGCTGCTCTCCGCGTACGCTTGCGCGGTGCCCGCCATCCTTTCGACCCGCACCATCGAGAACAAGCGCGACCGTTTCGCCACCATCCTGATCGCGCCCTTCATGACCTGCTCGGCGCGCCTCCCCGTCTACACCTTGATCATAGCGGCCTTTCTTCCCAACCGCCCGGTGCTGGGGCCGTTTCTGGGCGCGCGCGCGGCCGCCCTGCTCGGCCTTTACCTGTTAGGCTTCCTCGCCGCGGTGGCGACCGCGCGGGTGCTGAAGTCGTCCATTTTGAAAAGCGGCCACACGCCGTTTCTGCTCGAGATGCCCTCCTACCGCTGGCCCACCGTGCGGTCCATCGGCCTGCGCCTGTTCGACCGCGCCAAGGTCTTCCTGCGCCGCGCCGGCACCGTAATCCTGCTGGTCACGGTGGTCCTCTGGATCATGGCCCACCTGCCGCCCGTCAACGGCAAGGCCCCCTCCATTCAAGACAGCCTGGCCGGCACGGTCGGCCGCACCCTCGAGCCGGTCATCAAGCCGCTCGGTTTCAACTGGAAAATCGGAATCGGGCTGATTACGTCTCTGGCCGCGCGCGAGACCATCATTGGAACGCTGGGAGCGATCTACGGCATGGATCCCGAATCGCACCAGCTCGGCTTGCAGAAGGCGCTCCAGCACGATCTCACGCCCGGCGGCGCCGTGGCTCTGCTGGTTTTCTTTGCGTTCGCCATGCAGTGCATTTCCACCATCGCGGTGGTGCGCCGCGAGACCGGCGGATGGAAGTGGCCCATCCTGCAATTCACTTACATGGGCGTGCTGGCGTACGGAGGGGCGTTCGCCGCCGCGCATTTGATAAGGTAGCGCCGCTACTGCGCCGCCAAATTCGGGGACAGTCCTGTCCTATGAGCCGAGGCGGCTCACAACACTCCATGAAAATGGCTGCGGCCGGCGGTAGTGTGGTGTGTGGTTGGTGGCAGCGAGGTCGATAGTGCCACTGAGGCTGTAAAGCCCGTGGGACAGTCTGACCCAGACACGTCAGCACCACACATTGTAGCCCCGCCTTGGAGCGGTGAGCACGCGGAAGAGACTTGCACTTGCGGTGTCCCTGCCCCCGGCCAAGGAGGCAGGATGGCAACTCGAAGACGAACAAACAAAGTAGACATCAACGCTTTGGTGGACCTATACGAGCGATGCGCGGGCATCGATGTCCACA
>JBEKSR010000236.1:0-3230 GCA_049516835.1 Bryobacteraceae bacterium | reverse complement strand
ATCTTGCGAGCCATCCGCACGGCGTAGGAGGCGATGCCTACCTCTCGTTCGCCGCCCGCCAGACACACCGTGACGCAGGTGCCGCAGCCCACAAAAAGCACCTTGCCGTGGCGCGCGATCAGGTTCTTCAGTTCGGTAATTGGTTTCGGGGAAGCTACAATCATGGCTCTCCTACACTTTCCGTCTGCTTGGACGAATGCAGCGGACTGGGGCCGAGCGCCCTCACCGCCTCGACGATCTCATAGACGCGCTCGACAAACGCCGGGGCCTCCGCGGCCGAAAGGTTGACCATCTTGAGCCGCTCGCCGCCGACCCCGATCTCATCGAGGATCTCGCGGATGCGGTCCGTGCGTTTGCGCGCGCGCAGATTGCCCTCCAGGAAGTGGCAGCCGCCTTCCAGGCACCCGGCCACCAGGACGCCGTCGATGCCTTTCTCGAAGGCCTCGAGGATGTGCTCCATCTCGATCTTGCCGGTGCACGGCGAATGGATGATGCGCACGTTGGCGGGATACTGCATGCGCTTCGATCCCGCCAGGTCCGCCGCCGCGTAGGCGCAGTAGTTACAGCAGAAGGCGATGATGCGCGGCTCCCAGTTGGGGGGCGAGGGAATCATGCGTTTACTCCGGCGACGAGCAACTCGTCGAGCATGGCCGACAGCGCCTGGTCTTCCTGGTGCTGGAGGGTGATGGTCCGGGCCGGGCAGGCGGCCGCGCAACTTCCGCACCCCATGCACTTGGCGCCTTGTATCTCGGCCTTGTTCAGACTGTTGATCATCGGCGCGCCATACGGGCAGACCTTGACGCACGTGGCGCAGGCCACGCAGTCCTCCGGGTTAACCCGCGCCACCTGGCCGGGAATCTCCAGGTAGGCCTTCGACAGGATGGTGGCGGCCCTTCCGGCGGCGGCCTGTGCCTGCGCGATGGTTTCATCGATGAATCGCGGCGAGTGCGCCAGCCCGCACAGGAACTCGCCCTCGTTGGCCAGGTCCACCGGGCGGAGTTTGGGATGGGCCTCGAGGAAGAAACCGTCGGCGGTCAGAGCGCTGCGCAGCAGGCCGGAGAGCGCCGGGTTGCCCGCAGCCGGCGCGATGCCCGTCGAGAGCACCAGCAGGTCCGGCCGCAACACCAGGTCGCGGTTCGACGACCCATCGTGAACGGTCACCTTCAGCTTGCCGCTTTCTTCCACCACCACCGGGTCGCTCTTCTCGGGATGGCGGACGAAGAGCACGCCTGCCTCGCGCGCTTTCTGGAAGTACAGCTCGCGGAATCCGTACGTGCGGATGTCGCGGCCCAGTACCACCACCCTGGCCCGCGGCAGGCGGCGCTTGATTTCGAGCGCGTTCTTCACCGCTTCCGAGCAGCAGACACGGCTGCAGTACGGATGCTCGCCGTTGCGGCTCTCGACGCACTGAATCATGACGACGGTGGGATTTGGCTTGGCGGCCAGCTCGGGCGGAAGATTCCCGCCAGCCAGCGCCGTCTCGAGTTTGCTCTGCGTGGTCACGTGCGGGTTCTGGCCGTGCAGGTATGCCACCGTCGGCCGCTCCTGCCCGCCCGCGGCCACGATCACCACGCCGTGACTGATGGGCTGCTCGCGCCCCGCGACTTTCGCGGAGAAGCACGGGCATCCCGGCATCGCGGCGGTCTTCCGGGCGACGCCGGAGGTGGCGCTGGAGATGAATCTCTGGAGGCCACCCAAGAAGTGAAGATCTCAAGGCCTCTGTCTACGCGTCGGTCACTCCGTCCTGCGCCTCCGCAGGTGGTGGCTCAGTCCTGCTACAAGTTCGTCGGGCGGAATGCTAAACGCCTCACACACTCGCAGCATCGTGAACACCGTTATCGGGCGTCCGGCCTCGATCATCTGCCAGTGCCGCACGCTGAAGCCAAAGGAGATCATGTCCTCTTGGGTCAGCTTGCGATCCATCCTGTAGGACCGGATTCGGTGGCCCAAGGCGCGGAAGTACCGGGCGTAACGGTCCGGGATCTCTCTGCTGGCGCCCACTCTTCCAAGGCTGGTAGTTCACGAGCAAGAACACCACGAACAAAACTTCGTATCGCGCAAAACCTACCAGAGAATTCGATGTCGATATCTGGTATCATTCACTTGGCTCTCAAACTCGGGTTTGTGAGGAAGGAGTAAAGCGATGCAAGGTGTACTTGATTCGTTTTGTAGACACGACATTAGAATTGCCGCCTGCTTGGGGATTCTGGCTCTGTTCTGCCCGATCACCAGCACAGCGCAGCAGGCCGCTACCGGTTCTTCGGTTCTTCCCCAGTTCGTCTTCGGCGACGGCTGGTATACCGCAATGTACTTCACCAACCTGAGCGGGGGGTCGGTGTCGTTCCCCGTTTACTTCTATTCCGATTTGGGGACGCCGTTAATCGTACCGTCCCTAAGTGGGAGTTCCACGCAGGTGACGATAGCTGCTTACGGCACGGCTATGATCGAGGCCACGAACGTGGGCAGTCTGAGGCAGGGGTATGCGACCTTCACTCTGCCGGTTGGCGTGGGCGGCTACGGAGTCTTCCGGGCGAGCTCGGCGAGCGGACAGGATCAGGAAGCTGTTGTACCCTTTGCCAGTTCGAGTGGCACTACCGCCACGCTCACATGGGATGAGAAGAATCTCACGACCGGCGTGGCGGTCGTGAACTCAAGTTCGTCCACGGCAACGATCGCCATCACGGCTCGGAATGCGTCCGGAGCCACAATTGGCACTTCGTCGCTGATACTGCAACCACTCAACCATACGGCGGCCGCCCTGGGTGCCTTCCCTGGTTTGAGCGGAGTAGCGGGCCAAGGCGGTTCCGCGCAGTTCACCGCGTCCACCGGGAACGTGGCGGTGCTGGGACTTCGCTTCCGCGGGGCAGCGTTCACGTCCATCCCTCCGACGACGGGAGCGACCTCTCAAGTAGTACCGACGTCCGCCTTTGAAACAGGCCGCTATTTCAGTCCGAGCACAATTCTAAGCGGGCAAGGGGCGATCGACATAGTCGGCCCGGGTGTCACCGACGGCGGGGCTACCCTATTCTCCCTCGCCGCCGCGCCAGGTGCCGCGACTTGCACCTATCCGAATACCGCCACGTGGTTTGTTGGGCCAATTGCGAACAATCCGTGGGCGGCCCGGCTTAGCAAAGCCGGCATCACATCGGCAGCCTGGAGCTATGGTGTCGGCGATGGTGGTCCGTGCGGCGGCACCGCCTGGGGCAACCTCAACAGTCTCCTTGGTTTCA
>JBEKSR010000235.1:0-3265 GCA_049516835.1 Bryobacteraceae bacterium | reverse complement strand
TCAGGCCAAGTCAAGAGCTATTTGAGATTTGCAAAAATGCCCCAAACGGGCATCCCCTGGGAAAGGCACTGCGAATCAATGACCTTCGGCCCCTGCCGGGTACGCGATTACGGAATCACTGGCCGGCATTGGCTCGCTCCTCGGCGCCGGACTGGCATGGCTCGGCATCCACGCGGCGCTGGGGGCGGCGCTGCGCGAAGAATAAGCCCCTACGGCAACGCCGCCGCCTTGGCGCTGCCGTAGTAGAGGCCGTTGAAAAGCAGCTTGTAGGTGCCGTGCGGTTGGTCGCGGAAATTGACTTCCGGACCGAGCAGCACCACTTTGCCTTCGCCCACGGAGGCCTCGGCTACCGCGGTTCCGCCATCCAGGTACTGCTGGCCCCAGGCCCAGCCGCTGTCCAGAACTTCCGGACCGGAGAACCAAGCCACCGCCGAGGTGTGCTTCAACTCCGAGTCGGGCTCCAGGCGGAACACCGGGCTGCTGTCGAAGAAAATATCCAGTTGCCGCGGCATACCATAGGCCAGCGGGTTGGTGTTATCGATGCTGGTCTTCAGCAGCGATCCCGGAATATAGAACTTCTCGCGCGGCAGCGGGCGGTCCTTGCCATCCGGGCCTTTCTCCGTGAGGTAATTCTTCACGGGGACGCCGAACAGCTCCGCCACGCTGGTGGAGCTTCCGATGGTCACGATGGACCCGCCCGACTCGACGAATTTCTTGAGCTGCGGAACGGTCTTGTCTTCCGTGATTCTCCCGATTCGGCCCCGGTATTCCTCGGGGATGGTCCCGGAGTCGGGAGCGCCGAACATCCCGCCGCCACCGCCGCCACCGCGCCCAAAGACGGCGGCGCCGCGGCGAATGGCCCCATCGGTCAGGACCAGGACATCGAACTTACTCTGCAAGTCGCCGGCATCGAGCGCCGGCGGGTAGACCACCTCGAACGGAAACTCGTACTGCTCGAAGAGCCAGCGCGTCCAGCCGGAAGGCATTGAGCCGCCATACTGGTCGCACAGGCCGATGCGGATGGGCTTGAGCTTCAGCGCCTCGCCGGCGGGCGCTTTGGCCACGGCATGCACGGCCACCCCAAGCTCCTTCGCGCCGCGCTCGAGTACGGGGCGCGCGGCTGCCAAGGCTGGAACCCAGATGGCGCCCGTGCCCAGATCCTGACCGTCGGCCGTCTCCTGCCTCTTCAGCCAGTACACGCCGGCATTGGCTTTCAAAAGCCGGTTGATCAGCACGAAGGAGTTGTTGATGCGGTGGCTGATCAGGTAACCGGCCGGGTTCGAGGGCCCTGTAATCGAGCTGGCCGGCGCGGGCAGAAGCCCGTTGATCTTCGTGAACGGACCATCGAAGCCGTCGCGGACGCGATCGAACTCGACGCCCATCTGGTACGCCAGCGTCCAGCCGGTAATGTCGTACGGGGGATTGGGAGGGCCGCCGGGATAGGCAAAATCGTTGGGATGGTCCTGCGGCTCGAACATATCCATGACGTGCGGGCGGAATGCCTGCGCGGTCTTCACCACGTACGAGGCGGCGGGATAGCTCTTACCGGCCACTTGAAATGCGGAAGTGGCTCTCAGGACCGCGATGCCGGTCTTGAGGAGAGCGTTGACGAATTCCGTGGCGGTGGCGAAATCCGCCTGGTCCGATGGAATAATGTAACCGCGCGGATCGCGCATCTTGGGATCGTGCAGGACGGTGTCGTAAAGCTCCATGGGAACCGTGCGGACGTTGAATCCGCCTCCACCGCCGCCGGGGGGCACGTCCCCGCCCGCAGCCGCGTCTCCGCCCGCGCCGCGTCCGCCGGGCCCAGAGGGCACCCTGCCGCGCCCGCCGCCCTGCGACTGTGGATTGGCCGCCGCCGCCGCTTCCAGCGCCGCAATGCGCTTGGGCGTGACCGTCCAGTAATCCCTGCTGCCCTTCTCAATCGAATTCATTCCCATGCGCCAGATGTTGAACAGGAAAGTCTCGCGACAGCGGGACGCCAGATCGAGCATGGCCCGGTTGTTCGAGATCTCGTACTCGATGGATTGCCGGTAGTGCCACAGTTGGGGAACCACCGGCATGGGCCAGTCGCCTTGCGGCAACTGCTTGCTGGGCACCACCGGGATGGTCATGGGCGTGGGATTGCCGATGATCTCGGTGAGGATGCCGATCATGTTGTGGAAGTAGGTGATGGTGCGCAGGCCACCGTTCCACCAGGTGGAGTAATTGGCGCCGGTGCGCATGGCGCTGCCGCCCTTGCCTTCCGCCACTAGGCGGCTATGCATGGCGGTGCCCACCAGCTCGATTCCCAGGGGGATCAGTGGATCGAAGTTGTAGTTGAACGGGTCGCGGAACGGGGGCATGAAAATCACCGCTCCGGCGGGTCCGGTCTGGTGGTGGTTGTACATGATCTGCGGAAACCACTCGAGGAAAAGCTGGCGGTTCATGTTGGTGGTCTCGGGCATGTTGGACATGTAGAAGTCGCGGTTGTCGTCGTGGCCGATGTACTTGGCGTAGAGCCTCGGCAGGCCGCCCATGGTGCGCTTGAGCGGGTCCTTCAGAGGCGCGTCCAGCTTCTCGGAGCCGCGCATGTACCAGTTGGCGATCAGTTCCTGGCCGTCCGGGTTGGCCAGCACGCACAGCAGAATCACGTCGTTCAGAAATCGCATGGTTTCGGGATCGGTGCGGCTCACCATCTGGTAGACCATCTCCATTTCCTGCTGCGATCCCACCGACTCGCTGGCATGCAGCCCGCCGTCGATCCACACCACGGCTTTGCCCTCGCGGGCCAGCGCGTGAGCCTGATCCTCCGCTAGCCCCTCCGCCAGTGCCAGCCTGCGCGAGATGTCTTTGTAGCGATCCAGCTTCTGTATGTTCTCCGGCGAAGTGATAATCGCCATGTACTGGCGCCGGCCTTCGGCCGTCGGGCCGATGTCCACCAGTTTCATGCGACTGGACTCGGCGGCAAGTTTTTTCCACCAGGCCTCGAGCTGGGTGTAGTTGGCCACCTGGTAGTCATCGCCCAGGTTGAATCCAAGCGCTTCTTGGGGAGTGGTGACTTTCGGTGCGCTCTGGGCCGCTAACGGCCAGGCAGACAACGCCGCCAGCAGAACCAGCACCGGCGCCAGCACATGCATCGGTCGTGACTTCATGAGATTGAGTTTAGCCTGAAAGAGGCGCTGAAACGAGAATTTTGTTCTCGTTTCGTTCATGAGAATTCAGGCGGCCACCTCCAGACCGATTTCCCGGATTAGGTTGTCGAGTGCCTGGCCGACGGCAAAGT
>JBEKSR010000234.1:0-3359 GCA_049516835.1 Bryobacteraceae bacterium | reverse complement strand
GCTGCTCGACACCAGTTGAAGCGGATGGCGCCACCCAACATCCACGACCAACCGTCGCGCACACCCGCGCAGACGCACCCGTGTGCCCAGACTCAACCCCGTCCCCGAGACTGAGGGATTACTTCCCAGGATGAACGCGAAGTGCCGTGAAATGAGTTATAATAATTTAACGGGCGGATTTTGCACGGGGATCACGCCCGTCTGAAAAGGAGCATCGGTGGAACGTAAGGGGATATACAGCGTCCTGCCGCTGATCGTCTTGGCAGGAATCAGTTGCGAAACCGCATGGGCGGGCACGGTGGCTTTGGGATGGGATTATTTACAGACCGTACCAGTCACGAGTTTCGACTTCACAGTCCTGAGCGGTGGGGCAGTTGGCGTCGTTAACTTCATGGGTAACCCCGTCGGACCCGGGAATACCGACACGATCATACAGCGTCTGGCGGATGCCACCATTAACGCCGGTTCCGCTCCGACAGGCTTGACGGCCGCCCAGATTGCCCTCCTGCCGAACGCGATCCCTATCCAAATCACGGAACTGTCGCTGGAAAGCACAGCTCCGGTGGACATTGCTGGGAGCTTCTTTGATGTGTTTGTCACGCTCGATCCGACGAACCTTGCAAACGACAAGGGAACGATGTCGATCTACGGCAGCACTGCCGGCGGGACATTCGATTCCCAATTCGACGTCTTTTTCGAGGTGCAGTTCGAAAATACCAGCAACCCGGCTGCCAACTTGAATATATTCGACAGCGCCGTGCTTACGCCAATCGGAACCGCGACGTGGGCACCGACGCAGCCCTCTTCTTGCATTCCAACGACGGAAGGGGACCCCGCCGACATCTTGCACCACTCGGTCTGTTCAGCCACGGGGCCGGTGCCATCCCAGGACTTCTATTTGACTGGGACGACGCCGGAACCGGCTTCCATTTGGCTGATGGGGGCGGGGCTGCTTGGGATGGGTACGTTTATGCGTCGCCGCCGCCGGGTGAGCTCGCCGCCAGCGTTTCGCTCGACTGCAACCCACACCTGAAGGTTGCCGGGAGACGTGCACAGCGTCATGAAACGTGCGGCGTGAGTTTGACGGCCGCCTCGGCCGTCAGGTCGTCAAGCTGAATGAGCCTCGCGCCGGTCGGCTCGTGCGGTCGAATTCGGTGAGACAGGTCCTTCAATCCAGCGAACCCTTTCCCGGGATTCGGCGGGCAGGCAACTGGGCTATGCCCCACTCAATGCGTTAATTGAACAGCATTGGAAGGTGTAAACTCTACTCCACCGGCGCGTAGTATCCCAGCCGCCAGTAGGCGTGCAGCGGAGGCAGGCCGCGCGGTGGAACCACTTTGACTTGCACGTGGTGGTACCGGCCGTCGCGCTGCTGGGCGGTGGGCGAGAAGCCCAGCACATACCGGTTGCGCAGCTCGATGCCGATCTTGGCGGCGATGTCCGGAAGCTCGGACGGGCTGGCCGGAAAGTGGCGGCCGCCGGTTTGCTCGGCGACGTCGTTCACTAAGCCCGGCCCGGCGGCTTCCTCGGCCGGCATGATGCGAGGTAGCATTGGACCGTGATGAGGCAGACACTGTACTTGGAAACAACCATTCCGAGCTATGTGACCTCGCGGCCCAGCCGGGATTTGATCATTGCCGGCCACCAGCAGGTTACGAAGGAGTGGTGGGAGAAGCGCAGGGACGCGTTCCAGATTTACATCTCGCAGCTTGTCATCGACGAAGCAGGCGCCGGAGACCCTGGCGCAGCGCAGGAAAGGATGCAGGTAATCAAGGACTTTTCTGTGCTCGACATCACGCCCGAAGTCGGGCTCCTCGCGTCCGGGATTCTGGCTTCCGGCATACTGCCCCGGAAAGCCGCGACCGACGCCGCACACATCGCCATCGCGGCCGTGCATGGCATGGATTTCCTGTTAACCTGGAACTGCGTGCACATCGCAAATGCCGCGATTGCCAAAGCCGTAGCGAATACTTGCAGGCAGCGCGGTTTCGAGTGTCCGGTCATTTGCACGCCGGAGGAACTGTTTTAGGAGAGTAGGCCATGGCGAAGGATTACATTGTGGATGAAATCCGGCGCGTTCGCGAGGAACAGGCCGCCAAGTGCGCCTTTGACGTGGAGGCAATACTCGCCGCCGCGAGGAAGCGACAACGCCGGTCGGCGCGGAAGGTCGTTTCGCTCGTGCAGAAGAAGAAGTTGAGCGCCTGAGCAAGGCATGCATCCGACCGGGCTATGCCCCACTCTGTAAACTTTACTCCACCGGCGCGTAGTATCCCAGCCGCCAGTAGGCGTGCAGCGGAGGCAGCCCGCGCGGCGGGACCACTTTGACCTGAACGTGGTGATAGCGGCCGTCGCGCTGCTGGGCGGTGGGGGAGAAGCCCAGCACATACCGGTTGCGCAGCTCCACACCGATCTTGGCGGCGATGTCCGGAAGCTCGGACGGGCTGGCCGGAAAGTGGCGGCCGCCGGTTTGCTCGGCGACGTCATTCAACAGCCCCGGCCCGGCCGCTTCCTCGGGGGTGCGCCCGCGCGCATTGTCGGCCTCGTACACACCAATGGCATAAATCAGCGTATCGCTCTCGCGCACCAGGTTCTTGACCTCGCCTTCGGTGTAGCGGCTGCTGTTGTCGCCGCCGTCGGAGATGATCAGCAGGGCCTTCTTGTTCTTGGTCGATTTCTTCATTTCGTGCAGCGAGAGAAAGATGGCATCCAGCAGCGCGGTGCGCCCCTTGGACTGCGCGAAGGTGAGCTGGTTCTGGATCTCCTCGACGTTGCGCGTCAGCGGCACCACCATCTTCGGCTGGTCGTTGAACTCCACCAGGAAAAACTCGTCTTCCGGATTGGCGGTCTTGAAGAACGCGGCCGCCGCCAGGCGCGAGAGGCGCAGCTTGGGCCCCATGCTTCCGCTGATATCGAAGACCAGGCCGACGGCCACCGGTTCGTCGTCCATGGCGAAGTGCGTGACGGTCTGTTCCACGTGGTCGTCGAAGACCTTGAAGTGCTCCTTCTCGAGGCCGGTTACGGGGCGGTTCAGCGGGTCGCACACGGTGACCGGAACCAGCACCAGGTTGGTATCGACGCGCAGATTGGCCGCCGGCCTCTTCTGCTCCGGCGCACCGGGTTTGGGACGAGGCTGGATGGCAACCTGCCCGTGGAAGGCGAGTGGCGCCAGCAAACCCAGCCCGAGCACCCACCCGACCAGCCGCCACGAGCCTCTCATGGTCCCTCGCACAGTTTTGTACTACCCCGGGTCGCGCGGGGGTTCTGCCCGCGGGTGGGTTCCAGCCGGCACAAACGCCCGGGTGGAAAGCCCGCCGCCGCTACAAGTTCCCCCGCCACGGAAATTCGGTTACAATGGAACC
>JBEKSR010000233.1:0-3637 GCA_049516835.1 Bryobacteraceae bacterium | reverse complement strand
AGTTGTCCAAGACCGGTTTGCCGGTGATTGCGCCGGCGTCGGTCCGATCCTTGCGGCCAGGTGCGCCGCTGGCGGAGATAGGGCGGCAGCTAAAGGTAGACGCAGTGATTCAGGGGACCGTCCTGCAGTCGGGCGACTGGGTGCGGGTCAATGCGCAACTGGTCGACATCGGCACGGGCCGATTGCTGTGGGCCGACAGCTACGAGCGCGATCTGCGCGATGTGCTTCGATTGCAGGCCGAAGTGGCGGACGCCATCGCGCGCAAGACCAGTTTCCAAGCCGCCGCGGGCGAGCGGCCGAGACCCTCACGGCCACAGACCGTGGTGCCTGACGCGTATCAGGCGTATTTGCGGGGACGTTTCTTCTGGAACAAGCGCACCGAGCCGGCGTTGCGAAGGGCTGTCGATTACTTCAACGAAGCGATTGCGAAAGACGGGACGTACGCCCCGGCCTATGCGGGGTTGGCCGACTCCTGGTCGCTGTTGGCTTCAAACTCGTACGACGCAGTTCCCCCTCGCGAGGGCATGCCCCTTGCCAAAGCCGCCGCCCTGCGGGCGTTGGAACTGGACGGCGGGCTGGCTGAGGCGCACACGTCGCTGGCGTACGTGACGATGGCTTACAACTGGGACCTGGAGCCCGCCGAACGGGAGTTCCTACAAGCGATCCGATGCAATCCGGGGTATGCCACGGCCCGGCATTGGCATGCACACTGCCTGCTCGCCGCCGGGCGATTGGATGAAGCCTCCGCCGAGATGCGGCAGGCGCAGAATTTGGACCCTCTTTCGCTGCCCGTCAATGCCGGGGTGGGCTGGTGCTCCTACTTCGCCCGGCGCTATGACGACGCCATCAGGCAGTACCGGATGACGCTGGAGCTGGAACCGAACTTCGCGCTCGCGCACCAGACCCTGGGCTTGGCGCTGGCGCAGAAGCACGATTATCCGGAGGCCATTGCGGAGTTTCAGACCGCGCTGAAGCTCTCCGGAGGCGCAAGCGCCGTGGCCTCCCTCGGGTATGCCTACGGGCTGGCTGGATCGAAGGCGGATGCCAGGGCGCAACTGGCACGATTGGTGGAACTTTCTCACCACCGCTACGTCCCAGCCCTCTACATGGCCCAAGTCTGTCTGGGACTCAGGGATGCCCCTGGCTTTTCCTCCTGGCTATCGAAAGCGCGGGAAGAACGGTCCGAGTACCTCATCTACTACCAGTTCGATCCCGCCTTTGACGCAGTACGTGGCGACCCGTTGTTCCGGGTCGATCCCCGCGCGGCAGGTGGCGGGAAATCCGTCAGGAATATGTAAGGATTCCGGAAGGACTTTCGAAGGGGCCGGCTGGTAATCTCGGGGCGGTTCATCGAAAGGAGACCATATGGTAAATCGAAACAGTCTGACAGCGGTACTGGTATTCTCGTGGCTGGCGGCCGGTCAACCACCCTCGCCGGCCGGACGCCTCGAGATCCTCAAGACCAAAGGCCTCGACGCCGAAGTGACCGTGTTGCCGGTAAGGCTCGGCAATCGCACCATGCCGGAAGTGGGTGAGGTGGTGGCCATGTCGCTGGAGCACGGCGGCATGCGGAAGGTCGATTGGACCACCCAGGCGTTTTCGCGGCCCGGTGAAGCGACATTCCAGGAAGTGAGCACGGCGTTCGGCGACTATGTACGCCAGGGTGCCGTCACCACCGAGTACGCTCTGTATGCGGAATTCCTCGGCACGCCGGGGGCGGGGGTGGCCGAAATCCGAGGACTTCTGGTGGACAAAGGCGGAAACCCTGTGTGGAGCTATCGGCAGACCCCCAAAGACGAGGAATTCAAGAAGGTGCAGCCCAGGGAACCGATGCAGTGCATCGTCATGCTGGTGAATGCGCTGCGCGAACCGTTGGGTCTACAGGACCCGTTCGGGCCGAATGCGTTCGAAGGAAGGCTCACGGAACGGTGGGCGAAGCGAACCGGTCTTCCGACCAGCGGCGAACGGGCGGCCTTGCAGAAAGCGCTCGAAACCGCGCGCACGAAGTTTGCGGGTTCCAAAGTGGTAGTTTTCGCGACTCTTATCGGCGGCAAACCCGATGGCAAACAGGCCGCCCACCTGGCCCAGATGCTGAACGACGGGAAGCTTGGAAAGGCAGAAGTCGCCACAGCGCAGCCGGCCATCGAGATCCAGGCCGTACTGAACGAACAGCAGCGGCTTTGGCAAATGGCCCGCGCCATTCGCGAGTACCTTCGCCAGAGACCGGCGGCGGCCGACTACGCCGTGCTGGCCGACTACGCCTTTGCCCCCGATGGCAAGGCGTTCACGGTTCATTTTGTGGTCTGCGACCACAACGGCGAATGGGTCATTGTCGATTTCCAGAACGATCACTTCCCGGACTTCCAAGCGATGGAACTGAAGTCCGGCGACGATTGCGACCGGCTGGTCACCAAGCGCCTCGACCGTTTTCTGCAGGCCGGCGCGAATGGAGGACGAGAATGAGTACGGGAAAAATCCTGCTTTCTGTTGTTCTGGGGTTCTTTTCGCCCATCGTGTTTATCATCGGAGCGGAGCCTTTTGAGGTACGCGGAGAGAACTCTGTCCAGGAAGTCCTGGCCGGCTGTATTGCCGTGGCTCTGTACCTCGCGGTTTGCCAGTTTCTGGCTGTGCGAAACAGCAGCAGCGGGTTCCGCGCCGATTGGCCCATTCTGGCCGCCATGGTCGCGCCGCTGCTGGCCATCTGCCTCATCATGGTGAGTTCCGACCGCTTTCCAATGTTGCTTGCCGGCTGCATCGGGTGCCTCGCCGGATCGGTGGCCGGACATATGGGAACGCCGCCGACGGGCGGTCAAGCCGCCTGGCGGGTCATTCTGCGCGCCGGCGCCGGCCTGTACTTAGTTGTGGCCGCCATCCTGGTCGTGGTCGTAATACCAGCCGTCGCGAGAGATACCTCACCGCATGCTACGCCAGGTCCGGCGTCTAGAGCGTTCGCCGTCTCCGTGGCTATTCATGTGTTTGTGGCCGCTTTCATGCTCTGGAGAACTCGCGGCGGCAAACTGCCGGTTGTGGCAGGGGTTTTCGGGCTGATCTTGGGCTTGTTCTTGCTGGCTCCCGCGTCGGGCTTCGCGCAGGTTGGTCCCGCCATGCGTCTGGCGGCGATTGCGCTTTGGGCATGCACGGGAATCGACTTCCTTGTGGGAGCCGCATCTTTGGCGGCTGCGGCGATGGTGCGGGAACGCGAATTGCCCGAAGGGGAGCTACGGTTTCCCTAACGAACACAGCGGGTCGCCCAGGACGACGCCTTGCCAGCTCAGGTAGGGGAGCGAAAGATAGTAACTGTCGGCCAGGTTGCGGCCCTGGAAATAGGCGGGGAGGAGGTACTCGGGGCGGGCACATCCGGGAAGATAAGGCTCGTATACGTTGCCGGAGGAGCCTGTGGCGCCTTCGTGGAGATAGTCGGCGGCCAGGTTCTGATTGTAGCCGCCGAACCAGTGCTTCTCGTCACCGCCGAATACCCAGTCGTCGGGCGGGCGCTTCAGGGTGCGGGCATCGGAGGAAACGAACTCGGTCACAATGGCTCCGGGCAACCACTGGAAATTCAGCCAGCGCTGCTTGCGGTTGGCATCGTTGGATCCCCAGGAGGCGTAGCCGATCACGTTTTTCTGATCGTACAGGA
>JBEKSR010000232.1:0-3759 GCA_049516835.1 Bryobacteraceae bacterium | reverse complement strand
TGTCAACGCCGTTGGGTGCTCCAAAGGCCTTTACAACTCTCCCCCGCGCATCCTCCGCAACCAACTCGTGCCAAATCAGCACCCTGCCCATGGAGCAACCCCCGGTTTACGGAATCGCTGCCCGCGGGCCCCCGCCACTGTTTTTTGGCTCCCATTATTGCTATTGTGGGAAGTCGCGGAAAGGTGCGAAAAAGAGGACATTTATGAAGCGAATCGTCTTGCTGCTCGTCAGCCTGTTTGTCGTGTTCCTGTCTACGGGCTGCGGTCCCACCGACGCAGAGAAGCGTGCGCAGTTGGTCGCCCAGGCCAAGGACGACGCTCTGAAACTGCGCCAGCAATTGGCCCAGGCCAAGTCCGGCGCCGATGCCGAAAACGTGCGCCAGCAGCTCATGAAGGTGCTCAGCGACGCCAGTCTGACCGTCGAGTCCATCCACTTTACCGAAGCCGAGCTGAAGGATTACGTGAAGGCGGCTAGCGCTGCGGAAAAACCAGCCCCGCCGCCCCCCAAGAAGGCCAAGGCGGTGCATCACACCAAAGCCCGGCGCAAGGGGTGAACCGCTCCCACGGTTCGGTAAGGTTCCTCACGCTCCGGGCGCCGGACTTCGCCCAACCGGACATCTGGCCCGCAGTCCGGGTTCATTTTCCGGAAAGCCCGCTTTTCTGCCCCGATCCCATCGCAGCGCCCACTGGCCAGGGTTGGTAAATGCTGGGCGGCCAGGCAGGGTTTATTTCCTCGATGCCATTTTGAGCCACTTTTCGAGTGTCGCGACCATTCGGCCGGAGTGCTTTGATAGACGGCCCCATCCCGCCCTCGCCGAGCTTCTCAACGATTTCGTCATGCGCGATGGTGCGGCCATCACTTCAGATCTCGAATCATCACCACGTCGCTAGAGGCGGTGCCACGCGCCAGCGCCAGTTTCTTGCCGTCGCGGGATACGGCGAAGCTGGTGATCCGCTGGCTCGTGAAGGCGGTCAGCGGCTTCGGTTCAGCGCCGTCCAGGGGCCGCCGCCAAACGTTCGACACGCCGCCCATGGTTTTCACGTACAACAGCGCCGCGCCGTCCGCCGACCAATGCACCACTTCTGCTCCTGAGCCGCCCAACTCGGAGACTGGATCGAAGCTTCTGATAGGCTGTCCTCCGTCGGCCGGGATGATCCTGACCGTGGCCTCGGCATCAGGATCCTCGCCTATGAGTACCGACTTCCCGTCCGGGGAGATCCCCGACCAGCCGGGCCGATCCCAGATCCGGACGCGTGCGCCACCGTCAATCGGCATTCTCCATATGCCGCGGCTCTTCGGGCTTGGTGAACTAGGTGAACTATAAGTCAGCCAAGAGCCGTCCGGGGAACACGACGGAGCCCATTCGCCTTCGCCGTTGGTCAACTGCCGGGCACTGCCTCCATCCAGATCCGACCGCCAAATGTGCGGAGTCCCCGCGCGGTAGGACAAAAACACCAGATGCCGGTCATCGCCGCAGGGAGCCGGTACTCCGGTGAGATGCTCCGTCGTGATCTGCCGCCGGCCCGTGCCGTCCGCCGCGGTGATCCAGATTTGCGTGTCTTGACTGCTGTCAGGCGCCTCGAAATAGAGGTTGCCATTGCCGGCCCAGGCCATGTACCTCAGGCCGTCCAAGCGGCCTGTGCTAATCTCTCGCGCGCTTCCGGAGTCACCTGGCGCAACCACCCAGATGTGAGAGGTGGTTTCATTCTGGACCGTCACTAACGCGCTGGCATCCCCGGTGAGGCTCAGCCCGCTGTAACTGTTCAAGTCGTTCGTGATCCTTCGCGCTTGGCCTCCAGGATAGGAGACGTACCAGACCTGAAAGAGAGGCCACTGCGCGTTGGCGGTGGCAACCAGTCCGTGACCGTCCGGCAGCCAAAACAGCGCCTGAATGGTGTACCATGCACGCGAACTAATGCGCTTCTCGGGGCCGCCTTCCACGGGTGTGGCCGCCAAGCCGCTGGACATTCCGCCACGGTTTGAGCCGGCGCCATACGCTATGGTCTTGCCGTCCGGGGACCATGCCGTACGGCCGAAAAAATCCGGGAACTTCCGCGCCGCCAGTTGCCGCTCGCCGCTGCCGTCCAGGTTGACGATGAACAAGCCGCTATCAAAACCGGCCCCTCTGGTGAATGCGAGACGCTGCTCGTCCGGCGAGAGGGACGCTATCGCCATGCTGGTGGTGGCCTGTACGCTCCAGACCGGATGCCCACCAAACGCAGCCAGTGTCCTGGCATTGCCTCCCAGAACCGGCATCGTGTACATCGTCGGCGGAGGTATTCCCGTGTCGAACACGTAGTACAGGGAATTGCCGTCACGTGAGAAGTTCAGATTGCTGAAACTGCCTTGGGCGGGGGGCAGGATCTGCACGTTGCTCCCCGTGGCCGCGTGCAGCAGCCAAAGACTGCTTTTCCCCTCGTCCGTGACAGCATGGACCACGTACTTGCCGTCGGGCGAGATGGCTGCCGCGCTGGCTTTCCCGGAGTCGGTCAGCTTGGTGATCTGAATGCGCTGGAAAGGCCCCGCCGGGCGCTCCGCCAGCCAGCGGTGCCACGCCAACGCCGCCAGCACGGCGAGCGCGGCGAAGCCCGCCGCCCACAGCCAGCGGCGGGCAGGCGTGGGCGGCGCGGGGGAATCGGGCTCGGCTTCGTCCAGCAGTATGCGGATGTCGCCGATGTCGCGCAGCCGCTGCCGCGGGTCCTTGCGCAGGCAGAGTTCCAGAATGCGGCGCACCCGCGGCGGAGTGCCTTTGGGCAGCGCCGCGAAATCGGGCTCCCGCGTCAGTACGGCGGCGATCGCGTCGGACACGTTCTTGCTCTCGCCGAACAGCATCCGGCCGGTGAGCAGTTCGTACAAGATGACGCCGAAGGCCCAGATGTCGGCGCGCTTATCCACCGCCTCGCCACGCGCCTGCTCCGGAGACATATAGGCCGCCGTGCCCAGAATGAGACCCTTCTCCGTCATCGACACCGTGGCCGAGTCCGTCGCAGGCCCTTCCGTTGCCTTGGCCAGTCCGAAATCCAGGATCTTCACCACGCCATCGCGAGTGACCTTGATGTTCGCCGGCTTGAGGTCCCGATGGATGATGCCCTTTTCGTGCGCCGCTTCCAGGCCCGCGGCGATCTGCCGGGCGTAGCCGATCGCGGTCTCCACCGGGACCGGCCCGGCGAGGTTGGCGCCTTCCACCAACTCCATCACCAGGTAATTGGGGCCGATGTCGTGCAGCGTGCAGATGTTCGGATGGTTGAGGGACGAAATGGCGCGCGCCTCGCGCTGGAATCTCCCGCTGAACTCCTCGTGGGCGGTCTTGATCGCCACATCGCGCCCCAGGCGCGTATCGCGGGCTTGGAACACCTCTCCCATGCCGCCCTCCCCGATTCGGCTCACGATCTGGTAGGGCCCCACCTGCGTGCCCGGGGTCCAGGCTGAATCGGCCAACAGCTTCGCGGCCACCTCCATCACCGGCTGCCCCATCAGTCCGGCCGCCGAATCCTGCGCCAGCAGCGCCAGCACCTCGCGCAGCAGTTCGGCATCGTTCGCGCAAGCCGCCTTCAAGAAGGCTTCCCGCTGGTCCGGTGTGCGTTCACTGGCCGAGTGGTACAACTCCTCGATTTGCCCCAGGCGCTCGGGATTCATCGCCATCCCTGCCCACACCATCATACAGCGTCCGGTCACTCGGCCGGAACCGTCTTGGAAGCCCGCCGTTCCATGTCATGGTCGATCAGTTCGATGTCGTCCTTCGTCAACTTCAGACCCCC
>JBEKSR010000231.1:0-3795 GCA_049516835.1 Bryobacteraceae bacterium | reverse complement strand
GTTCGCGTCGTTGGCTTGCGCGACCACGGTGCGCGCCTTCGCAACGAGTTCCGCATCGATCCGACGAGGTCTCGACATGCGCCAATTGTACCACAATTAGTCTCATCTTGAACGCTACTTGGGATTACAAGGACGGCACGTCGGAGACCATCACCACCAATCCCGGTACCTGGAAATACTACGGCAACGGCCCTCTGGTTTACGGGAGCCTGGATTTCGGCGAAGTTTACGATGCTGCCCGCGAGCGTGCGGTGGAGGGATGGACTACCGCCGCATACGACGACGGCAAATGGAAGAGCGCGGCCGTGGCGCCGCTGGAAGGCACGGCATTTTCCGGCGTCGAAGGCGGGCGAGGCGGAGCGCCGGGCACGCCATTCACCTGGGACAAGCTTTCGCTGGCCGGTCAAATCGGCAACAATGCCGGAGTATTCCGGGTGCTTGCGGCCAAAAGCGTCAAGGAAGTGCGGCCCGGCGTTTACGTCTACAACATGGGGCAGAACATGGTGGGGGTGCCGAGGATCACCATCGCCGCCGGGCGCGCCGGCGGGAAGCTCACGCTGCGGTACTCCGAGATGTTGTACCCCGATCTCAAGGAGTCCGGGAAGAACGTCGGCATGATCATGACGGAGAACTATCGTGCCGCGCTGACCCAGGATGTCTACACGATGAAGGCGGGGAGCCAAGTGTACCAGCCCCGCTTTACGTCGCACGGGTACCAGTACATCGAAATCACCGGCATCGATAAGCCGCTTCCGCTCGAAGCCGTCCAGGGTGTAGTGATCAGTTCGGTTCGGGAATTGACGGCGGATTACAGGACGTCCAGTGAAAAGGTCAACCGGTTGTGGTCGAACCTGGTGTGGTCCAACGTGGACAACTTTCTCACCATCCCGACGGACTGCCCCCAGCGCAACGAACGCATGGGCTGGTCCGGTGACATCAACGTTTTCTCCCGCACGGCGGCGTATGTGTCGAATGCCGATCAATTCCTGACCCGTCATATGTACGCCATGCGCGACACCCAAGCCGCCTCCGGGAGGTTCACGGATGTCGCGCCGGTCGGCGGGGGCTTCGGTGGCGTCCTCTGGGGAAGCGCGGGGATCGTGGTTCCGTGGGAGGTCTATCTGCAGTACAAGGACGCCGGGCTGCTGGAGCGTCACTATCCGGCAATGGCGGCTTATATCGACTACCTCGAGACCACCATCGATCCGAAGACCGGCTTGAGTTCGGACGGGCAACTGGGCGATTGGCTGGGACCGCAGAACAACGCTCTGGGAACGGCCTTCCTGGTGACGGCATATCACGCCTACGACCTCGGAATCGTGGCGAAGGTGGCCGAAATCCTGGACAAGTCTACGGATGCCGCGAAGTACCGGGGCATGTACGAGAAGCGCAAGGCGTTCTTCAATGCCACGTTTGTGAATGGCGAAAAGAAGACGCTCGCGACCGGCGGCGGGCGCGGCGGGTTCGGAGGAGGCGGGCGGGGAGGGACTACGGGGCCTCCGGAGTTCCGCCTAGCCGACACCCAGACTTCCTACGCGGTCGGGCTGGGCATGGACTTGTTCAACAGCGCGAACGTCCCGCAGATGGTCAAGAACCTGGCCGAGACGGTAGCGCGGGAGAACCAGGACGACGACGGGACCATGCGCCCGGAGTATTCGCTGATGACGGGGTTCATCGGCACGTCCTGGATCAGCAAGGCTCTCTCCGACAACGGGCTCAGCGAACTGGCTTACCGGATCTTGCACAACAATCGATATCCGTCGTGGCTGTATGCCGTCGATCAGGGGGCGACCTCGATTTGGGAACGCCTCAACGGATACACGGTGGAGAACGGATTCGGCGGCAACAACAGCATGAATTCGTTCAACCACTATTCCTTCGGGGCTGTCGGCCAGTGGATGATGGCGTATTCGCTCGGCATCCAGCGGGATGAGCCGGGGTTCCAGAAGTTCATCCTGCGGCCCGATCCCGATCCGACGGGAGTCATGACGTCGGCGGAGGGCTATTACGACTCGATGTATGGCCGCATCGCCAGCGCGTGGAAGGTGGACGGCAGGACCTTTACCTACCGGGCTACCGTTCCCGCCAACACGACGGCCACGCTCTATTTGCCGGTGGGCGAGCCAAAGACCGTGAAAGAAAGCGGAAAGGACGCCGGCGCAGCGATAGGCGTGGCCTTGGTGGAGTATAAGAACGGCAGGGCTGTCTACAGCCTGAAATCCGGTACCTACGAGTTCACCTCGACCCGATGACCGTCTGCCAGGCGGCGGCGAAAATATCTTAACGATGTACGGCCTTCCCGTGCTCAATCCTGGTAATCCGCACCGCGTCCGAGCCGCTCTGGTGTCCGGGGTGAGCATCGCCCTGGCCGCGCGGGCGGGGGCTCCAGCGCCGCTTCTTGCCGCAGCAACTCGAGGAATGTCCGCGTGGCCTGGTTGAACGTCTTCCGGCGGCGGTGGATGATGCCCAGCGGGCGGACCAGCGTGCAGCCCTGGATGGGGATCGCCACCAGCCGGCCTTGCTCGATGTCGTTGCGGAGGACGCGCACCGGCATGATGCTGATGCTCGAACCCAGCACCACCGCCTCCTTCATGGTCTGGATGTTGTCGAAGTGCATCACGACGTTCAAGGTTCTCGGAATTTCTGGATCTCAGGACCCCATACGGCAGCAGTCCCGATGGGGTTGATCGGCGATTGGGGCCCACACGCGCTATGGGTGTTTCGTGAACATTCGCGCACGCGCCCCGCTCCGGATAAAGTGCTTCCCCAGCCACCGACGAAGCCAGGCTTCAGGCAAGCAGCGCACGCCGGACCGCGTCCGGTTCACGTGCGATTACTGTCAGGAAGGCCCGAGCGGGGCCGCATGGGACTCGCCGCCCATGCTCCCAGTGTTCCAAGGTTCGTTTGCTCAAACCGAATAACTTGGCAAACTCGCCTTGAGAAAGGGAGATCTTCTCCCTGATCGCCTTGACATCGATGTCATCTGGGACGTGTACCTCACAGCCGTGGTTTTCCTTGCCCTTGGCGAAAGCGAGCGCTTGTCTGGCGCTCTCGATCATTCGTTGGCCCGCGGTTGGTTTCCTCTTCTTCATCTCGACTCCCTTCGAGGCCTGTAGGCCATAACCACATCCCCCAGGACGGTCTTCAAGACGCGGCGTTCTTTCGGCGTCAGGTCGGTTTTCTCGTTTTTGGCGAAGATGTTGAGCAAGAAAACCGGAACATCCGTTCCAGTGAAGAATGTTATGACCCGGTAGCCGCCACTCTTTCCCTTGCCTTTACCGGCGAACCGCACCTTACGCGCACCACCCGTTCCTTCGATCACGTCGCCGGCCGCTGGGTTGGCCGCAATCCACGTCACGATGGCAAGCCGCTCCGCGTCGGGCAGTCCCAACGACCGTGCATCGCTGAGAAATGCCGGCGTCTCCACAACGGTGTGCACACCTCAGTATACTCCAGTGGAGTATACTGCAATCAACTCGACGGTTCCGTCAGTGGGCCGGCAGGGGCCGGCAGGCCGATCGGTTCGGATTGCGAACTGATTCGTAACCAGCAGGTCGCCGGTTCAAGCCCGGCGGGTGGCTCCAGTTCCCGCTGAGAATTTCAGACTTTACCACGTCCGACGTGCGCCGGTGGGCGCGGCGGCAGGGCGGGCGGGGGCTCCAGCGCCGCTTCTTGCCGCAGCAACTCGAGGAATGTCCGCGTGGCCTGGTTGAACGTCTTTCGGCGGCGGTGGATGATGCCCAGCGGGCGGACCAGCGTGCAGCCCTGGATGGGGATCGCCACCAGCCGGCCTTG
>JBEKSR010000230.1:0-3956 GCA_049516835.1 Bryobacteraceae bacterium | reverse complement strand
ATACTTGCCAAACAAGATCCGGTCGCCCACCTGGACGTCCAGAGGCACCACTTTGCCGTCTTCCAGGCGCTTGCCCTTCCCCACTGCCGCGACCTCGCCCTCCTGGGGCTTCTCTTTGGCCGAGTCGGGAATATACAGGCCGCCTTGCATTTGCTCTTGCTGCTCGATCCGTTTCACTACGATCCGGTCATAGAGCGGACGAATCTTCATAAAACCCACCTCCACTGAAGAAAATTGAGTATTGGTTCAACGATGGAACGCATGTCGGAAACTGCTCGGTTCCACTGACTATTATTAGCACACTCTGGCAGAGAGTGACAAGTTTTGTTTGTAACTTATTGTTTACAATATGGTTATTATACTTGACAACGAGGGGCTAAGATTGTCTGATAACGGCCTCAAATATGCCGCGCTCCCGGTTCTTGCGCACCGAATGCCAGGGGAAATACCGGCCGTGCATGGCCACATACACGCCCGGTTCCAGGGTCTGCACAAATGCCAGAGCCGTGCCCAGGTTGAACAGGCCGTCCGAACTGCCGAAGGTGTAAGGGATCATCGCGCCGGTCAGAACAATGGTCTTGCCGGTAATGCTGTTTCCGAGGACCGCGGCGGTCTCGTCCATGGTGTCGGTGCCGTGGGTGATGACAATCCGGCCGGCGGCGTCGTGGGCGCACCGGTCGAGCAACAGTTGCCGGTGCGCATCGGTCATTTGCAGGCTGTCGATCATCATGAGGGTCTCGATTTCCACCTCGAGATGGCACCTGCCCAGCTTCAGCATGTCGGCGACGTGGGTCTGGTTGAAGTAGAGTTCCGCGGTGATCTCGTTGTATTCTTTGTCGAACGTGCCGCCGGTGACGAAAATCTTGATGCGATCGGAATTCATCCCATGGCGGAGTATAGCGCGTGGTGGGGTAGGGCCGCGCTATAGTGGAGTTACCCCATGCGAGGCACGCGCTGGCTCGTGCTGGTGGCCATTGCCGCGATTCTCTACGGCGTCGGCCTCACGTACCGAGCCCAAAAGAAGGTCCTCCGCGAACAGGCCCCACCCCAGCCGGCCGCGCTCCCCACGGAATTGAACTCTTCCGCCCAACATTGGCACTTCACCGATACGGACCTGAAGACCAATCGCGTCATAGCCGAGATCGATGCCGAGGACTTCCGGCAGGTCAAGGACTCCGACCGCGTGGATCTCAAGAACGTCACCATCAGCATCCCCAACAAAGATGACGCCACCAACGACGTGGTGAAGAGCGCCGCAGCCGCGTTCTTCTCATCCGACCACCATCTCTATTCGGAAGGCAAAGTCGAAATCACGCTGCGTGTGCCCAAAGAAGGCCCGCCCAGCCGCACCCTGGTCTCCATCCAATCTTCCGGCGTCAACTTCGACAGCGAGACGTACCGCGCTGAAACCACCCGCCCCTCGACCTTCATCTTCCAAAACGGCGACGGCCGCTCCACGGGCGCCACTTACGACCCCACCACCCACGAGCTGCATATGAACAACGATGTGGAGGTCGATTGGAATCCCCCCGGCCCCAACGCCAAGCCCATCAAGATCGAGACCCAGCGCCTCAGCTACCACGAGGCCGCTTCCCAAATCTGGCTCAATCCGTGGGGCCGACTGACGCGCGAAAACACCGTGGTGGAGGGCCACGACGTCACGGTCTATCTTCAGGACGACGATGCCGGCCACAAGATCATCCGCAAGATCGAGACCACCCACGCGCATGGCACCGACGACTACCCCAACCGCAAGCTGGCGTATTCCGCGGATTACCTGCTGGTGGATTTCGACGACGATGGCGCGGTCCGCAAGATCACCGGATCCACCGCCGCGCGGCTGGTTTCGACCTCCGAGGCTTCTGAAACCACCGTCACCGCGGACCGTGTGGAGATGGACTTCGAATCCCAGAACAAGGAGAGCATTCTTTCGCACGTGACCTGCCTCGGAAACGGCCTGGTGACTTCCAAACCGCTGCCTGTCCCCGGCCGGCAGCTCGCCGAAACCGATGTCCTGCGCAGCGAGAATATTGAAATGAAGATGCGCCCCGGCGGCCGCGAAATCGAAACCGTGGTCACGCATTCGCCCGGCGTCCTGGAGTTTCTCCCCAACAGGCCCACGGACCACCACCGCACACTCAACGGCAACGACCTCTACATCGCCTACGGCCCGCAAAACCGCATCGAACGGTTCCACGCCCGCGACGTCACCACCCGCACCGATCCCACCGCCGAAGAGCGCAAGCGCAACCGCACGCTCTCCGTCACCACCAGCCGCGATTTGCTGGCGCGCTTCGATCCCCAGACGAGCCGCCTGGCGTCCATGGAGCAAACCGGCGATTTCGCTTACGACGAAGGCGGACGCCATGCCCGGGCCGCCAAGGCCACGCTCGATTCCGGTCAGAACGTGATCCTGCTCGAGACTTCCGCGCGCGTTTGGGACGAGACCGGCTCCACTTCGGCCGCCCACATCCGCATGGACCAGCGCACCGGCGACTTCACCGCCGAGGGACAAGTGAGCTCCAGCCGCCTCCCCGACCAGGACCAGAAGAAGAATTCCGAGATGCTCTCCGGCGACCAGCCGGTGGAGGCGCAGGCGCGCAAGATGGATTCCTCCAACCACAACCGCGCCATCCACTACGAGGGCGGCGTCACCATGCGGCAGGGCGCCAACCGCATCCAAGCCGGGGTCATCGACGTGAACCGCGAAAAGCGCACGCTGGTGGCAGATGGCAACGTGGTCACTAACCTGTGGGAGGATCCCCATCCCCGACCCGCGGAAGCCGCGGGCACCCCGCCTGGCCCCCGGCCCCTGGCCCCCGTCCTGACCGCAGTCCACGCTCAGCACCTGGTCTATACCGAGGAGAACCGCCTGGCCGTCTATACCGGCGGGGTACTGCTTCGCCGCCCGGGGCTCCAGGTGAAAAGCCAGGAACTGCGCGCGTTCCTGGCCGAATCGGGCGCCGATTCGCGGCTCGAGAAGGCCTTCGCCGATGGCGCCGTCGCGATTGTCGAGACCGCCCCGGACCGCACCCGCACCGGAACCGGCGAACACGCCGAGTACTACACCGATGCCCAGAAAGTGACGCTGCGCGGCGGAAGGCCCAAGTTGGTGGATAGCCTGAAGGGTTCCATGCAGGGCGACGAATTGACCTACTTTGCCAACGATGGTAGGCTGCTGGGTAGTGGGTCTTCCGAGCAGCCGGTCAATAGCCGAATTCGCCGCAAAAAATAAATCCACATGAGCAAACTCGAGACTCGGGAGATCTCCAAAACCTATCGCGGCCGCCGTGTGGTCGACGACGTCTCGGTGTTCGTGCAGCAGGGCGAAGTGGTGGGACTGCTGGGCCCCAACGGCGCCGGCAAGACCACCACGTTCTACATGATTGTGGGGCTGATCAGCCCTGATTCCGGCCGCATCCTGGTGGATGAGGAGGATATTACCGGCCTGCCCATGTACCTGCGCGCGCGCCGCGGCATCAGCTACCTGCCGCAGGAGGCTTCCATCTTCCGCAAGCTCACGGTGGAAGAGAACCTGATGGCCATTCTCGAAACGCTGCCCCTGCGCTCGCGCGAGCGCCGCGAAACCATGGAGCAGCTCATCGAGCAACTGGGCCTCGAGAAAGTGCGCCGCAGCCATGGCTACATGCTCTCGGGCGGCGAGCGGCGCCGCGTGGAAATCGCGCGCTCGCTGGTCATCAGCCCCAGTTTCCTGCTGCTGGACGAGCCCTTCTCCGGCATCGACCCCATCCAGGTGCTGGAGCTGCAGCGCATCATCTTCGACCTGAAGCGGGCCGGCATCGGCATCCTGGTGACCGACCACAACGTCCGCGAGACCCTGCTGGTGACCGACCGGGCCTACATCATCAACAATGGGCGGATCTTCCGCGCGGGCAGTCCCGAGGCCCTGGGGCGCGACCCCGAGGTCAAACGCGTCTACCTGGGCGAATCGTTCA
>JBEKSR010000229.1:0-4115 GCA_049516835.1 Bryobacteraceae bacterium | reverse complement strand
GCGCGTTCATCCAGCCACGCCTCCAACTGGGAGAAACGCTGCTTGATCTCACCCTCGCTGGCCACAAGAACATTCTAGGCCAAAAATGGTTTAATTGCCACACTTATTTTCTTACAGTCGCTCAGCGGTCAGCGATCAGCCGTGCTATGCTGCCAACCAGGTGTCTGCAAATGGCCGCCCTCAAAGTGATTCTCATGATGGGCGTCAGCTTGGTCGCCTTATTCGGCGGGGTCCACCTCTGGTGGACGCCCTGGCGGCACCGCAATCCGTCCAGTAAGCCACCAGGCAGTAGTGAGCTGACCGGAGGAAGCCGCTAGCACAACGGCGAACCGGCGGCCGGCGCGGGCTGTCGAATCTCCGCGCATCCCCGCCCGGTGGGGAGCATTTTGCCCGGGTTCAGCCGGTTGTCCGGGTCGAACAGCACCTTCAGCTTCCGGATCATCTCCAGCGATTCGGGCGTGAACAGCTTGGCCATCAGCTCGTTCTTTTCCATGCCGACGCCGTGCTCGCCGGTGATCGAGCCGCCGGCTTCGATGCAATACGTGAGGATCTCTTCACCGGCGGCGCGCGCCTTTTCGAGATCGCCCGGTATGCGGGGGTTGAACAGGATGATAGGGTGCATGTTGCCGTCGCCGGCGTGGAAGATGTTGCTGATGGTAACGCCGCGCCTGCGGGCCACCTCGCTGATGAAGCGGAGGGTGGGCGCGATCTTGGTGCGGGGCACTACGCCGTCGTTCACGTAATACGTGGGGCTGACGCGGCCCACGGCGCCGAAAGCGTTCTTGCGGCCTTTCCAGAGCAGGTCGCGCTCCTCGGCGGTCCGCGCCACGCGGAATTCGCGCGCGCCGCACAGAAGGCAGGCCTCGCGGATCTGCTCCACCTGCTCTTCGACCGCCTCATGGAGGCCCTCCAACTCGATGAGCAGAACGGCCGCGGCGTCCATGGGGTAGCCGGCGTGGGTGGCTTCTTCCACCATGCGGAGCATCACGCCATCGAGCATCTCGACGGCCACCGGCGTGATGCCGCGGGCGGTGATCTCGGCGACGGTTCGGCCGGCGTCCTCGTTGGATTCGTAGACGGCCAGGGCGGTCTTCACCGCCTCGGGCTTGCGCATCAGCCGCACGGTGGCCTTGGTGACCAGCGCCATGGTGCCTTCCGAGCCGGTGAGCAGGCCCGTAAGGTCGTAGCCGGGCAGGTCCGGCGCCTTGCCGCCGGTTTCGACCACGGTTCCGTCGGGCAGGACCAGCTCGAGTCCGAGGACGTGGTTGGTGGTGACCCCGTAGGCCAGCGTGTGCGGCCCGCCAGCGTTTTCGGCGATGTTGCCGCCGATGGTGCACGCCTTCTGGCTGGAGGGATCGGGAGCGAAGAAATAGCCGCGGCTCTCGGCGGCCAGCGTGATATCCAGGTTGACCACCCCCGGCTCAACCACCGCGCGCTCATTCTCGAGATCGACTTCCAGAATGCGGTTCATGCGCGCAAAGGCCACCAGGATGCCGCCCTCGCGCGGGATGGCCCCGCCCGAAAGCCCCGTTCCCGCGCCGCGCCCGGTAACCGGAACCTGGAATTCGCGCGCGATCTTGACGATGGCGGCGACATCTTCGGTGGAGCGGGGAAACACGACCAGGTCCGGCCGATGTTTTTCGACGCCGCCGTCGTATTCGTAGAGCGCGAGGTCCTCGGGCTGGTCGAGATAGCCCAGCGGACCGAGAAGCGCGGCGATGCGTTCCGTGAGGCCGGTTGGCAGCATGCACTTATTTTATGTGATTCGTGCTGGCCAGGGAGATTCGGTCATGCGCTAACCCATCCCCGGCGCGAGCCCTGAGCGGGTCCGGGGATGGGCAGGCTATTCGGATCGGCCCCGGTAGATCTGCAAGTCCTCTGCCGACACCTGGTCTGGCTCGACAAAGCGATAGTGCTTTTCGTCGATGAGGGCTACGCCGTCTACACTGATTTCAAAACTAAAGAGAGCAATAACAGCATCCTCTATGAACTGCGCGGCAATGGATCGACAAATAAGGTCGGGGAACTTGTGGGCGCATACGGCGAAATCCTGCTCGATCTGGACGATGCTGAGCTTGTCGGTCCCACCCTTAGCTTGCACCGGGAAAACGTACTGCACGCCCCGACGGTCAATGCCTACGTAAATCTCATCAGTCTCGACCTGACCCATTTCGGCCACCGTGGTGCGCAGATGGTTTTGGAGGGAGTAGCAGGTGACGCCAGTGAAAATGTCGATGAGCCGGTTGTAACGCACCCTTGCCAATAGGGCCTGCTCGTCGTTGAGCTTGTATCGGGCGACGATTCCCGGCGTGGCGTCTGGCACTTTGGTTTCCGCCAACATGGAATTGGGAACTATAGGGCGGTCGGGAATGGAGACAAACTTGTAGATGGCTCTGCCTGCGGACCGGATGATCCATGTTTGCCCATCCGGTGCCTTCTTCCTCACGCTTTCGGGCAGGATGGTCCGATAGCGGAAGCTGTACACTACATCGCCAAGGTTCTTAGGCAGCTTGATGTTTAGCTCGGCGGCGACTGTCTCAAGATCGGTACGCTCGAACTGCACCTCCGTCGCGCCCTCCTGGTAGTAGCGGAAGAAAATGCGCTCAATAATTTTGCTGTAGCGATTCACGGCGGTCACCGGCTGGTCTCCGCATTGGCGCCTCTACCGGGCCAGCGAAGGACCACCACTTCCTCCCTGAGCTGCTCCCTGGTTGCCGTGGCGAGGCGGGTACGGAACAGGTCAATATTGATAACCTCATAGCCCAACGACTGCGCGATGTCGGCCAGAAGTTGGCCAGTGCGGATCATGATACGCAGGTAGGAAGCTTGATCGCCGACGACGTAAGCGAGCTGCGCGCCGGGGCGAAGGACGGTGCGGAGGTCGGCGAGGTGCCGGGTCATGCCGCCGAAGTAAAGCTTGGTCACCCTACCGTATAGGCGTTCGAAGCCGGAGGTCTTGCCCAACTCGATGCGGCGGGCTTCTATCGTCTCGGCGATGCGCTGAATCTCGGGATGATGCTGTACCCATTTGTCATCGTCGTCGCTCTTGTAGACCCCTCGCGTGTTGGAACGTACGAGGCTGCGTTTTATGGCTTGCAGGTCGGCCTTGCTGTTGACGAATCCAAGCATGACGGACTCAAGGCGCGTTGTGCGTGTATAATCCTTCTCGTTAGGGTAGGGCGGCGAAGTGATAACCGCGTCAATGGAATTAGGTTCGATCACCTGCGGAATCTGGCGTGCGTCGGCGCAATGAATGATGGCAGGGGTATCCTTCAAACGGGCGAGACCGCGAAGGTCGCTCGCCATCTGATGCACTTTGTCAAGCCAAGTCACGACCACCGGGGCGTCCCCCTTTGGTTGGCTTACGCCTACCTCCGGGCCGAAATGCAAGTTGCTGATGGAGAACGTGAGCGCGTTGGCGAGGGCTAGGAGTTGGTGTTTGTAGTACGGCTCACGCTGGTGGCGTCGTAGAGAGTCCCGGAGTATCAAGACTTTATGCAGCGGCAGAGGACTCACGGAGTTAGCCAGCAGCAATTTTTCGAGTTCGGGATCGAGCGTTCGCAGCCCAACGGACGGGCGCTCGTTGTGCGTCCAGTCGCGAAACAACGTGTCGTCCTCTATACCATCTCGGTCAAGCTGGGCTAGGGCTTCGTCCGCTATCTGCTGCGAAGCCTCTAGAAGCCGATCGCTGTTGGGAGTCCAATCGGCTTTTACTTGTCCCGCGAAATGCGGAAAGGCATTGGCCTCGATGCCTGTACTTGGTATGCCTAGCTTCTTGCATTCAACAACGGTGGTGCCGGTGCCGCAAAATGGATCGAGTACGCGCTGGCAGGGAGTGACGTGGAACTTTTCGAGATAATCCCGCACCAGATGTGGCGGGAACGACAGGACGAAGCGATACCAGTCATGGGCGGAGCGATCCTCGTAGGAAAGTTTATTCAGTCCTTGTTGATGCGGTCCCACGTCCTCCCCTGAAGGGGTGGGAGGGATCTCTATAATGGCCCCCAGAATTTGGACCACGCAATAAGTTAATTTCGGACTCGGCGGTCGCGAGGGAGAAGGGCGATGACGACGACGCGAAAGCAGTATACGCCGAGGTTCAAGGCGAAGGTGGC
>JBEKSR010000228.1:0-4147 GCA_049516835.1 Bryobacteraceae bacterium | reverse complement strand
AATCCGGTGGAACGGCAATCTGGCAGGCGTTCTTGGAATCGTTCTTGGAATCTTTGACGATCTGCCACCCAGCAGGCACGACCTGTGCCGAGACGGATGGCAGGAACAAGAGAATCAGAGTGGGAACTATGTATTCTCTCATGCCGAGAGTCTAGCGCCGGCAGAGGTCCAAGACAAGCCGTCTGCCCCGGGTGCTAAGACATACTCGCCGGCCCGAACCCGTGTCGCTGGAATTCAGCCATCGAGCGATATCCGGCGCGCCGCACCTCCTGCTCGAACGCGCCAGTGAGCGCCCTCACAGCGGTCGACTCGCTCTCCGTCCACTCGCACTCCCGCCTGCCTGGTTCGATTACGTCTGCGAGCACCGTTAGATCTTCTGTTGAAAGGCTCTGCAATGCCAGACGCTGAATGGCGTCGCATGGGTCGGGACCACGCCCGCTGAGGCCGGCCCGATCAGCCGCGCGCCATTCACCATCGAGGAGTTCAGCGCGATGGCGTTGCCGAGGTCCTCGCGGCGTTCGACCATCTGTCCCGCTTCACGCGTAGCCCATCACCGGATAGCAGGTGAATGGCTGGTCCGCCACCTCCCAGTACGGCATGTACTCGTGCCTGTCGTCGCCACCGATGGTGAAGTGCAGCGGCCGGCCGGGCTTGGGCTGGAGGAACCGTGGCAAGTCCGCCTCGGTGATGGGGATGCGCGCCCCGCCCTTTTCGTCCGTTTCGCCGACCAGCGCCAGCAGGATGGGTCCGTACTCCAGCGCGAATCGCTCCTGGCCCACGGTTCTCTCCTGGCCGGTGTAGGCGGTCAGGCGGAAATCCATGGGCAGCGCGAAGGAGATTGTGTCGCCCTCTTTCCACGTGCGGTCGAGCGCCGCATAACTCCCCGCACTTCCCGTGGCCACCGTGGCGCCGTTCACCCTGATGGGCATGCGGCTGGCGGCCCAGGAAGGCACCCGCACACGAATTCTGGCGCGCACGGGGCGGGGCGTGGCGAGGTGCAGCTCCACCTCCGGCCGTAATGGGAACTTGGTGGCCATGGCCAAGTTAACCGTCTGCCCTCCGCAACGCCATCGAATGCGGGACGCCGCGAAGAGATTCACGTACAATCCGTCCGCGGCGATGGAGTAGATGAACTCCGGCATGGCGCCCAACAGCCGGGTGCCTTGGCCTTCGCAGCAGGTGTTGGTGCGGAACCCCGGGCGTCCCGCGCTCCCCGCCGGCGAGCTGCGGTCCTTGCGGCCCACCAGGTACGCCGTGTAGCGGATGCCTTCGGCGCCCACCTGGTTGGCCAGGGCCACGTTGTAGATGGACTTCTCGATCTCGTTCACGTACTTCTCCTGCTCCGGATCGAGCAGGTGAAACCGCTGGCTGTAGAACGACCAGAAGGCGTTGCCGCAGAGCTCGCCGGTCTTGGCCTGCAGCCGGTAGGAACCCGGAGGGTAGATGCCGCCCTCGCAGATGGCGATGGTGCCGCCGACGTGCTCCCACTTGTCGTGATACAGGTCCCAGCCGCCCATCACGGCATCCAGGTACCGCGGTTCGCCCGTGGCACGGTAAAGGTCCATGTAGGCTTCCAGGTCGGTGATCAGGTAGCAGTGCGGGCGGTCGTAGGGATACTGCCAGATGGCCGCCTCCTCGCGCTTCGCCAACTGCGCCAGCCAGTAGTTCTCCTGGAAGTACCGCTGCACCACCTGCAAGTCTTCGGGTTTGCCAGCGGGCGTGAAATACATGCGCGTGTTGGCGATCATGCCCTGGACGCCCTGAATCGCGCCGCGCAGCAGCCGCGGCAGGTACTCACAGCGATCGAACCAGTCGTAGTAGCCGCGCAGCAGGCGAAACGCCTCCTCGTTTCCCGCGTAGCCGGCTTCGATCAGGCCGTGGGTCAGCCAGGCCCGGGTGTAGGCGCCCCGCTCGGAATAGAAAATCGTGTCCTCCGGGTAAGCCATGATGTAGCCGTTCGGCTGGCGGCATTCGGCGATTCCGGCGACCACCTGGTTCAGGCGGTCGCGCAGTTCGCGATGCTCCCTCCAGCGCAGCGAATTGCCGGCGCCCATGAGGAACCGGCCGGCATTGGAACCGGCCAGATCGTCCTGCCAGAATCTCTCCCGTGGGGGCAGATCCGGCGGGCTGGGCTTGCCGGCGCGGTCGCGAAAGTCCTTCAGCAGCTCGGCCACGCTGAATGAGCTGAGCAGGTACCCGATGTTGTTCTCGAAAGCCGTCCGGAGCACGCCGGCCTCAAGTTGCACGCCCCCGCGTGGAACCTGCACCCGGCCGGCAACCGGCTTCCAGCTCGCGGCGGGCGTGACATTGCCCGGATTGTCGGTGACGATGGTCTCGCCTTGCGGGCGGGCCGGGCGGGTCAGCGGCGTCACGCCCAGTTCGCCTTTGCTGGAATCGGCGATAGGCCGCCCCACGGCGATGTCCGGTCCACCGGAAACCACCTCCATCTTCGCCAGCGAGAATCGGTAGCTCGGCGGCCGAGCGGCGCCGGACCGGGGCGCCGGGGGAGCGGCTCTGAGCCTGGTGGCCGTCACGCGCACGTACCGGCCCTGGGCCCCGTGGGCAGCGAATGTCTGGATGCGATCGATGGGATCCGCCAGGTCGGTGCTGGTGTGGTCGCTGACCGGCGTGGCCGCGGCAAACTGCGGATCGTCGGAGATGTCGATCCGGAAGCGAACCGGGAAACCGATCCCGCGCGGCGGCGAAGGATTGAACTTCGGATAGAGCTTCACCGCGTCGATCTTCCGCGACGATCCCAGGTCCACCTGGACCCAGCGGACCTCGTTTTCCGCGGTGGCCACCGGCGCCTCGTATCCGTCTCCGGTCGGCCAAGTCATCCTTTCCTGGCCGCCGCCGTCCGCGGGCCCCTGGGGCACACCTGCCCGGCTCGCCGCTCCGCCGAGGAGCACCGTACCTACAAACTCGCGTCTTCTCATGATCAGGAGACCTGCCAGTACACCGAATCCGAAATTTCCATTTTGGACTCCCGTGTGCCGTTCAGTATACACCCAGCCGCGCTCCCTTGATCCTGCGAGTTGCCCCGAGTTATCCGGCGCCGGCCACAGGCTCGCCACCACGTACCGGTACCCGCTCCACAAGAACGCCCGCGCTACGATCCGGGCCGACCGTGTCGCCGACAGCCGCAGCGTTAATTGCCGGAAACGCACTCCAGAACCGCCCGTGTGTCATCCTTGATGACTCCCTGATCGATTTCGCGCAACATCTCCGCCAGCCGCCTCCCGCGTACCCGGCGTTCGGTGCCGTCAGGCATGAAACAGATGAACACGCCCCCGATGATGCGATGCTCAAGCTCCGCGATTCTGCTTTGGAGCCTCTTCATCTCTGCTCCTCCCGCCTGCCTGTGCGGCTGCCGGTGCAGGCGTGTCCTCGATTCGAACGCTGGGGCACGTCATTCGGTACCGGGCTTCGAGTCATCGAGGGAGCGTTCCAGTTCCGCGACCCACGCCTCGATATCCTCGATCTCGATGGCCTTCGCAGAGTGATTCAACACGCTATCGGCCGCCCGGCGGTGCAGCCCTATTACATTCTGATGAAGCTCCCCGGCAGCGACCAGCTCGAGTACCTTCTCATGACTCCTTTCACGCCTCAGAAGCGAAACAATATGATCTCCTGGATGGCCGCCAGGTGCGATTTCCCCGAATACGGGAAGATGCTCTTTTACCAACTTCCAAAGGAGAAGCTGATCTACGGTCCGATGCAAATCGAGGCGATGATCGATCAGAACACTACGATCGCCCAGCAGTTGACCCTCTGGGACCAAAAAGGGTCGAGAGTCATTCGTGGAAACCTGATCGCGGTGCCGATCGAGAATTCCTTTATGTATGTGGTGCCGCTGTACCTAACGGCGGAAGGCACAGACTTCCCCCAACTCAAGCGCGTGATCGTGATTTCGGGGGACAAAGTGGCGATGGAGCCTACCCTCGACGAGGCAATCGAAAGTGGCCCCCATTGTCAAGACCAATTTTCGGTCGCAATAAGTTATGGATCGGCGGGTCTGATTTGAAATCCGGGGCGGCCGAAGCCGCCCCCGCCATTCCGGCGCTTGAGTCGGCGCTCGGGTCGCATTCCTGCGGAGCCCTATCCTCCGCTCAAGTGTCTCTATTGTAGTCGAACCAAAACAGCCATT
>JBEKSR010000227.1:0-4259 GCA_049516835.1 Bryobacteraceae bacterium | reverse complement strand
GTTCGCGTCGTTGGCTTGCGCGACCACGGTGCGCGCCTTCGCAACGAGTTCCGCATCGATCCGACGAGGTCTCGACATGCGCCAATTGTACCACAATTAGTCTCATCTTGAACGCTACTTGGAATAAGGACTACCTCGACGCCATGGAGCGCAATCTCAAGCTGCGCGATGGTTTGAATGTCAGCCGCTTTCTGAACGTTGCCACCGGCCGTATCGAAGAGAATGCCCCGGTGCTGCCGCGCGCCTATTTTCCGAAAGCCGTGGCCGACGTGAAGAGCCTGGCAGAGTCCCGCGGGGCATTGGAAACGCTCGATCCGGCGGCCAGTTGCGTGGTCCTGTCGCCGCACCCTTTCATCCGGCAGGATCCGGAGGCCGCGGCTCTGGTGGTCTCCTTTGGCGAGCAGTGGTACCGCATCCACTATCGTGCCGTTTCGCCGAGCCTCCTGAAAGTCAGCGTCGCCTGGTACCCAGGGTGGCGCGCCGACGTGGCGGGCAAGCCGCTGCCGATCGTGCGCGTGGATCACGCGTTGATGGGTGTGATCGTGCCCGCGGGAGATAATGAGATCGCTCTTAGCTTCCATTCGAACCACTTTGGCTCCGGCCTCGCGATCTCGCTGGTTTCCGGGCTCCTCTTGCTCGCATGCATACGGGTTGGGCGCCGTTCCCACCACCATAAGCAGCGCAGGAAACACCGGCACAGCAAGCCCGTGGCGTGGTAGGGAAGCTGCTGAACTGCCCGTGCTAGGATCGGTACACCGATGAAGAAACGGAGGAAGAGCAGAGAGGCGCCAGCGCCGGCGGGCGTGCCCTCTCGCGAGGTCCCAGTTTGGGTGGCGCCGGCGCTGATCGCCCCGTGCGCGATCCTTTTCTATTGGGCGCCGATGACGTCGCCCTCGGCCAGCATCCAGTGGGATGCCGCCGATATGCACTATCCTCTCCAGAAGTATTTCTCCGATCGCCTCCTCTCGGGCAAGTTGCCATTCTGGACGCCCTATCTGTTTTCCGGCTACCCGATTCTGGCCAATCCCGAAGTGGGCGCGTGGTATCCGCCCCATTGGCCTTTCTTTCTGACTGGCATCGCTCCCCGCTCCATCCAACTCGAACTGGCCTTGAACGCGTTCCTGGCTTGCCTGGGCGCTTACTTCTTGATCTGGAGGCACTTGGCAAGCCGTGCCGCCGCTGTATTGGGCGCACTGGCCTATGGGCTTTCGGGCTTCTTCGCGGGCCATAGCTCGCACGTGGGCCTGTTTTCGGCTGCCGCGGGGTTCCGGTGGCTGTTGCTGGCGTACCGGCGCGCGGCCGATTCCGCGGCCCTCCGCTACACCGCACTGGGCGGCATGGCGGGCGGCGCCATGATTCTGGCCGGCTATACCCAGACGGCGGTATATGGCTTCGTGGGACTGGGCTTGTACGCCCTCGCCGATCTTTGGGGGCACGGACGGCGCTGGTTTCGCGCCGCGGCCATCGCTGGCGGTATGCTGGCAGGCGCACTGGCCTGCGCGGCCATTCAGATTCTGCCCGGCCTGGAACTGGTCAGCCACTCGATCCGCGCGGCATCCAACTATTCCACCAGCACGGAAGGAATTCTGCACGCGCCAGCGCTGATGACGCTGCTGGCGCCGGACTGGCTGGGCGCCATCTCGGGCAACTACAAAGGCCCGTCCGACATGACCCAGTATTATTTCTACTCCGGCTTGCTCCTTCTACCCTTGGCCGCGCTCGGCGCAGTGAAGACCAGGGTGCGCCTGCCGGGCCTGCTGCTTATCGTCCCACCGGCCTGGTACATGCTCGGACCGGCCGGCGGTTTTTACCGGCTGGTAGCTCTGGCGCCTGGCCTGAACAAATTCCGGGCGCCCATCCAGGGCTGGTTCCTGGTGGCGTTCGGACTGGCGCTGTTGGCGGCGGCAGGCGGCAATTGGCTGTTCGCGCGCTGGCGCATTCCGTACCTGGGAATCATGGTGGCCGCCATCTTCTTCGCCGATGTCTGGTACTCGAACTCGATCGACAACCCGCTGGCCTACGCCCGCGCCAGTTTTGAAGAGCTTTACGGCGCGCATGAAGAGATTGGCCGCCAGCACGTGGCAGCCAGCCAGCCTCCACTCACGCGTTTCGATGGACCGCGCCACCTGGCCGCGCTAGGTCCGCAAGATCACCCGCTCGACTTGAAACTCGAAGCCACCTATGGGTACTTCGCTCTCGAGCCGGCGGTCTACGACGAATACACCGACGTCATGCAGCGGAATTCCAAACTGCGCGACGGTCTGAATGTCAGCCGCTTTCTGAACATGACCACCGGCAGCCTGGACCCCAACCCGTCAGTGCTGCCGCGCGCTTACTTTCCCCAGGCGGTGGCGGACGTAAGCAGCCCCTTAGAGTCCCGCCAGGCATTGGAAACGCTCGATCCCAAGGTCCAGTCCGTGGTGCTGGCGCCACACAGCCCGATCCGGCAGGACGCGGCCGCCACGGCATCCGTCGCCTCCTATGACGAGCAGTCGTACCGCATCCGCTATCATGCCGCTTCGCCGAGTCTGCTGAAACTGAGCGTCGCCTGGTATCCGGGCTGGCGGGCTACCCTGAACGGCGGCGAACTGCCGGTGGTTCGCGTGGATCACGCTCTGATGGGCGCGGTGGTCCCCGCCGGAGATGGCGAAGTGGAGTTCCGCTTCCACTCGAATTATTTCGCTCCCGGCCTGGCGATCACGCTGGTGGCGGCGCTGGGCCTGCTGGCGTGGCGCAACCCAGGCCGGATTCGAGCGAACCCTCCTGCTCTTTGAGAATGCTCTCCAGAATGTCGGGGATCTCGAACACCGCCCGGTTGTGAAGCCGCTGGGTGGCCGCGCGGAACCGCGCATAGGCGGCGGGCTCGAGCAGTTCGTCTACTACACGCGCAATCCGCCGGAAGTTCGGCAATACCACGCCGACGCCCTGGTCGCGAATCCATTCGGCGTTGTAGCGCTCCTGCGGAAGCGTCCAGGCATTACGCTCCACAATCACCGGCAGCCGCATGGCCACCGCCTCGCTGATGCTGCCCGGCCCCGGTTTGCCGATGAAGTAATCCGCGAGCTGCATGTAGCGCGGCACTTCCTGGGTGAAGCCTTCGATGAAGACCGGCGCCTGGCGCGGAAGCACCCCCAGCCGCGACGCAAGCTTCTGGTTGTGGCCGCAGATCAACAGAAGCTGCCGGTCCGGCAGGCTCCGGGCGATCTCGAGCATTTCCGCCGCGCCCTGGCCGCCGAAAAGAACCAGCCCCACCGGCAGCTCCGGATCGAATCCCAAACTGGCACGCGCCTCCGCGCGCTCCGCCGGCCGGAGCGGCTCCATCTCGTAGAACCGCGGGTTCAGGATCATGCCCGAAACGCGGTGCACTTTGCTTTCCGGGTGGCCCAGGGCCAGCGCCTGTTCCACGGCCTGGTCCGACCCGCAGATAAAATGCTGATCCTGGCGCTCCATCCAGAAGTGCGGCGGGTAATCCGCGAGATCGGTGAGGATGGTCACCAGAGGCGCACCGGGCAACACGCGCTTCAGGCTCTCGCCCAGCGCGCGGTTGAAATTGGGGACCAGCGACACCACCATGTCCGGCCGGCTTTTCCGCCAGAACTGTTCGAGCACCCGCACCTGCGGCCCGTGAAACATGCGGATCACCAGGTGCATGCCGGCCGTGAGCTGTCCCGACCCGAGCGTCCAGCCCTTCTTCAGCATGAGGTTGTAAACGTCTTCGAGCCGCAAGCCGGTGACCTTGCGGAAGACGTCGAGCGCATCGAGCAGCTCCTGCAAATTCACCATGCGGATCTCGAAGGGGCGCTGCTGCCGCTCCATCACCTGTTGCAGGGCGTTGGCCGCCGCGCGATGTCCGCCGCCGGCGTCGAAGAAGATGAAGTCGAGCTTCTTCATCAGTCCGATTGTGCCACGCGGCACAAGTGCCGTGGCAAAAACCACATTGATTCACGCATGTTTCTTGTGGATGTCACCGCGACCATACCCTGATGCGGCGCGTCAACCGCTGGCACGCTCCGCGCTGGATTCGCGTCTGGATGCTCTGCGCCGCGCGCGGCGGCGATGGCGTGCGGAGCGGTGTGGCTTGTGGTCTGGGCAGGCTAAAGAGGGACTTGCAAAATTCGCATCCTGCCCCCCGAGCCCGCAAAAACAAAAAGTTTAAAAAATGTTTTGAGTGGGGACTGATTCCCAATAGAATATTTGTGACGAAACAAAATTCGTTCGGAAGAGCAGCCCCCATGAACAGCTTACTTCAATTTCTGACC
>JBEKSR010000226.1:0-4297 GCA_049516835.1 Bryobacteraceae bacterium | reverse complement strand
CGTGCCCCGCCTTACGGCTGACCACGCATGACTCGGGGCCAAGACGGCTCGCTACGCCTTTCTTGTACGGCTCTCTCATCCGCTACTCAATGCCGGTTTATCCCGGCGCTCCAAGCTAAAGCCTGCCCCACCACCGTACATCAGCCTTGTTTGGTGGGGCATGCTTTAGCTTGCCCAAGCCGGCCGGAGACCTACAACGCTCTACCGCGCCCGGCTCGTCTCCGGCGGGTCGAGGTACGACGGCTTGAGGCCGCCGAAATCCAGGACAATCTTGTCCAGCACCACGCCGGGATCCATCATCCAGATCTTGAGCGTGTGCTTTCCCGGCTTCCCGACAGCGGCATCCGACGAGCCGGTGACCGCGGCCCGGAGCACGTTGTCTTCCCAGCGGCCCGCGTCCTCCAGGTTCACCACCATGGGAGAAGAATCGTCCATGGCCACGGCATAACGCAGATGCCGGCCCGCATGAATCCGCTGGGTGGGGAGAGCGGTGATCAGGACGCGCGCCTTCCCCGGATGGAAAACGTAGAAGTCGTATTCCAGGCTGGGGGCGTGCGCCTCGAGGTTCGCCGGATCGTCGATGCTCGGGGTTGTAGTGGGAAAGACGGCGACGGTATCACCCGTGCGGCCGAGATCCGGAAGAGTGCGCCAACCAGCGCCATCCCGATCCGTGCGGCGCGTGAAATGCTCGGCTTCCATGGAAACCACGCCTCCGCTCTCTGCGAACTTCGGCAGATCGGTGGCGGCGATTGAGGCCGGGTTGAACAGGTGCAGCTTGACGGCACGTTCGGCGCCCGGCCCGCGGACGGTAATCGCCGCCGTGACATCATCGCCTTTGGGAGCCTTGGCCCAGTCCACATCGGCCCAGAGCCGCACGTCTTCGTTCAGCCGGCCGGAAAATTGGCTCAGACGGACCCACGCCGCGTCCGCCGCCGCACTCCAGTTGAAGGGCGTGGTACCAGTCTTGAAAATGCCGATGAAGTGCTTTTGCCGGGTGAAGGCGTCGAAAGTGGGGAGAGTGTCGGACGCAACGTGGCCCTCCACCGCGACGCCCCAGCCGGCGCCCGCCACCGGCGTGACCGCGGCCGTCACGGGCAGGTCGAATACCGCGCGGCTGCGCGGATTCGAGGACATCATGTAGTTCCACTTGCCCCCGGCCACCGTCGTGTTGAAGTACTCCGTCTCCGCCTCGATGCGGGCGAACGCAGCCCGGACGCGATTGGCAGAATCGTTGGCGCTGGCGCGGCCTTGCGCCGCGTACAGGAAGCTACGGTCCGCATACAGCATTTTCTGATTCATCAGGTCGGCCCCGCGGACGGGATACAGAACCAGCTCGTAAAAGGCGTCTTTGCGGGCCGCGGAAATCTTGGCGTAGATCGCCTCGGCCGCGCGGGTGAGAGCGGCATAGCGGTCCAGGCGCTGGCGGGCTTCGTCGCCATAACCGACCGGCGTCAATTCCGTGCGTGAAATCGGGGAGTCGTTGTCGTTCCAGCCCATGTGTTCGGGCTTGCGCGCGTAGCCCAGGCGATAATACTCGGTCATCGCCTCGGCGATGGCCGCGGCGCTGGAGGCGCCGAATTCGCGAGTCGCCCACGTAACCAGGAACTGGCGCTGGTTCGCGGTCGTGAACTTGGACATGTCCCAAGCCATGCTCAGGAAGTACTCGGTCGCCAACTCCGCCGGCTTGATGTCGCCGACATTGAGTACCCACAGGGAGCGCGTCTGGTAGTCGAACGCTTTGCTCATCTCTTCCCAGATCAGGGAAGGCGGCGTCGAGCTGAGCCACAGATAGTCGTGCGGCGCGCCCCAATAGGACACGTGGTAGTAGATGGCGGACCCTCCCGCGCGCTTCTGCTCGGCGGGCGTCGAGAGCTGGCGGATGTAGCCGTGGTTGTCGTCCGCCCAACCCAGAATCGCGTCGTCCGGCAAGTGCAGGTTGGCCTGGTAGAGTTGGAGCACTTCCTTGTAAGCGCAAAAGAGCTGCGGAACCTGGCTGGGGTTCGGATTCACGCGCCTCGCCAGAATTTCGCGCTGGTCCTTGAAGATCTGCTCCATTAATTGCACCTTCTCCGGAACGGTCCCGCTGCCGGGCATGGCGCTGTCGTGTATGCCGCGCATGCCGATTTCGTAGACGTTCTCGAAACGGCCGTTTTCCGCCGCCCGCTCATCCCAGTAACGGCGCACGCCCTCGCGATTCTTCTGGTAGTCCCAGGGGCCGCGCGTCTTCGAATCCCATTCCGTCACGTTGTTCCGCAGCATCGGCTCGGCGTGCGAGGATCCCATCACAATGGCGTAATCGTCCGCCAGAAACTTGTTCTGAGGATAGAGATTGAATGCCTGGGTGCACTCGTGCATGGCCGGCCACAGATAATTGGCTTTCAGGCGCAACAGCAGCTCGAATACGCGGGCATACGTCTTGGGGCCGATATCGCCCAGCTCGGGATCGAAGTGTTTGCCGGCCCACGGACGGATGCCCCAGTCTTCGTCGTCGATGAAAATGCCGCGGTACTTCACGGAGGGCGGGCCTTGCCGGTACCGCTCGGACCGGATGAGCAGGGCATCGCGGTGTGGCGGCGGAACGTCGGCCCACCAGTACCACGGCGAGACGCCGATCTGCCGCGAGAGGTCGTACGCGCCAAACGCGGTGCCGCGCCGGTCGCTGCCGGCAATCACCAGCGCCTCCTGAACGCCGGGGACCGGGGCGGCTACCACCGTCATGAGAAAGCTCTCCCACTTGCCCCGGATCTCATCGGCATTCAACTTGCCGCCCCGGACCAGCGTGTCGATGATGGCGCTGTGTCCCAACGTTCCGATCAGAACGGCGTGCAGCGACAAACCATCGGCGCTTTCCTTGACTCGCGGCTTCAGCCCCGTGACACGTTCGATATCGGCGGCCAGGTCGCCGGCCGCGATGTGCGCCACCTTGTAGTCTTCCCGGGCCACGCACAGGTCCGCGGCCGCGCCTTGATACACGAGTTTGAAATCGTCCGCGCGATACGTCTCGCCCATGGCAGGCGTTTGAGCCGGCGCCAGGGTGGCCAGACCCAGGGCGGCGCAGAAGAACAATGTCTTTCCGAACATGGCTACTTGTATTCTACGCAGTGGTTTCGTCGCCTGTCCCGAAAACCTCCTCTGGTCACCCACTACACTATCGCCGACGGCACCCATTTCCATGGTGTGTTGTGAGGCGCCGCGGCTCAGCGGACCCAGCCCATCGAGAACACAGCCGCCGGCATCCACTCCTTGTCACCGCTGGAATGCGCATGCCTGATGGCCTCCTGGGAATCAACGCTCTCCTTTTCGGCATAACGCAAAAATAACGCAGACGCAGCCCTGGGTCAGTGGACGCACTAAGGGAAAAGGTTTGGTTAGCTGTCAGCGAAAACAATCGGCAACCATCAAAAAAACCAGGGCTTTGCGAACGTGAGAACGGGTGGCGGCAGTCATTCGAGATGAGTGAAGACTCGCAATGCATGGTTTCCGTTGCCCGCGTTATCCTCGCGTTATCTTTGCGTGATCCCGCGTTTGAGGCCGCGTTTTTGGCGCTTGCGTCTCCACTCAGCTCACGGCCGTCGCGCTCGGCGCCAAACGCGCCGATGGGGCATTGCACATCCGAGAACCAGAGCGAATGCAATGCTTGCTTGGCGATCTTTTAACGATCATGGCGCCGACCTGGCTCGTTGCAGCGTCCTCGGTGCAGATTCCGCATGAATTCCGCAATGTACTCGACGGCCGACTAGCCCGAGCGGGCTGGCGCCGGAGTTGGGGATCTCTTCTCCAGCCTTTGCAGCCTACTGACGATCATCTTCATTGCTCCAGTCCTCGGCGATACTGTCGACCAGCGAAGCCGGGTCGCCGGCAAGCCCGGCACTTCCGGTCGGCCGCCCTCCCGCGCCCGGACTGGTGTACCGGGGTCCGTTAGTAACGCTCCCGTCCGGGGAGACGAAGCGGATTTGGATTGCCCACGGTTTGCTAGCCGGCATGAGACGAGCTTCCAGCCGTTCCAAGCGCCGAGTGAGATCTCTGCTGAGCATAGTCGTTACCGCCCGCCCATCAGGGATCGAGACTTACCAACCACCGAGCATCGACGCACCAGTGCTTGCGGAGATCGTTCGGCGCTTAGCCGAGGCTTATCGACCCGAGAGGATCTATCTGTTCGGCTCCACGGCCAACTTTCCGCGCAGGCGATGCCTCGCTGTTTCGTAACGTCCTACCATGCCGCGAATCCGGTATTGACGACACAACAACAATCGCGGATCGAGGGAGAACGCACCTGTGGTTCGATAAAGACGCTCCG
>JBEKSR010000225.1:0-4374 GCA_049516835.1 Bryobacteraceae bacterium | reverse complement strand
ATTGGTTCTTGGTCGAACCCAATCCAGCGTATCAGGGACTCAGCCTCTAATCGCCAGCGGGCCGCCAGCGACACCCTTCGCCTCGGCCAGCAGTTAGCCCGCTAATTTGGACGGCAGTGATGAAATCTTGCGGTACTCCCCTACCGTCCTTGTACATCCGAGCAAGGCTCAATTGCGCATCTGCCTCCCCTTGATCCGCCGCCATGTGGAGCCATTTCAATGCCTCAGTATCGCTCTGGGGCACTCCTCGGCCCTCCAGGCACATCTGACCGAGCTCCCGCTGTGACCCGGCGTCACCCTGTTGGGCTGCCAAGCGATACCACTTCGCCGCTTCACTCGAACCGCAGGTTAGGCTCTGATTCTTGGAATCGATACTGTATTTCGGTAACCGTTTCATCCGGCACCCGAAGTCTAGCCAAAAGCCAAGCTCTTTCTGGGCAGCCAGGTAGCCCTGCCGCGCGGAGGACTGCAGCCATTTGAGCCACTCGGCATAATTCATCGGAACGCCATTCCCCGAGAAGTAGAGCAGACCAAGCTCGTACTGCGCCATGGAGTCCCCTTGACTGGCTGCCGATCGAAACCACTTCGCGGCCTCGTCGTAGTCCTTGGCGACACCCTCTCCGTTCGCGAGCATCAGGCCGAGATTGTACTGGGCGGCCGCCTCGCCATTGGCGGCAGCGGCGCGATACCATCGCACTGCCTGTTCGCTATTCCTGGCCACACCCTTGCCAACGTCGTACATGTATGCCACACGGAACTGGGCGCGGGCCGAACCCTGCTCCGCCAAAGGGAGGAACTCCTTGAAAGCTGTGGAATAGTCCCCGTTTTGGTAGGCGTGCTCAGCGGCGGCGATGTCGCCAAATGCCGGAAGCGCCCATGCGATAAGCAACACACCAATTGGCAGCTTGCAGGCAGAAATCGAATTTATTCGTTTTAGGGCCATGGCCCCTCCCGAAACACCAACACTTATCACGCTGCGCTGCCACCCACGAACGGCCCCCTTTGGAGGATTTGGCCCACCAGTTACCGAACGCGCCCCCCCAGCTCAGTCGGCGAGGCGCAGTCATCGTAACCACCGGACCTGATTGCGCAAATCGTCCGGCGCCCAGGTGAGCCATACCATCAGGATTCCTTCGATGGCCGCGCCAGTAGACCGCGATGACGGAATGAGAAGCACGCCGGGGGATTCCCGTTCTGCGACGAACTGCTGGAAGTGGACCCGCATGGTTCGGACATCGCGCGTAACCAGAACCCGGCCAGCATCGGCGGCGACACGCAGAACCTCCGCATCGGGAGTGCCATCGGGAATTATGCCGGCGGCGTTCCGGAAATCGAGGGATGGCTCTCTTCGTCGCAAACCCCTCGCCATGTCGGGATCGAGATTCGCGTCCGCCTGAAAGGTGATTCTCAAGCCGCGCTAGCCAGCCTTTCGTTCCTGAGGCCGCTCGAAACGTTCTATCATCTCCGGGGGCATCGGATGCCGATCCTTGATCTCCTCGAAAATGCGCTCCTGATCCTTCAGGTAAGCATCTATTTCCGCCGGATGTTCCAGAATGAAGGTGATCGCCCCGTAAACCTTGGCCAGCGAACCGATGGATGGATAAGCTTCGAAGATGGCTTCCGGAGACCGCCCGCGCCGGAAGTCGTAAGTCACAACGTCAAGACCGATACGCGTCCCGGCGACGTAGTAGCCGCCGTTATGGATTTCGACGTGTTCACTGGTGGGCATCGTGGCCATCGCTCCATTTCATTCTACAACGCGCCCGGCAGCGGTGAATTGCATCCACCCGAGATGTCTGTTAGCGTGATCGTTATCCCAGACAATCAAGGAAACCACAGATGGCACGATTCGCAAGACTCAAAGTCCTGAATCAGATGATCGAAACAGGCATGGTGCCCGTGTTCTACAACGCCGATATCGAGGTCACCAGGAAGGTCGCGGCGGCGGTTTTCGCCGGCGGCTGCCCGTTGCTCGAGTTCACCAACCGCGGCGACCACGCCTGGGAAGTGTTCACCGAGCTCGAGCGGTACTGCGCCAAGGAACTCCCCGCCATGATTCTCGGCGTCGGTTCCGTCGTGGACCCTGGCACCGCCTCGCTCTACATCAACTGTGGCGCCAACTTCGTGGTGGGCCCGATTCTCAACCCCGAGGTGGCGCGCGCCTGCAACCGGCGCAAGATCCCCTACTCGCCTGGTTGCGGCAGCGCCAGCGAGATCTCACAGGCCGAAGAGCTGGGCTGCGAGATCGTGAAGGTGTTCCCCGGCGGCGAGGTCGGCGGCCCCAAGTTCGTCCAGGCGGTCAAAGGCCCCTGCCCCTGGGTCTCCATCATGCCCACCGGCGGCGTCGAGAGCACCGAGGCTTCGCTCAAGGCCTGGTTCGGGGCCGGCGTGGCCTGCGTCGGGATGGGCTCCAACCTGGTCACCAAGGAACTCCTCAAAGCGGGCGATTACGCGGGCATCACCGCCAAGGTGAAGGATACGCTCGAGCTGATCCGCCAGATCCGGGGAGAAAAGTAACCATGGCCGTGAACCTCAAACCTCGCGAGCAGTGCCAGTGGGACGCGGCCGCGCTGGGCGAAATCATGCTGCGCCTCGACCCCGGCGACGGGCGCATCCGGACCGCGCGCTCCTTCCAGGTGTGGGAGGGCGGCGGCGAGTACAACGTGGCCCGCGGCCTGCGCCGCTGCTTCGGCCTGCGCACCACCGTGCTCACCGCCATCGTGGACAACGAGGTCGGCCGTCTGCTCGAGGACCTCATGCTGCAAGGCGGCGTGGATCTCTCACACGTCAAGTGGGTGCCCTTCGACGGCATCGGCCGCGCGGCGCGAGTGGGACTCAACTTCACCGAGAAAGGCTTCGGCGTGCGCGCGGCAGTGGGCTGCTCCGACCGGGGTTGGTCCGCGGCTTCCCAGCTCAAGCCCGGCGACGTGGATTGGAAGCAGCTCTTCCAGGTCGAGGGTGTGCGCTGGTTCCATTGCGGCGGCATCTTCGCGGCCCTCTCGGCGACCACCTCGGAGATCGTGATCGAGGCCATGGAGGCGGCTCGCGCGGCGGGCACGGTGATTTCCTACGATCTGAACTTCCGTCCCTCGCTGTGGAAGTCGCAGGGAGGCACGGCCCGCGCGGTCGAGGTGAACCGCAAGATCGCCTCGCTGGTGGACGTGATGATCGGCAACGAGGAAGATTTCACCGCGGCGCTCGGCTTCCAGGTCCCCGGTCTGGACGAGCACATTTCGAAGCTGGACCCGGCGAACTTCAAGAAGATGATCGCCGAGGTGGTCAAGATGTACCCGAATTTCCAGGCCGTGGCCACTACCCTGCGCAACGCCAAGACGGCCTCCCTCAACGACTGGGCCGCCATCCTGTGGACCAGCGGCGAATTCTACGAAGCCCCGTTGCGCGAGAACCTCGAGATCTACGACCGGGTCGGCGGCGGCGACAGCTTCGCTTCCGGCCTGGCCTACGGTTTCCTGGCCGGCAAGACGCCCCAGCAGGCGGTCGAGTACGGCGCGGCGCACGGCGCCATGGCCATGACCACCCCGGGCGACACCAGCATGGCCACGCTCAAGGAAGTCGAGTCGGTCATGAAGGGCAAAGGTGCCCGCGCGGTCCGGTAGGTGGGGCATGCTTTAGCTTGCCCATGGTGGGGCATGCTTTAGCTTGCCCTCGTAGCGCTCGACCATGGCCAATCCTCAGCCGTAGCCACCAGCCCCGCCGACACCGGGTTCTCTTCGATATACGCCACTATCCGGTGGAACTCCCTCTCATTCCTCACCCAGTGATCGTAGCTCTCATCCTGCCAGAACGGCTCACCCATTCGTCCCAACAACAGATTTGCCTCTCTGGCCGTTCTCCCTTTGATCCAACGTGTTATTTTCGCCAACGCCACGTGCGGCAATACCAACATGTGCACGTGGTTGGGCATGACGACCCAAGCCTGCAGCTCATACAACCGCTCCCGGCTTTCGCCACTGCGAATCGCTTCCACTACCTGCCGCGCGACTTGCGTATCGCTCAGCCAAAGCCACCCATGGCCCTGGGCCAGCGCACGATCCTGTGCCGCGAACGCATGCCCGGGAGTCGCATAGATGATATCCGGCGGCGCAACGGGCAAAGACCCATGCAACCGCCACGTCACAAACAGGTGCGCACCATCCGGATGAAAATGGGGCAGCCTTCTTCGGTAGTCGGCCATGGGGAACTCAACAGATAGTCCACCGAGTGGCCGGAATCTCTCACTGTTTTGATGATTCGAGGGCAAGCTAGTCAAGGGCTTTGCCCTTGGTATCCCTGGCAGGTGCTCGGGAGGCGTTCATCGCATAAACTTCCAGGTAGTGAGCTTGGAGGACAGCGATGAACGCCTTTTACCAACAC
>JBEKSR010000224.1:0-4389 GCA_049516835.1 Bryobacteraceae bacterium | reverse complement strand
GCTGATGTAGTCGGTAATCCGAGAACCCGAGGGAAGTTCTGCAACCGTGCGTGCCATCTGCGGTCCTCCTGTTCCTCTCCAAAACAGAATACCACAGAAATGTTCTTAAGTGAACAGCATTGGGCTTAGCGCGCATTTCTCACACCCCCGGGAGCGAGGTTTTCGGTAAAGGGGCGAAAACCAGGGGACTGACGGATGCGTCCACGCGGCGGTGCGCCGGGCCCAGAGGGCACCTCGGTGTTGGGCGAGGGATGCGCGCGGGGCCCGGCTGCGCCGGGCACCCCGACACATTCGTTCAGTCCCCAGGTTTTCGCAGACCATTCGGCCGGTGGAGGTGTGACGCCGTGAGAAATGCGCTCTAGAAAGTCCTGCACGGCGCGCAGGTCGCGGGCGTGCCAGTAGCCCAAGGAGCCGGCCGATCCGCATACGCGGCATTCCTGCCGCCGGATCCAGGCGCGGTAGCGCGGCAGCCGGATTGGCCCGCGGCGGGGTTTGCGCCGCCGGAGGAGCATCCGGCGGCCGTTTGCCTCGAACATGCGCCCGGAGCGCAGGTTCATCATGGCTACTTCCCCACGGTGAAGGGAGTGGTCTTCGCGGCATACGAGATCGTACTCCCGAAACGCTGCGCTCAGGTCTCCGCTGGCGCTCAGCGCCACCAGGCTCGCCATGCCGACTTCGCCTTCGGGAATGTGGCGGTGGCCGTGGACGCGGTCATCGCCCTGGTGGTGGTGGGGCACGTCCGTGGCGCGCTTGTAGAGCAGCACGGCGCCAATCCATACGATCGAAGTGCGGGAAATGGCGCCCATCACTCCCCAGCCAATGTCACCCTGGTGCAACAGGCGAGCGAGATAGTCGCTGGGTATCAGAAAAGCCGGCAACAGGAGGCGTCGGTTCATTACAATGGTCCTTACGGTTGTACAGCGATGAAACGCGTAATTACCGCGCAGGATGTTCCGGCCGCCGGCGAGCTCCGGATTCCCATCGGGGCTCTGGTGACGCCGTCGGCTCGGGAAATCGCGGAGGGGCGCGGGGTGCGGATCGTCGAACTGCCTGAAGACCAACTCTCCGCACTGGCCCCGCCGGAGAAGACCATCGCCATGGGCGCCGACCACGGCGGCTACCTCTTGAAAGAAGCCCTCAAGCCGATCCTCGAGGGCCTCGGCCTGGAAGTGCGGGATGTCGGTGTGTATGATGAGAAGCCGGCCGACTACCCCGACCTGGCCCTCAAGGTTGCTGAACTGGTGGCCGCCGGCACGGCTGCCCGCGGCATCGTGATCGATGGCGCGGGCATCGGCTCCTCCATCGCGGCGAACAAGGTGCCGGGCATCCGCGCAGCCCTGTGCTATGATAAGGCTTCCGCTCGAAACAGCCGGGAACATAATGATTCTAATGTGCTTACACTCGGCGCCCGGCTCTTGACCCAGACCCAGGCGGAAGAGGTTTTGCGCACCTGGATCGCGACCCCGTTCGCCGGCGGACGCCATCAGGCGCGCGTGCAGAAGATCCTGGATATCGAGCGGAAATATCTGAGGAAGGACCCGTCTTGAACCAAGCGGAACTCGACCGACTCGTCGCTCAGATTGGCGAAGAAATCCTGGCGCGCGTGGTTCCCGCCGCGCCGGCTCCGGGACAAAGCCGCGACCGTGAGGGAGCGGTTGCCAGAAAAGGCGAGGGCCTCAACCTGCCGGACCAGGTGTGTCCCGGGTGCGTCCAGCGTTGCGCCCAGACCTGCGCGCGCAACACCAGGGAGATCATTGCGGCCGGCGCGGATCGTGTTTCCGCCAGCGAGCGGCTTACCAAGATCGACCCGGCCATCGCATCCCTCATCGACCACACCATTCTCAAGCCCGAAGCCACGCGCGCCGACCTCGTCAAGGTTTGCCGCGAGGCGCGCCAGTACCATTTCGCCAGCGTGTGCGTGAACCCTTACTGGGTGCCGCTGGTGCGCGCCGAACTGGCGGGGTCGCCCGTCCGGATTTGCACCGTGGTTGGTTTCCCGCTGGGCGCCACCTCGACCGAAGCCAAGGTGGCGGAAACCGGCGTGGCCTTGCGCGACGGCGCGCAGGAAATCGACATGGTGATCAACGTCGGCGCGCTGCGCTCGGGAGACCATGAAGCCGTCAAGTCGGATATTCGGCAAGTGGTGAAAGCGGCGCACGAAGCCAGGGCCATCGTCAAGGTAATCCTCGAGACGGCGCTGCTCGACGATAACCAGAAAGCCATAGCCTGCACGCTCTCGAAACTGGCGGGTGCGGATTTCGTCAAGACCTCGACTGGTTTCGGCCCGTCGGGGGCCACCGCGCACGATGTAGCGCTGATGCGCAGTGTGGTGGGGCCCGATATGGGTATCAAAGCTGCCGGCGGGATTCGCACGCTGGCGGACCTCCAGGCCATGACGGCCGCGGGGGCCACGCGCATCGGCGCCAGCGCCAGCGTGAAGATCGTCGAGGCCACCGCCGCCTGAAAGGCGCGCCATGCAGGCCACCCGCAAAGCCTCCGTCCGGTTCCGCGAAAGGTCGGAGCTGCTGGACTTCCTGCTGGAGGTCTCGGCGGCCACGGTTCAGACGCTGGATCTGGACCATCTGCTCGCCAGCGTCGCCGAAATCGTCAAGAAGGTGCTGCCGTACGACCTGTTCGCAATCCTGCTCTACAACGAGCGGCGCCGGGATCTGCGCATCCGCTACGGCGTGGGCCATCGCGAGGAAGTGGTCCGCGACCTCGCGCTGGCGCTGGGCGAGGGCATCACCGGGACCGCCGCCGCGCGCGGCGAGCCGGTGTTGGTGGGCGACGTGCGCAACGATCCGCGGTACCTGAACACGGTGGACGCGGTCCGCACGGAGATGGCTGTCCCCATGACGGCGCGCGGCAAGCTGGTGGGCGTGATCGACCTGCAATCCACGCGCCTCCACGCATACACGGAATACGACCGCGCGCTGCTGCGCCTGATCGCCGCGCGCGTGAGCATCGCCATCGACAACGCGCGCCTGTACCGCCGCGTGGACCGCCAGAACCGCACGCTCAAAACCCTGGCCAACATCTCGCGCGAATTCTCTTCCATCCTGGATCTCAACGAGCTGCTGGGCAAGATCGCCAGCACCATCCGCACCCTGATCAATTACGACGCTTTCAGCATCCTGCTGGCGGACTACGACGCCAGGGCGCTGCGCCACCTCTTCAGTATCCGCTACGATCGGCGCGTCAACATCGACAATGTTCCGCTGGGCAAGGGACTCACGGGCGCCGCGGCCGAATCGCGCGAGGTGGTGCGCGTCGACGACACCACCAAGGACCCGCGCTACATCGCCTCGCACCCCGATATCCGCTCCGAAGTGGCCGTGCCGCTGATCGTGCAGGACCGCGTGGTGGGCGTGATGGACCTGGAGAGCGACCGCGTCGGCTACTTCACCGAGGATCACGTGCGCACGCTGGCGCTGCTGGCGCCGCAAGTGGCCAGCAGCGTGGAGAACGCGCGCCTGTATCAGGAGCTGGCCGCGCGCGAGCGCCGAATGGAGGAGGACCTGGAAGCCGCGCGCGAATTGCAGCAGGTCCTGCAGCCGGACGCCGCGCCGGAAATCGAAGGCCTGGATGCCGCCGTGCGCCTGCGCCCGGCGCGCGCCATCTCGGGCGATATCTACGACATTTTCGAGCAGCGCGACCGGCAGACCGTGGTGGCCTTCGGGGACGTCAGCGGCAAGGGCGCAGCCGCAGCCCTGTATGGCGGCCTGATGAGCGGCCTGTTGCGCACGCTGGCCCCGCGCCGCCGCCGCCCCGCGGAGCTCATGAGAGCGCTCAACGACGCGCTCATCGAACGCAAGGTGGAGGCCCGCTACGTCACGCTCTGCGTGCTGTCGTGGGACCCGGCCACGCGCCAGATCGTGATGGCCAACGCCGGCGCCCTGCCCCCCATGATCTGCCGCGGCGGCGAGATCCTCAAAATCCGCGTGGAAGGCGTTCCGCTCGGCCTGCTGGATGCCCGCGAGTACGAAGAGGTCCCGTTCCAGGCGGCGCCCGGCGATGCCATCGTGCTCTACTCCGACGGCATCACCGACCACATGAACGCCGCCGGCCACGACTACGGCCGCGGCCGCCTGGCGCAGGTGGTCCGCGCCCGCTGCCACAAGCCCGCCGGCGAGCTGGTCGCCGCGATCTTCGAGGACCTGGATAAGTTCTCAACCACGGCCTTCGACGACCAGACGGTGTTCGTGATGAAAGTGAAGTGAGGTGCGTCGAGTGGCAGAGGATCGGCCGCCCGTAGGGCGAAAGAGAATAGCCCACGGCGTAAGCCGTGGGAATAGGCACGAAACCGATTCAGCCCCGGAGATCTTGCCAAATGGCATGCCGGACAGGCGGAAAAGACCGTTTTTTGAATTGGGGCTCCGCCCCAAACCC
>JBEKSR010000223.1:0-4549 GCA_049516835.1 Bryobacteraceae bacterium | reverse complement strand
AACGGATCTTCAAGATGGCCCCGCTGCACCATCATTTCGAGGCGCTGGGGTGGGCGGAATCGAAGATCATCGCGCGCTTCTGGATCGCCGGGCTGGTGATGGCGCTGTTCGCGCTGACGACTCTGAAGCTGAGATGACATGCAACGGAACGGGGGCCGGGGGCCGGGGGCCGGGGGCCAGGCGAATGACATGCAACTGAATGGGACCAAGGCGCTGGTGGTGGGGATGAAGAAGTCCGGCATGGCGTCGGCGGAGTTGCTGGCGCGCCAGGGAGCGGTAGCGCGCGCCACCGATCTGAAATCGCTCGAAGAACTCGCCGAGCTGGGCGAGGCGCGGGAGCTGCTCGAGCGGCTGGACATTCCATTCGCGCGGCAGACGCCGGAAGTGTTCGAGGGATGCGACCTGATCGTGCTTTCGCCGGATGTGCCCGCGGACCTGCCGCCGCTCGTAGAGGCCCGCCAGCGAGGAGTGCGGGTGATCGGCGAAGTGGAACTCGCCGCTCCGTTTCTGAAAGGCGAGACCATCGGCATCACGGGATCGAATGGCAAGACCACCACCACCAGCCTGGTGGGCCACATCCTGCGCCAAGCCGGCGTGCCGGTGCAGGTGGGCGGCAACATCGGAACGCCCGTGACCGCCATGGTGGAAAGCTCCCGCGCGGATGGCTGGAACGTGCTGGAGCTTTCGAGTTTTCAACTCGAGACCATTTCCGGGTTCCGGGCGCACATCGGGCTGGCCTTGAACGTGACCGAGAACCACCTCGACCGCCACCACACGTTCCAGAATTATGCGGCCGCCAAGGGCCGGCTGTTTGAAACACAGCGGAGCGGAGACTTCGCGGTGCTCAATGCCGAGGACCCGGTGTGCGTGCCATACGCGGACCGCACTCTCGCCACGGTCGAGTGGTTCAGCAGCCGGCGCGAGGTGTCGCCCGGAGCGAGCCTGTGCGGCGGCAGACTGGTGCTCGATGGCCGCCTGCTTATCGAAGCCCGCGAGATTCCCATACGCGGGCGCCACAACGTGGAAAACGTGCTGGCGGCGTCGATTGCGGCGGCGCGGGCCGGAGTGAAGCGCGAGACGATCGCGGCCGCCGTGCGCACGTTCCAGGCGGTCGAGCACCGGCTGGAGTTCGTGCGGACGGTGAGCGGCATCGATTTCTACAACGATTCGAAGGCCACCAGCGTGGACGCCACGCTCAAGGCGCTGGACGCGTTTCCCGGCGGCCTGTGGGTCATTCTGGGGGGCAAGGACAAGGGGCTGGACTACTCGCCGTTGCGCGCGCCGCTCGCGGCCAAGGCGCGCGCGGCTCTGCTCATCGGCGCCGCCGCGGCCAAGATTTCGAGCCAGTTGCACGGCGCCGTGCCGCTGGTGGATGCCAAAACGCTGGATGCGGCCGTGGCGCACGCATATGCGGGAAGCCAGCCGGGCGACACTATTCTGCTGGCGCCGGCGTGCGCCAGCTTCGACCAGTTCAAGAGCTTCGAGCATCGCGGCGAGGTTTTCAAACAAATCGTCAACCAACTACGACCCAAGGATTGATATGGCACAACGGCTCAAGACCGACTGGATTCTGTTCGTCACCGTGCTGGCGATGATGTCGTTCGGCGTGCTGATTCTCTACAGCGCATCGTCCATCATGGCCCAGCTCGACCCGCGTTACGGCTGGAGCTGGCACTTCGTTCTGCGCCAGGTGGAGTGGGCCGCCGTGGCAGTTGCCGTCATGATGACCCTCAAGAAGACTCCCTACCGCAAATTTCAGAGTCCCGCCGTGGCCTTCTGCGCGATGAGCGTCGCTCTCATGCTGCTGGCGGCGGTCTACTTTCTGGATGCGGCGCATCACCGGTGGCTGCGAGCGGGGAGCGCCGTCGGCGTGCAGCCCTCCGAGCTGGCTAAGCCGGCGCTGGTGATTTTCCTGGCCTTTTTTGTGACGTGGAGGGCGCGCGCCATCAACAATCCGAGGTACACGCTGATCCCGGCGGCCCTGGCCGTGGGGCTCATGATCCTGGCGGTGGTGGTCGCGGATCTCGGCACCGCGGTGGTTTTGGGGGCGGCGGCGGCGGCCGTCTTTATCGTGGCGGGCCTGGAGTGGCGCTATTGCGCGATCGCGGCGGCGGTGGCGACTGTGGGGGTGGTGATCTTCATCTTCGCGGAGCCATTCCGTCTCGCCCGTGTGGTGCGATTCTTCGATCCCCAATTCAAGATCATCGCCAGGTTCGACCCCCACGGCAAGATCCGGAGCCGCATGGAAGAGTCGCTGGTCACGCGCGATACCAACTACCAGTTGGAGCAGTCGCAGATCGCGGTAGGCGCCGGCGGCCCGGTGGGCCTCGGACTTACCAACGGGAGACAGAAACTGCTGTACCTGCCGGAAGCGCATACGGACTTCATATACGCGGTGGTCGCCGAGGAACTGGGGCTGGCCGGTTCGGTGGGGTTGCTGCTCGGCTTTGGAGTGATCTTTTGGCGGGGCCTGCGCGCCGCGTTCCGGATGCGCGACGATTTCGGACGATACCTGGCGCTAGGCGCGACGGTGGCGGTGGTGGTCCAGGGATTCATCAACATGAGCGTGGTGCTGGGAATGATGCCGACCAAGGGCATTCCGCTGCCCATGATCAGCTATGGCGGAAGCTCCCTGCTGAGCACCCTGGCGTTACTGGGAATCCTGATGAATGTGGCGGAGAACGCGGGATGAGAACAGGGGCCGGGGGCCAGGGGCCAGGGGCACGGTGGAGGTTGGGAGTGATGTCTAAGGTCAGCCATTTTCGAGAACTGCATGTTTGGCAGCGTGGAATGGATATTGTCGAAACGGTTTATCGAGTCTCGGCTACATTGCCGAAGTCCGAATTGTATGGACTGACAGGGCAGGTGAGGCGCGCGGCGGTTTCCGTGCCCTCGAATATTGCCGAAGGGCATACCCGGGCTTCAACTAAGGAGTACTTGAATCATGTGTCCATGGCTCAGGCTTCTCTAGCGGAAGTGGAAACTCAGATGGAGATTGCATCGCGGTTGGGATATCTTGCCTCTAAGGATTTGAGTGCGCTTCTGGAACAGGCCGCAGTGCTAGGCAAGCAGTTGTATGCGCTTCGCAACGCACTGGCCAAGAGAATATGAGCGAGCGAAGCGAGCCTCCGATCCCCGGCCCCCGGCCCCTGGCCCCCGGCCCCCGATCCGGCCCCTTTCTCATGGCCGGTGGCGGCACCGGCGGCCACGTCATTCCGGCGCTGGCTGTGGCGCGAGAATTGCGGCAACGCGGGCATCGGGTGTTCTTCGTGGGGACGGATCGCGGTTTGGAGGCGAAGCTGGTGCCGGCTGAAGGGTTCGAGTTGAAGAAGATCGATATCGGCGGGCTGAACCGCGTGGGCCTGCGCCAGAAACTAGCCACTTTGATTCGGTTGCCCTTCACCACGCTCGGCTGCCTCAAGCTGGTGCGCGACGCCTCCGCCGTTTTCAGCATGGGCGGCTATGTCGCCGGGCCGCCGGTGATGGCGGCGCTGTTGCGACGGGTTCCGGTGGTGGTGATGGAGCCTAACGCGGTTCCCGGATTTACCAATCGCGCGATCGGGCGGTTTGTGTCGCGGGCGCTGGTCTCGTTTCCCCAGACGGCCGCCTATTTCCCCAAGAGGCGGACGGAAACCACCGGTCTGCCGGTCCGCGAGGAGTTTTTTCGCATTGTTCCCAAACCCCGGGGCGGCACGCTCAACCTTCTGATCACGGGCGGCAGCCAGGGGTCGCGCACGCTCAACCAGGCGGGAAGCGAGAGCTGGCCCCTTTTCCGCAAGGCCGGGCTGCCGGTGAGGATGGTGCACCAGAGCGGGCCGGGCGGGTTCGACCAACTGCGGGAAGAGTTTTCCCGGTCGGGCCTGGAAGGCGAGGTGGTGCCATTCATCGCCGATATGCCCGCGGCCTTTGCCGCCGCCGATCTGGTGGTGTGCCGGTCGGGCGCGGGCGCGGTATCGGAGCTGGCGGCGGCGGGGAAGCCCTCCATCCTGGCGCCGTTTCCGTTCGCGGCAAACGATCACCAGACCCGAAATGCGGAAGCCCTCGAGCGCGCCGGAGCGGCCCGGCTGGTCCCGGATGGCCAGATGAATGGCGGGAAACTGGTTGCCGTGGTCGCGGAGCTGGCCGGTTCTTCGGGGGCGCTGGAGCGGATGGGAGAGGCGGCGCGGCGGTTCGCCAGGCCCGGCGCGGCGCGGCGGGCGGCGGAAATTCTGGAGGAGGTGGCCGGCGCAGCCCGAAATTTCAATTGACAGTTGCGCCGGAAGCCGAAACAATACCATAAGGAAATGTTTTTTCGTCCACAGCACCTGCATTTTACGGGCATCGGCGGCATCGGGATGAGCGGCATCGCCGAGGTGCTGCTCAACCTCGGATACCAGATCAGCGGGTCCGACGCGAAGCTTTCCGCCATCACCGAGCGCCTGGCCGGGATGGGCGCCCGGATCTACGAAGGCCACCAGGCCGCCAACGTCGCCGGCGCGCGCGCGCTGGTGGTGAGTTCGGCGGTGGACGAGCAGAATCCCGAGGTGCAGGAGGCGCGGCGTCTCCAGAT
>JBEKSR010000222.1:0-4574 GCA_049516835.1 Bryobacteraceae bacterium | reverse complement strand
GAGTCAGCCTGCCAACTGGCAAACTGTAGCCAGACGCATTCAGTCGCAGTTCGTCAGATAACCGAATTCAAATCAGGAAGATACCAGGAGAAAAACGCACCCAGCCAAGAGGAAGATCCGCCGGAAGAACCGGAGACGCAAAAAGGGGCCCTGATAGTACCAACCGGTGTCAGAAGACGCCTACATCCTTTGCTCCTCCCCGCCTGGAATATGTGCCACCAAGTGCGGTATAACACGCCGTCGTGCAGTCATATAGCGTGCTTCCCCGCACATTCCTGGTACTAGTACTTTTTCTGTTTTATTCTTGTTTACTTTAAGGCTCGGAACTCCTAGTATTACGGCGGCGGCTGGTCCAAATACCTCGGGATGGAGCGCGGGGCTCTCTGGAGTACCCGGGGAATGCCATCCGCCTTCGACGAATCATGCGAGAGGCGCACAAACTATCCGTACTGATTGTCGATGATCATCTGCTCCTCCGTCAGGGTGTGAAGCAGATACTGAGCCAGGAGTACCGCGACCTCGCCTTTGGCGAGGCGAGGACGTCCGAAGGCGCCTTGGCTCAAATCGAGGCACAGCCCTGGCGTCTCGTGATTCTCGATATCGGTCTTCCCGACAAGGACGGCTTCTTCGTCCTGCAGGAAATCCGCGCCCGCCGTCCCGAGGCCGCTGTGCTCATGCTGAGCATGCACGCGGATTCACTCTACGCCGCCCGTTCCTTGCGACTCGGCGCCGCGGGTTATGTCTCCAAGAGCTCCGGCCGTTCCACTCTGCTGAAGGCTATCAAGAGTGCCCTCGAGGGCAAGCAGTATTTCAATGAGTCGATTCGCCGGGGAGTTGACCACCCCGCCAGGTCCACTGCCCTCCACGCGAATCTCTCGGCCCAGGAATGCAAGGTCCTGCTGGCGGTTGCGGCAGGCGCGCGTACCGGCGAGATCGCCGCCGAATTGAACCTGAGCGCTAAGACAGTCAGCACCTACAAGCGCCGGGTACTCAATAAGCTGGGCCTCACATCCACATCCGACCTCGTTCGCTACGTCATCGACCACAAGCTCTCTTGATGGTCTTGGCCGACCTCAGTACCATTCGTGTCAGAAAGCGCCTACATCCTTCGATTCGGTGCCCGCCCCAATGTTTATGACAAAGTGCGGTGTATCACGATGTCATGCAAAGACGTGCTCACCCCCATCGCCGGGAGAAGCACCCACGCCGCCTGGTATCGGGATTGGCGCTTGGTTAGTCCGGACGGAAGCACCATGGACGTTGCCGATAACCGGCATCCCTACAGCAGTTTCGGACCACCCGGAGTTTTGTCGACTCCCCGGACGAATTGGTGACACTCTGTCAGCCTAAAAGCCGTCCTCTCTTCGCCTCTGACTGCTTGTGTGGCAACTCAGTTACGCCACGCGCTGGCAGCACCGTAGCGAGGTGCCGCGGATTAGTACTATGGCTGCTGAATTCTTCGGCCACGATACGAAAAATGGCTTGCATCTGTATTCGAAACGTATATAATAAACCCCTAATTCAAATTTGGAATGAATGGGCCCTTTGATCCTTTTCAGGCTCAAGGGGCAGATGATCTTCAATAGACAATGGGACCCACAACGGCGGAGCCTTGCCCGGCGCCCTCCATGCATTGGTACGCTTTGACCGTCAGGCCGCAGCATGAAAAGGCTGTGGCTGACCAGCTTCGGGCCAAAGCGCTGGAAGGTTATCTCCCCCTCTATCGCGCGCGGCGCCGATGGTCGGATCGCACGAAGACCGTCGAGTTCCCGCTGTTCTCCCGCTATGTTTTTTGCCGGTTCAGTTTCGAACAAAGGCTCCGCGTGTTGCAGACCCCCAGTGTCACCTCCATCGTCGGCTTCAGTGGCAGACCCTGTCCCGTTGGCGACCAGGAGATTGCGTCCATCCGCACGATGGTGGCCTCCGGGCTCCCTATGTCGCCTTGGCCTTTCGTGCGCGTGGGGCAGCGTGTCCGCGTTTGCCGGGGCGCCCTGGAGGGCGTAGAGGGAATTCTCTCCCGGGAAAAGTCCGGTTACCGGGTGGTCGTCAACGTGGAGCTGCTCAACCGCGCCGTCGCCGTCGAAATCGACCGGGAATTGGTGTGCGCTGTCTCCGGTTCGGCCACCGCGCCCTCGGCCCAGTTGTACCTCCAAAAATAAGAACGGCTCGCCGGCCGTTGTCCACCGCAAGGAGCCTTATGCCATCGCTCCATCGGAGAAATCGCCTCGTGATCTTTCGGGTCACGCCAGAAGAATACTCGAGTCTGATGTCCGCCTGCGTCGCTGCCGGCAGCCGCAGCCTGTCCGATTTCACACGGTCGGAGCTGCTCGCCATGCGCCAGGCCGATGCCCTGGGCTCGATCGTCGAGCGGAGGTTTGTCGAGATCGACCAAAAGCTCAGCGACCTGCACGCCCTGATCGAGCGCGTGTCGGAACGCATAACCGCACTGGACGGAGACCACCATGACGCAGTTTGCCAATAAGCCAGCTCTGACCGTCTTCTCTCTTCTCCTCTTCTCTGCCGCCTCGTTCGCCCAACCTCCTATTGCTGGCTCGACTCCGGCCTCCGCTCCCAACTATGTGCTGGGCCCGGGCGATCAACTCTCCCTGGCCGTCGAAAACCTGCCCGACGACTTTGCCAATAAGATCTTCCGTATCGATTTGGGCGGCGACATCAACTTGCCCCTCGCCGGCCGAATCCACGCCGCGGGCTTGAGCATCCCTCAGTTCGAAGGTCAAATCCAACGGCGCCTCGCCCGATTTGTCAAGGACCCTCAGGTCGTCGTCACCATTGCGGAGTTTAACAGCCAGCCGATTTCCATTCTCGGAGCCGTCAACAATGCGGGTGTCAAGCAGATTGTGGGCCGTAAGACGCTCTTTGAGGTGCTGTCGCTTGCCGGGGGCCTTCGTCCCGATGCCGGCAGCGTCATCCGAATCACTCGCAGCCTCGATCGCGGCCCCATCCCGCTGCCGGACGCCAAGACCGACCCCACCGGCCAATTCAGCGTGGCTTCCGTCAATGTCAAAGCGGTTCTCAACGCCACCGATCCTGCCCAAAACATCGTCGTATTCCCCGGCGATATCATCTCGGTATCCAAAGGCGATGTAATCTACGCGGTCGGTTCCGTGACCAAGCCCGGGGGCTTCCCCCTCAATCAGGATGTGACTCTCTCGGCTTTGCAGGTGCTTTCCCTGGCCGGAGGGTTGACCCAGACCGCGGCTCTCGAAAAAGCAAAGGTCCTACGTTCCGTGCCTGGTTCCTCCCAACCCACGGAAATTGCCGTGAACCTGAAGCGCATCATGGCGGGCAAAGCGCCCGACATGCCGCTTCAGCCGAATGATATCCTGTTCGTGCCCAACAGCGCCGCAAGAACCTTCTCTTATAAGGCCATCGACGTTCTGGCCCTGGCGGCCGTATACGGACGCATCTAGTGATGCCATGGAATACTTAAATCCACCTCACGAACCACCTAAGGCCACGGCCCTGACACGCGCGCCGGAAACCGTATCGGCGGGTTACCCGGCCGCCGTCGAACGGGAAGACGAATCGGATTCGGCGATCATGGAGTATCTGCGGATGCTCCGGCGCCACAAAGTTGCGTTGACCGTCTTTGCTTTGGTGGGCCTCGGGCTGGGCATTGCGGTAACCGCGGTCCAAACACCGGTGTTTCGAGCCGCCACGTCGCTGGAAGTTCTGAACCTCAACGAGGACTTCATGAACATGAAGCAGTCGAGTCCGGTGACCGACGTCGACAATTCCTACGACACCTCCGAGGTGCAGACGCAGGTCAAACTCCTGCAGAACGCGGAGCTCCTTACGCGGGTGGTCGCGAAGCTCGATCCCAACTATAAAGCCAGCCAGCAGAGGCCCCAGCCCGTGCCGCCCTTGACCGGCTGGCGCGCGTGGCTGAAGATCGCGCCGCCCGTGAACCTGTCCCCCCTTCGGGCGCATCTCTTGCAGGCGGCCGGAAGTCTGAAGGTACGCTCCACTCCTCGCACCCGCGTCATCGAGCTGACCATCGACTCAACCGACCCGCGCCTCGCCGCCGATTTTGCCAATACCCTGGACGACGAGTTCATCGAGCAAAATCTGGAAGCCCGGTGGAAGACCACGCAACGGATGGGAGACTGGCTGGGCCGCGAGCTGGGGGATGCGCGCGAAAAGCTGGCGCGCGCCGAGGATGCCCTGCAGACCTACGCCCGCCACTCGGGCCTCATCTTCACCAGTGACGACAGCAACGTGGCCACCGAAAAGCTCCAGCAGATCCAGCAGCAGCTCTCCGCCGTCACCGCCGATCGCATCAACAAGCAATCGCGATACGAGTTGGCGCAGAACGCTCCGCCGGACGCCCTCCCGGACGTGCTCAACGACCAGGGCTACCGCGATACCCAAGCCAAACTCAATGACCTGCACCGCCAGATCGCGGACCTGGGCGCCATCTATAATCCGGATTACGGCAAGCTGAAACAGGCCCAGGCGCAGGCGGCCTCATTGCAGGCCGCCATCGACCGGAATCGCATGAACATCGTCGCCAGGATCAAGAACGACTACACCGACGCGCTGCGCCGCGAGAA
>JBEKSR010000221.1:0-9725 GCA_049516835.1 Bryobacteraceae bacterium | reverse complement strand
GGGGAAAGCGGCCATCGCCGTGTTAGGCTTTTTGTGGGCAATGCCATGGAGCTGGCGAAATCGGCGGAAGTCACTGGTTTGTTAAAGGCTTGGAGCAGCGGCGACCAGGCGGCGCTGGACCGATTGACATCCTTGGTATATGGCGAATTGCACCGCCTCGCACGGCGGTATATGCGCAACGAGCGCCCCGGCGACACGCTCCAGACCACCGCCCTGGTGAACGAGGCCTACCTACGGCTGGTGGACGTGAAGAACGTGGACTGGCAGCACCGGGCGCAGTTCTTTGCCATCTCCGCTCAGATCATGCGGAACATCCTGGTGGATGCGGCACGCGCGCGGGGGGCGCACAAGCGGGGCGGTGAAGTAGTGAAAGTCAACGTGGACGACGCACCTCTGCTGTCATCCGAGCCCGATGCCTTCATCCTGGCGCTGGATGACGCCCTCACTGCCTTCTCCCGAATCGCGCCTCGCCAGGCCAGGGTAGTTGAGTTGCGTTATTTCGGGGGGATGAGCGAGGAGGAGACCGCCGAGGTATTGAAGAGTTCTCCGCGCACGGTCAGGCGGGACTGGCAGTTCGCCAAAGCATGGCTCCAGCACGAGTTGATCGGCGCGTAACGACAGACTGGGCATCCGTTGATAACCGGCCTTCCCGGCCTTGGTGTATAACGCTCTGTTCACCCTGCCGTGGAAGCGCCAGTTGCATCGCCAAACGCCGGATCTCCACCGATACGTCGCGCAGCGCTTACCGATTTGTCCACCCCGGCCGGATCACGGCGCACTCGGAAACTGTGCCGCAGGGCAGAAAGACGAGCTTTCTGGAAAGTGGCCAATCCACGGAAACGCACTCCAGATCTGGCGAATTGGAGGATCGCTCCCGTGACACGCCGCTCACGCCAGGTGGGGAGTTGGCCCGACTGAGCTAGCCACTTGAAGACTTGAGCACGCATGGTCGTGTCGTTGTCCCGGGAAGCACAGTCGCTCCCAGGCGGCTCGGCTGCCCTGTGGGGCGGTCGGAACGGCCCGTTACCGGGGTCCCCGCCGCGCCCTACATTACCCAGGACCGCGACGCCCTAAACCCCGCAACCCGCTCCGGCAGCCAGTCCCTCAAGCCCGGCGCCAGATAGAACCTGGGCCACAGCAGGTCGTCCTCTGGCTTGATAACCCCTTCAGCGAGCGCGGTGGCGGTGAGCGGAGTCTCCGGGTAAATGCGCAGGCCCACCGTAACCTTCAACGCGTCCAGATTCAGTGAGTCGGCGAACCGCAGGCTCTCCTCCACGCTCTCCCGCGTTTCGCCGGGACCTCCCAGCAGCAGGAAGCCTCTCCGCTGGATGCCGGCGTCGGCGAACATCCTCGATACCGCTCTCACTTCTTCCGCCTCGAACCTCTTGTTGAGCCTCCCCAGCATGCCGTTTGAACCGCTTTCGAACCCGAGGCTGACCTCGCGGCAGCCGGCGCGCGCCATCAGGTGCGCCAGCTCGCCATCAATCCACTTGGGGTAGATGAGGCACCACAGGTTGACGTCGAGGCCCCTTTCGAGAATCTTCCGGCAAAGCTCCTTGGCGTAGGCGGCCGGAAGGTTGAACATGCTGTCAACGAACTGGAAGTTATGGAACCCGCTTCCCGCGAGGTGCTCCAGCCATTCCGCGATCGCCTGCGGCGAGTGCCTTCGTATCGGCCGCCCTTCGATCGCGCTGGTCGAGCAGAAACTGCAATCCATGGGACAGCCTCGGCGGCTTTGGACTGGAACCCAGGAGTCGGCACTCCCGGAAAGGGAAGGCATGAAGAGCTTCGCGTCGGGTAGTGGCAGATCGTCGAGGTTCGTTACAAAGCTCCTGCCAGTGGGCGGCTGGCCTGGAAGGTAGAGTCCGGGCATTCCGGAGACCGGAGCTCGCCTGGCCATGCGCTCCAGCACGGCTGGAAAGACTGCTTCCCCCTCGCCCCGGATTCCCATATCTGCGCCCAGGTAACGCAATGCGCTCTCGGGGAAGATGCTGTACCCAGCTCCGCCCAGGACGATGGGGGCGACGGACAGGCGCCGGCAAGTCGCCACGATCTCTCGGACCGGGGGCAAGAGGAATTGTGGACTTTCCATGACTTGATCGTCGATGTTTCGCACCGAGATGCCGATGACATCCGGGCAAAGGTTCCCGATCGAATCCCCGACCGCCGACATCGGATCCGCCTCGAACATCAGGTCGATCAGAGCCGCCTCATGACCCGCTCTCCGGGTTGCGGCGGCGACACACGCGAGTCCCAGGGGGAAGGTCGCCATGCTCGTGGTGTGCATGTTTGCGGAAATCAGCAGAACCTTCACGAAGTCAGCTCCCTATCCGAGTATAAGAGCGCATTGCCGCTGGCCGCGCACTCGCTTAGAATTAAGATCTGACCCAGGATGATAGCCCGCCGGAATCTGGTGACTATCGCTGTACTCTCCAGCGCCGTGATGGAGGTGCTGGACACTTCCGTTGTCAACGTCAGCCTGCCCCATATCGCGGGGAGCCTCTCGGCTACCACGGATGAAGCCACCTGGGTCCTTACCTCGTACCTGGTAGCCAATGCCATCATCCTGCCCATGAGCGGCTGGCTGGCCAACTACTTCGGCCGCAAACGCATGCTGCTGACGGTGGTGACGGGCTTCACCGTGTCGAGCCTGCTGTGCGGGATCGCGCCGTCCCTGCCCATGCTGATTCTCTTTCGCGTGCTGCAAGGCATCACCGGCGGTGGGCTCCAGCCGCTTTCCCAGGCGGTGCTGCTCGAGGAGTATCCCCCTCAAGAGCGTGGCAAGGCAATGGCGTTCTTTGGGCTGGGGATCGTGGCCGCTCCCATACTCGGCCCCACCCTGGGCGGGTGGATCACCGACGCTTATTCCTGGCGCTGGGTCTTCTACATCAACCTGCCGGTCGGGATCGCCAGCCTGATCATGATCTCCATGTTCGTCACCGATCCGCCCTACATGCATCGCGGCTCGCTGCGCGCCGACTTCTGGGGATTCGGCATGCTGGCCGTGGGCATGGGGGCGCTGCAGATCATGCTGGACAAGGGCCAGGAAGACGACTGGTTCGGTTCGGACTTCATCGTCACGCTGGCCATAACCGCCGCTGTTCTCCTGGTTGGCTTCGTCATCCGGGAGTTAATGATCGACCAGCCCATCGTTCACCTGGCGCTGCTGAAATACAGGACCTTCGCGGCCGGCATCTTCTTCGTGACGGTGCTCGGGTTCGTGCTTTACAGCAGCCTGGTTCTCTTGCCGCTGTTCATGCAGACCCTGCTCGGCTGGACCTCCGCCACTGCGGGTCTGTGGTGCAGTCCGCGCGGCATCGGCACGGCGCTGTGCATGCCGCTGGTGGGGTACCTGCTCGGCAAGGGCTGGGATGGCCGCTGGCTGTTGGCGTTCGGTTTTACCATTGGCGGCATTTCCCTCTTGGGCTTTTCCCGCATGAACCTCCAGTCCGGAACCTGGGACATCCTGGTATGGCAGCTCAGCCAGGGCCTCGGCATGTCGTTCGTCTTCGTCCCGCTCACCACTCTGACCATGGACCCGATCCCCAAGCACGAGACCGGCTATGCCACCGCCCTCTACAGCGTCGTGCGGAACATCGGCTCCAGCGTCGGCGTCTCGTTCGTCACCACGTGGCTGGCGCGGCGCGCCCAACTCAACCAATCCGTGCTGGCCGCCCATGTGACGCCCTACGATCCAGCCGCCCAACGGATGCTGAGCCAGGCTCAGGCGATGTTGATGCGGAGTGGCGCCGATCCCGTGACCGCCAATCGCCAAGCCATGGCGATGGTCTACGGCGTGGTGCGACAACAGGCGTCGGTGCTGAGCTTCCTGACCGTGTTCCAGATGATGGGCATCGTGTTCCTGGTCATCATCCCGCTGGTCCTGCTCCTCCGCAAGCCCAAGCATCTCAGGGAACCCCAGCCATCGCCTTGAACCCCCGCGCCTCTCCGTGCTACCTTCATTTCCGTATGAACCCTTACGCCTCGCACCTCGGAGATCGGGATCCGCTGCCCGTCATCAGCGCCACACCCCAACGCCTGGCCGCTCAGTTGGACCGCCTCGGCCCGGACGGCGTCGAACGCCCGCGCGCCCCCGGCAAGTGGAACGCCCGCCAGATTCTCTGTCATCTCGCCGACACGGAACTGGCCTTCGCCTTCCGCCTGCGCCAGGCCCTGGCCGAGGACCATCACGTCATCCAGCCCATGGACCAGGACAAGTGGGCCGCCATGTACGACGCCTTCGGCGCCCGCGCCGCCCTTGAGGTCTTCACCGCCATCCGCAAATGGAATCTGGCGTTGCTTGCGGCGGTCCCACCCGCCGTCATGTCCAAGCCCGTGACCCACCCCGAGCGCGGTCCAATGACCTTCCGGGTGCTCATCGAGGTGACAGACCGGGGTGTCCACGCGGCGCAGGGCCGGGCCCGGCCCGGAGGGCACCCCGGCACCCCGCACCCCGGCGCCTTGGGACACTCTCGTCAGTCACCATATTTTGCGAGCCTCAGTAGTACGCGGTTTCAGAAGTTCGATCGCGTAAGGCCAGCGTGGGCCGTCTAGAATCGGCGGCAGCAATGCCTTCAGCTTGTCGCGCTACCGCAGCGCCAGCAGCCCCACCAGCGCCGCGCCCGCCATCACCCACAGCGTCGCGCGCCCGGTCAGCACTAGAAACAAGAAGCTCGCCACCGCAATCCCCACCGGGATCCACCCGGTCAGCGCGTCGCGCGCCAGGGGGACCGTGGCCTCGATCACCAGGCCGGCCGCCGCGAACGTCACCGCCTGGATGGCGCTCTTCACTCGCGGACGCTCCGCGCGCCGGCCCAGATAGTGCAGGATCGGAATGATCAGAAACGCCGGCGCGAGGCACGCCGCGCAGCCGGCGCAGGCCCCCGGCCAGCCCGCCACGAAATACCCCACGCTGACCAGGTAGAGGCCGTTCGGCCCCGGCGCCGTCCTCCCCGCCGCCACGGCCGCGTTGAGCTGGCGGTCCGTCATGAGGCGGCGCGTCTCGACGAAATCGTGCCGCACCACGGGCAGGGAAGTGAGGCCGCTGAAGGAAGTCGCCGAGGCCTTCAACAGCAGCAGAAAAACCAGCAGCGGGTTCATGGTGTTGGCTCCTGCCACAAAAAACCAGCCACCGCGGCCAGGCCGAGGACCGCGACCGGCGACGTGCCGAATCGCAGTGGAAGCCACACCGCCGCCCCCGCCATCGCCAGCGCCCGAGCCATGCGCCGCCAATCGCGGGTGGCCAGGGAGGGGGCCAGAAGCTGCCACGCGCTGGTGGCCATCAGCCCCACGGCCGCTGCCAGCGTGCCTGCAATTGCCGCCATGGCCACCGCGTTCTGTTTCCAGGCTTCATAGCCCAGAGTCAGCAGAACCACGCACGCCGCCGATGGAACCGCGGCCGCCAGCACCGCCAGCAGAGCGCCGGCCCATCCCGCCAGCTCCCAGGCCGCGCCGGCGCAGAACGCCAGCATGTTGGTGCCTGGCGTGATGCGCGCCAGCGCGTATACCAGCCCGTAAGTTTCCGGCGCCAGCCAGCGCCGCGTGGTCACCAGCTCCGCATAGAGCGCCGCCACGGTGGGGTCGCCGCCCCCGAAGGTCAGGTTCCCCACGCGCCCAAAGACGCCCGTCATCCGCCCGAGGGAAAAAGATTTCATTGATGCTACTCTATCATTGGGTATGCGGGGCAAATGGGTGCTGCTCTCGGTGGCGGCGGTGCTCGCCGGTGTCGCCGGCGGGGCGCTCTCGCTGCGGTACCGGCGTCCGGCGCCGGCTCTTCCGGTCCGCGCGGCCGGCCCAGCCGTGCTGCCGGCCAACCAGGTCACGCTCTCGGGCGCCATTCGCCCGCAGCACATCGCCGGCGTGGGCGCCCAGGTCAACGGCGTCATCGAAGCCTTCCTGGTGGACGTGGGGCAGGACATCTACCAGGGGCAGGTACTGGCGCGCATCGGCAGTCAGGGTCTGGAAAGCTCCAGGGAGGCGGCCGCCAGGGCCGTGGATCACGCCCAGGAGCGGGTCAGCCGGGCCGAGGCCGTGGTGGCCGGCGCGCGCCTCGAGCAATCGCGCGCGGACGCCGAAGCGCAACGCGCCCGTTTCGCCATGGACCGGGCGGAAGCCGCCTTTTCGCGCCAGCAGTCGCTCTTCGGCCAGGGCGCTACGCCGCGGCTCGTCTATGAGAAGGCGCAGAGCGAATACGACAGCGCGCGGACCGAGTTCACGGTGATGGATAAGGCCGCGCGCGCCACCGCCGAACGCGTCCAGAGCACGCTCCAGGAAGTGGCCTCGGCGCAGAAGATTCTGGCGGACGAGAACCGGCGGTTGGAGGATTCGCAGGCCGCTTTCGAGGCCGCCGATGTGCACTCTCCCGTGGATGGCCTGCTGGTGGGACGCAACGGGGAAGTCGGCAAGTCCGCGCAGGAGTTCGGCGACAACCTGTTCCAGATCGCCACCGATACGTACGCCCTCGAAGTAGCCCTCGAGCCCCAACCACCCATCCTGAAGCGCCTTCGGCAGGGACAGCCGGCACTGGTCCTGATCCCCGACCTGCAGACCCCCGGCATCACCGGCGACGTCAAAGAGATCAAGGGCGCCCAGGTGCTGGTGGAATTCAACAGCACCATCCCCGCCATCCGCCCCGGCATGCTGGCCGACGTACGCCTCAAGCTGGATTAGGTGGGGCAGGTCCCCGACCTGCCGCCGCCTCTCCAGGCGGCGTGCTCGGTTATACAATAGAGGCGCTCAGGTACTTTTATGGAATTCCTAGCCAGCAGTCTCTTGGAACTGATCACCCAGACCTCCACCAACCTTCCGCCCGACGTGCGCGCCGCGATGTCGCTGGCGGCCAACATCGAAACGCCGGCCACGCAGTCCGCGCAGGCGTTCGACATTATCCTTTCGAACATCGACATGGCGGTCGATGACACCGGCCCCGTCTGCCAGGACACCGGCATGCCGACATTTGTGATCCACACGCCCGTCGGCGTGAACCAGATCCGCATCGGGAAAGCCATCCGCGAGGCCATCGCCGAAGCCACGCGGCTGGGCAAGCTGCGCCCCAACTCGGTGGATTCCATCACCGGGAAGAACAGCGGCAACAACCTCGGCGAAGAGACCCCCGTGCTGCACTTCGAGCAGTGGGAAGAGGATGACATCGAAATCCGGCTGCTCCTCAAGGGCGGCGGCTGCGAGAACATGAACATCCAGTATTCGGTGCCGTGCGTTCTCGACCACCTGGGCCGCGCCGACCGCAACCTCGAGGGCGTGCGCAAGTGCATCCTGCACGCCGTGTGGCAGGCGCAGGGGCAAGGCTGCGCGCCCGGGGCCATCGGGGTGTGCATCGGCAGCGACCGCGCGCACGGCTACGAGCTGGCCAAGGGCCAACTCTTCCGCACGCTCGACGATGTGAACCCCAACCCCGTGCTGGCCAAGCTCGAATCCGACATCATGGAAGAGGCCAACAAGCTGGGAGTGGGCGCCATGGGATTCGGCGGCAAGGCGTCGCTCATCGGCTGCAAGATCGCGGCGGCCAACCGCCTGCCGGCCAGCTTCTTCGTTTCGGTGGCCTACGATTGCTGGGCCTTCCGCCGCCTGGGCGTGCGCTTGGACGCAGCCACGGGCGCCATTGTGAAGTGGCTGTACCGCGATCCGTCGCGGCCCATCGAGCGCATGGCGCGCGGGGAAGGTTTCACTCTCACCGGCCGTGAGGTCATCCTGACGCCTCCGCTGACCGAGGCGCAGATGCGCGCGCTGAAAGTCGGCGACGTGGTGCTGATCCGCGGCGACATGTTCACCGGCCGCGACAACGTGCACGCCTACCTCATGAAAAGCCCGCCGCCCGTGGACCTGAACGGCGCCGTGCTCTACCATTGCGGCCCCGTGATGTTAAGAGAAGGCGGCCACTGGACGGTGAAAGCCGCCGGCCCCACCACCAGCAGCCGGGAAGAGCCTTACGAAGCCGATGTGATCCGGCGTTACGGCGTGCGCGCGGTAATCGGCAAAGGCGGGATGGGCGCGAAGACGCTGGCCGCACTAAAGGATTTCGGCGCCGTCTACCTGAGCGCCATTGGCGGCGCCGCGCAATATTATGCGCGCACAGTGGAGCAGGTCCCCGGCGTTTATTTGATGGAGTTCGGAAGCGTTGCAGAAGGCGTAGCCGGGTTGCTACACTGAAACTTCCCCGGCCAGGTAGCTCAGTCGGTAGAGCGCAGCCCTGAAAAGGCTGGCGTCGGCGGTTCGATTCCGTCCCTGGCCACCACATTTTCAATAACTTACAGACCCTCCAAAACGCAGTTTCATTCCATTTCATTCCAAAACTCTTGGCCCGTTGAGATTTGCCTTCGCCGGAATGAGGCCGGTTTGGAGTCGGTTTCTTGGGGCAGGATCGCTCTTGCGTCCTGCCCTCTTCATTTCTGTCGAAGCGTGGAATCCCCGTAATCACTGCAAGCGCTGTAATCACCGTCATCACTACACCGCCAGCACCCTCCTTGGCCGCTGAAGGCCCATAGCGCCTCACAGTTCAATCCGCCCAGCGATTCGCATGGAGCACATTTCCGATCACGACCTTGAGCGGTACCACCTTGGAATGGTGAAAGACGAAGCCGAACTTGCGCCCCTGGAAGAGCACTTGCTGTGGTGCCCTGAATGCGTCAAACGTGCGGAGGAAGCCGCCGATTACGTGGATGCGTTGCGGGCGGCAATCATCGTTGGGAATTTCGATTTGAACTGGCTTTTCTTCTCCTTGTCTTCGCGATGGCGCTACAATGGCTTCGGAAGGACTTGCACATGCGCCGCCTAATCACATTCGTTCTCGCCCTGTTCATGTTGGGGGCTGTCGCTCCCCTAATTGCCCAAGCGGTCGCACGTACCCACACCCTCCGTGCGTTACCGGACGACAATCTTGCAATGCCTGTTTTGATTACGTTCAAAAACGGATCAAGTGTCGGCTCTGGATTCTTCTTCGACAACGGAATCTCGATTTATTTGGTTACGGCCAAGCACGTACTGTTCGATCCCAATACTCACAAGTTCTATGACACGGAGTGTCAGCTAGTGTCCTATTCATCAGACCTTTCGGACGCCACGCCTAACGTGGTCGAAGTGAATCTGCCAACTCTGGGAAGTGAGAACATCAAAGCTCATCCATCAGAGGATGTGGCTATGGCGAAGATCGGTGTAAATGTAATCGATGCTGGTACGAAATTGCTTAAGCCTCTTTCAGGTGTCACCCTAAAGCAAGCGGCAAACGAAGGCATCGTGACGGTTCACCCGGAAACCATCAAGACATTCAAGGATGTCTTGATTGGAAACGAAGTAATAGTGATGGGCTATCCCACGTCTCTCGGCCTCAAAGAGATGCCACAGTTTGACAGTCACCGCCCACTTCTACGTAAAGGAATTGTTGCAGGAGAAGATTCGCAGAAGCGTTCAATAATTATCGACTGTCCGTCCTATCCGGGTAACAGCGGTAGTCCCGTTTTAGAAATTGACGTGCAGGGCTTTGATCACCGGTTTGCAACCATCGGCATCGTCAGTCAGTATGTTCCGTATGCTGATGGTGGCAAAACCTTTGCAATTATGGCGAACTCGGGGTACTCGGTTGTAACACCCATCACTCGCGTCCAAATTAGCTGTTTGACCACATTCCCCACATTGAGAACGTTGGACATAGCCCGACTCTGAGCCTGAAGGCGCGTCTGAGCATCGACCCAGGCCGAAGTAAGTGCTTCCCG
>JBEKSR010000220.1:0-4604 GCA_049516835.1 Bryobacteraceae bacterium | reverse complement strand
GGCAAGGTGCGCGCCATGCAGAACGACCGCGGCGCGCAAATCCGCAAGGCCGAGCCCTCCATGCCCGTCGAGGTGCTGGGCCTCGAGTCGCTGCCCGAAGCCGGGGACGATTTCCAGGTGGTCACGGACACCGCCAAGGCCAAGCAGATCGTCAACTTCCGCGACCAGAAGGCGCGCGAGGCGGCGCTCGCCAAATCCAGCCGCCTCACCCTCGAGCAACTGCACAAGCAGATGGAAGCCGGCGAGGTCAAGGAGCTGCCCATCATCATCAAGACCGACGTGGGCGGCTCGGCCGAAGTGCTTTCCGAGACGCTCCAGAAGCTGTCCAACGAGAAGGTCAAGGTGCGCGTGATTCACTCCGGAGTCGGCGCCATCAACGAGTCGGACGTGCTGCTGGCCTCGGCCTCGAACGCCATCATCATCGGGTTCAACGTGCGGCCCGAGCGCAACGCGGCGGCGTTGGCCGAGCAGGAAAAAGTGGATATCCGCCTGCACACCATCATTTACAACCTCACCGACGAGATGAAGCGCGCCATGACCGGTCTGCTCGAGCCGGTGTTCAAGGAAGTCTACAAGGGCAAGGCGGAAGTGCGCGAGACCTTCCGCATTTCCAAGGTCGGAGCGGTGGCCGGATGCCTGGTGCAGGATGGCGCCATCACGCGCGATTCCGAGGTGCGGCTGCTGCGCGACAACGTGGTGGTGTACACCGGAAAGGTGGGCTCGCTGCGGCGGTTCAAGGACGACGTCGGCGAAGTCAAGAGCGGAATGGAGTGCGGCATCACGCTCGAGAACTACGCCGACGTCAAGCAGGGCGACGTCATCGAGGCGTTCGTCACCGAGCGCGTGGCCACCGAAGTTTTCGCCTGATGCCATGGCGGTAATCGGCGTTCTGACCCTGGAGCTGCGGCTCGAAGATTCGCACTCGCTCAAGGACAAGCGCCACGTGGTCCAGAGCCTCAAGGAGCGGCTGCGCCACAAGTTCAACGTGGCGGTGGCGGAGATCGATTACCAGGACCTCTGGCAGCGCGCGGCGGTGGCGGCGGTGACGGTTTCCCCGGACCATGCGCACGCCGCCAGAGTGCTGCAATCGGTGGAAGACGAGGCCGCGGCGCTGCTGGGAGCGGAATTGGTCGAGGCCACGGTGGAGTGGCTGAGTTAGGGCCCGGGGGGCCAGAGACGGCCTCACCCCGGCCCCTGGCCCCCGGCCCCCGGTTTTTTTATGGATGAACGGCGGACATTAAGGGTCTCCGAAGCGGTCCGCGAGGAGTTGGCCGAAATCATCGGCTTCGAACTGGACGACCCCCGGCTGCTGGCCGTGGATGTGACCGAGGTGCATGTAAGCCCCGACGCGCGCTATGCCCACGTCAAAGTCGTGGTTCGGGGGGATGAACGCGAACAGGACCAGTCTTTGGCCGCGTTGGAGCACGCGCGGCATTATTTGCGTCACGAACTGGCTTCGCGCCTCAGCCTGCGGCGCGTTCCGGAACTGCATTTCGAGCGTGACAAGAACCCGGACGCCGACACCCGGATCGAATTCCTATTGAAGCGGGCGAAAAAATCTCGTAGCCATGCCGAAAATTAGCCCTAAACTCAAACAATTTGTGGTAGTTTTGTTTCTGTCGGGGACCCTCGCGGCGGACCAGCCGGAACTGCTGCGGCTCGAGGAAAGCGGCGACGCCATGGGCGCGACCTATTCCGTTGTCCTTTATGGGTATGACCGGGTAAAGATGGAAGCGGCGGTGAACGCCGCCTTCGACGAGGTGCGGCGGCTCGACGAGATGCTTTCCAATTACAGGGCCGACAGCGAATGGAGCGAGGTCAACCGGCACGCGGCCGAAAAGCCCGTCAGGCTGTCGCCGGAGTTGTTTCAGTTGCTCTCGGCTTGCGTCGCATACAGCCGCGAGAGCGAAGGGGCTTTCGATATTACGGTGGGCCCGCTGATGAAGGTTTGGGGGTTCTACAAGGGCTCCGGCCGTCTGCCCCACCGGGCCGAGGTTGCGGCCGCCCTCCCTAAAGTGGGCTACCGGCACATCCACCTGGACGCGGCGGCCGGCACGGTATGGTTTGACCGCTCCGGGGTGGAACTGGACCCCGGCGGAATCGGCAAGGGCTACGCCGTGGATCGCATGGTGGATGTTTTGAGACAACAAGGCTTCCAGATCGCTTTGGTGGCGGGATCGGATAGCAGCATTTATGGTATGGGTGCTCCTCCCACCGAGCCGAAGGGTTGGCGGGTGGAAATCAAAGATCCGTGGCGCCCCAGACGGATCGTGGCCGAGGCGTTTTTGAAGGACATGTCGATGTCCACTTCCGGCAGCTACGAGAAGTTTTTCCGGGCGGAAGGACGCATCTACGCCCATATCATGGATCCGCGCACGGGATACCCGGCGCAAGGGAGCGTATCGGTTTCGGTCGTCGCGCCCCGCACCATCGACAGCGAAGCGTGGGCCAAACCGTATTTCGTCAACGGCCGCCCGTGGGCGGCGAGGAACAAGCCCAAGGAATTTCGCGTGTTCTTTTGCGAAGACAGGATGGAACAGCCATGCGCGTGGCTCCAATGACCAGCCGTTTTTTGGACGCCTGCCGGCGCCGCCCGACGGATGTGAAGCCGGTGTGGTTTATGCGGCAGGCGGGCCGGTACCTCAAACAGTACCGCCAGATCCGCGACAAGCTCGGTATTTTGGAAATCTGCAAGCGGCCGGACCTGGCCGCCACCGTGACCCTGCAGCCAGTCGAAATACTGGATGTGGACGCCGCCATCATTTTCGCGGACCTGCTGCTGCCCGTCGAGCCCATGGGCCTCAAGCTGTCTTACGAGAAAGGCGCAGGGCCGGTGATCGGCAACCCCGTGCGCACCTCCGACGACGTGGATTCGCTCTCCACCACCAACACCGACGACCTCGGCTACGTGGGACACGCCATCCAGAACGTGGTTCGGGCGCTGGCCGGCAGGGTCCCGGTCATCGGCTTCGTGGGCGCCCCCTTCACCATGGCCAGCTACATGATCGAAGGCGGCGCGTCGCGCAATTTCATCCGCACCAAGAAGCTCATGTACAGCGACGAGACTTTGTGGCGGCGGCTGATGGGCAAGATCGTGGACGTGCTGGCGCCGTTCGCGCATTTGCAGGTGACCGCCGGGGCGCGCGCCATCCAGGTATTCGACACCTGGGTGGGCACCCTGGGCTCGGACGACTACGTGCGCTTTGCCGCGCCCTACTCGCGCGCGCTCATCGAGCGCATCCGCTCCACCGGTGTTCCCGTGATCCACTTCGGCACCGGCGCTTCCGGTTTCTTCCGCGAGCTCCACGCCGCCGGCGGCGATGTCATGGGGGTCGACTGGCGCATCAATATCGACCAGGCATGGATGGACATCAGCTATCGCTCCGCCATTCAGGGCAACCTCGACCCGGTGGCCCTGTTCGCGCCCCTGCACGAGCTCCGCATTAAGGTCCACGAGCTGCTGAAGCGCACGGGCGTCCGGCCCGGCCACATCTTTAACCTCGGCCACGGCATTCTGCCCGAGACCCCCGTGGAGAACGTCAAGGCCGTGGTGGAGATGGTCCGGGAATTTCGCCCATGAAGCAGGGGGTCCTCCTCCTCGCCCACGGAGCCCCGGAACGCCTGGCGGACGTCGAAAGCTACCTGACGTTCGTACGCGGCGGCAGGCCGGCTTCCCCCCAGATCGTCGAGGAAGTTAAGCGCCGTTACCAAGCCATCGGCGGATCGTCTCCGCTGCTGCCGTGGACGCGCGCACAGGCCGAAGCCCTGGAACGCACGCTCGGAATTCCCGTCTTTTTCGGCATGCGCAACTGGCATCCATTCATTCGGGAAACCATGGACCAGGTGCGCGATGCCGGTCTCGAGCGCATCGCCGCCATTGCCATGGCGCCGCAGTTTTCGGAGCTGAGCGTGGGGCTCTACATCCGGCGCACCGAGGAGGCCAGGCGCGAAGCGGGCGTGGCGGCGGAGATCGTGTGGGCCAGGAGCTTCCATGACCAGCCGCTGCTGGTTGAGGCCTTCGCGGAAAAACTGGAGCCGCTGGCGGGGGGCAGGAAGGTTCTCTTCACGGCGCACAGTTTGCCCGAGAAGGCGCTGGGGCCCAAAGGGCGCCCCGGGGACCCATACGACCGCGAAACGCGCGCCACGGCCGCGGCGGTGGCGGCGCGCCTCGGGTTGACGGACTGGGATTTCGCTTACCAGAGCCAGGGCCTTACCGCCGACCGCTGGCTGGGACCTACCGTGGAATCCTGCCTGGACCGCTATGCCGCCGGGGGCATCCGTGAAGTGGTGGTGGACCCCATCGGCTTCGTCTGCGATCACGTCGAGACGCTATATGATATCGATGTGGTTTTCCGCGACTACGCCGCCCAGCACGGCATTTCCCTGCTCCGTCCCGAAGCGCTGAACGGTTCTGGGAAGTTCACCGCCGCGCTGGCCGAGGTGGCAAAGCGGTGCCTGTGAGAGCAGGTGGGGCAGGCGGTTCCGCCCAATGCCACTTAAATAATTTCTGGCCAAGACATAAATCCTGATTTATGTTTCAGTTGTATGGACCAGACATGCGAAGACGCTTTTGCGCTATTCCGGCGGTGTATATCGAGTGGCGT
>JBEKSR010000219.1:0-4646 GCA_049516835.1 Bryobacteraceae bacterium | reverse complement strand
GACAAGTGGTTGACGGCCCACGATTTTGAAGTTACCTTCCGCGAGAATCTGCGGCGCGTATACAGCTATCGCAAGCAGGTGCTGGCCATTTTCGATGGCCTGATTTCCAACGAACAGATGCGGCCGAGGCTGCAGTAGCCGACAACGCTTCGCAGGCGGAACCGCCTGCGCCACCAAAACAAAGTCCTGCATCTTCAGAGCTGCAGAGCTGCAAAGGTGGGGCAGGCGGTTCCGCCTGCCAACCCGTCAGGGGGCGGTTTACATCATCAACAGGCGGTGGTCGGTGGAGTCCAGTTGAATGGCCTGGTAGATGCGGCCGGGGAGATCCAGACCGTGCTTGGCCAGGAACGGGAGGATGGAATAGATGCGTTCCTGCAGGTGGCGCTCCGGATAGATCAGCCTAGAAAGCGATGCCGCGTCGCGCGCGGCGCTGGCATCGCGCCGCAGCGCTTCGCGGCCCGCTTTGCGCTCGATCTTGCCGAGCTGGTATTGGATCTTGCGCGCGCCGCGGTCGAGCGCCATGGCCAGGGTGGGATCGAACCCGGCCATTTCGCCCCGAAGCCGCCCCACGGCGCCCTCCACGGCCGCCACGGTCGAGCGCATGGCTTCCGTCAGTGTGGGCGGGACGAGTCTCGCGGAGATGCGCTCGGCCAGCGGCTCTTCTCCATGGAAGAAATCCGGAAGCGCCAGGCCGTAGCGGTCGAGGAGCTTCTGGCTGCGCTTGTCGAGGATGGTGAAACCGGCGCGCGGAACGGCCACCGGCATGCGTCCCAGCATCGCACGGTAAATGGTCTCCGACTGGGCCAGGTAGGCCGTCTCCGCCGGACCGCCGATGAGCGCTACGGTGGGCAGCATGAAATCCTGCACCACCGGCCGGAGCAGCGCGTTAGGGGAGAGCGAAACCGCGCGATCCATCAGCTCCCCGGTGGTGAAGCGGCGGCCGTTCAGAGTGTACTCCCGCCCGTGGCGCCGCAGCGCCAGGCGCTTGCCGTTCTCCAGCAAGAAGACGAAGGACGTGTGGTCCTCGACGTGCACTTGCGCGTGGTATCCGCCGCGCGCGAGCGTCTGGTTGCGATCCAGGACGCTGGCGGTCAACTCGGGCGCGGATTCCAGGGCGGCGCGAAGAGCCGGCGCCGCCAGCTCCCGGAACGCCGGCAGCATGGGATCGACCTGGAGAATGTCGAACTCCGCCAGCACGCGGCGGAGCAGTTCACCGAACGCCTGGCCCATGGTGCTGCCGCCGCGGTAAGTCTCTTCGACCAGGTCGGCCACCTCGTCGCCGAACGGCAGAGAGCGCAGGGCCGCGCGCAACTCGCGCACCGGCGGATCCGCCAGCACGACTCCGCCGACGGGCTGGGCGCTCGCCGGGTGCCCCATTTCCAGCTTGACGGGCCGGTGCTCCGAATCGAAGACCCAGGCGTGGCTGACCTCGGCGAAATCGTGGTCTTCGGTGGCCAGCCAGAAGACCGGCACGGCCGGGAGCCCGTTGGCCGTCAGCCACTCGGCCAGCTTGGCGGCGTGCAGCGCCTTATAGACCGTGTATGCCGGGCCGGAGAACAGCCCCACCTGCTGGCCCGTAGCCACCGCTAGCGTGCCCGGCTGGGCCAGACGGTCGAGAGAGGCGCTCGCCGGATTGCGCTTGCGCAGGGCGGCCACCAGGGCGGCGCGGCGGTCGCCGGAAAACTGGATTTCGCGCGCGGCGGCCTGGAAAGCGCCGAGATCGCGAAGCGGATGCCGGTAAAAGGCCGCCGTGCGATCCGGGTGATACAGCACGTCCGCAAGTAGTTGCGAGGTGTGCGGCAGATCGCTCTGGCGGACGCAGGTACAATGCATGCCGTGGATCAGCTTAGCAGATGATCGCCCGCCCGCGAAGGCTTCACGCGTTCTTCATCCCGCCGGCAGGATTCGCGAGATGTCGTTGTAAATGGCGAAGGCCACAATCACCATAATGGCGACAAAACCGACCTTAAACACGGCTTCCTTCACGTTGAGGCTGAGGTCTCGTTGCATGACCATTTCGACGAACAGCATCAAAATGACGCCTCCGTCGAGAATCGGGATGGGCAGCAGGTTGAAAACGGCGAGGTTGAGGCTCACCATGGACATCAAAATGACGAATGCCGAGGGGCCTTCACGGGCCGCTTCGCCGGAGAGTTGGGCAATACCGATCGGCCCGGTGAGGTTCTTCGCCGACATGCGGCGCTCCACCACGCCCTTGAGAAACTGCGCGATCAGCAAGGTGCCCTTCCCGTTCTGCCGCAGCGATTCACGAAAGGCGTCCGGGAAGGAAAGCCGGGTGGTGATCAGGTTCAGTTTCTGTTGCGGCATCACCCCGATCATCCAGCGCTCCGGACCGTCGATACTGGCGAAGACCGGCCGCACCGTGATATGGCGCTTTTCGCGATTCCGCTCGAATTCGATCTCGATGGGCTTGCCGCCGCTGTTCTGGGTGATCTCCTGAAACTTGAACAGGGAATGGATCGGCTGCCCGTTCACGGCGATCAGCAGGTCGCCCTTCTTGAGCCCGGCCTTGTCGGCGGGCAGATGGGGCGTGATCTCGCCCAATTGAACCTGGCCGCGCTCGTCCCAGCCGGCAAATCCCAGGCCCGAGCGCTCTCCCATGGTGGGCGTCACGGTGGTGTCGAAGCGCTTGCCGTTGCGCTCCATGGTGAGGAACATCGGCTGGTATGCGCTCTCGACTTCCTTCAGCCCCACGTCTTCCCAGGTGGGGTTCTCCTTGGCGCCCAGCTTGACGATGCGGTCGCCATCCTGAATGCCGGCCTTGGCGGCGGGTGAATCGGGCATCACGTGGCCGATGACGGCTTGCATATCGGCGTCCGATACCCTCTGATACTTCACCATGAACAGGCCGGTGAGGAGGCCGACCGCCAGGGCCATATTCATGAACGGCCCGGCAAAGGAGATGATCAGCCGCTGCCAGCGGGGTTTGGCCAGCAAGCTGTCGGGATCGCCGGCGTGCTCGTCGCCGATCTGCTCACCGGCCATTTTGACGTAGCCGCCGAACAGAATCAGGGAGAACCGGTAATCCGTGTCGCCACGGCGGAAGCCAAATAGGCGCGGGCCGAACCCAAAGCTGAAGGTCTCGACCTTGACATCAAAATAGCGGGCCGCCCAAAAATGGCCCAACTCGTGGATCATGATCATGATCCCGATCAGGACCAGCAGCCACAGTATGTTTTCTCCGACTAACAGCATATAGACTCAAGCGTTCACGGGGCCCGCCGCATGGGCCGTCACCAACTCGCGCGCGAGGGCTCGCGACTCCCGGTCAATCTCCAGGATATCCCCAACCGTCCGCGGAGAACAGGCCGGCATCTTCGACAGCGTCTCCGATACAATCTCGTATATCGACAGAAAACCGATTTTCCCCAGCAAGAATGCTGCTACCGCGATTTCATCCGCGGCGTTCAATGTGCACGTGGCGGACCCGCCGGTTTCCTGGCACTGGTAAGCCAGCTTGAGCAGAGGAAACTTGTCAAAATCGGGCGGCAGGAATTCCCAGTTCCGCGCTTCCGCCCAGTTCAGCTTGGGCACCGGCGCCTCGAAGCGGTCCGGATAAGTCAGCGCGTACTGGATGGGCATGCGCATATCCGTGGCGCAAATCTGCGCCAGCACGCTGCCATCGCTGTACTCGATCATGGCATGCACGCTGGATTGCGGATGGATCACCACTTCCACCTGCGACGGAGAGAAATCGAACAGCCAGCAGGCTTCGATGACCTCAAAACCTTTGTTCATGAGCGTGGCGCAGTCGATGGTGATGCGGTTCCCCATCCTCCAGGTAGGGTGATTGAGCGCCTGCCGCGGTGTCACGGATGCCAGGGCCTCCCTGGGCGTGTTACGAAACGGACCGCCCGAAGCGGTGAGGATCAGCTTGGTGACCTCCTGGCGGTTGCCCGCGCGAAGGCACTGGTGCGCGCCATTGTGTTCGCTATCCACCGGCACCAACAAAGCTCCGTGCTCTCGCACCGCCTCCATCACCAGCTTGCCACCCGAAACCAGGACTTCCTTATTTGCCAGCCCCACCCGTTTGCCCAATCGGACAGCCTCGTATGTGGCCTCCAGCCCAGCCACCCCGACGATTGCCGAAATCACCGTATCGACTTCCGTAGCGGTAACAGCCTGAACCCGCGCCGCATCACCCCACAGCAACTCGGGCCAAGCGCTTCCAGCCAGACCTGCCGTTGTGAGCCTATCTGACAGACGCGCCAAACCGTCGGAAGTTGCGACAACCGCCAGTTTGGGGCGGAACTCCAGGATCTGGGCAGCCAGGGTGTCCACGTTCTGGCCGGCCACCAGGGCGTACACACCATACTGGCGGAGGTTGCGCCGGACAACGTCTAACGTGTTGGTTCCAATCGACCCTGTCGAACCGAGAATCGTGAGCATCCTCATGCCGGGCGGTCTTTCCGGGACGAATCTGCCATCATATCACGTAGCGCCGGCGGTCTTGCCGCCGGTGGGGTTGTCCGAACTGGGAAGAACACCGGTGGGGCATACTTTAGAGGGACTTGCAAAATAAACCCTCGCGACGGGCACGCGCGAGTTCCTGACGCTGTTCGTAGACTGGTTGCTACGTCAGAGCGTTACTGAATCAATGCAGTTTGAGATTTGCGCCCAGATTA
>JBEKSR010000218.1:0-8931 GCA_049516835.1 Bryobacteraceae bacterium | reverse complement strand
GCGACGGGCTTGAAAACACCACTGCGCTATCGGCCTTGACTGCCGCCACAACGGGTGCGCCCAGCGTATCACCTTGTTTCTTCCCCCGCCAGACTGGGGCCCCCAGTCACCTGCTCCGCGGTAACAATTCTCGACCGTTACTCACTCCCATGGAGCAGGGCCCCTGCGCCAGAGGCGCAATGCCGCCCTGCCAAGGGCTCCGCGGCTAGTGACCTAAGGAGCCGCAACGGAAAGCACCTCGAATCGTAAGGCACAAATGGCTTCCTGTCAATATCCTGATCTGCACAGCCGCGGGGCGCGTCCGGGTTCTGACAGCCATCGGCCGGAGATACTCCCGTGTAGTCGTTAGTGCTGGTCGCCCAACGTAGAGAACCGCGGCTGCCGGGCGCTAATGGCGCCGCCGGTGTCGAGGGGGACGGCATCAATCCTTGACGGCCATGCCGGAGATGCCGGATATCCCCGCGCGCCTCGCGCGCTGGACGAAGGATTTGTCGAAGGAGACAAATGCGGCGGCCGGCGGTCTGCTACTCAAGTGCATCGCGTCGGCGAGTTCAATTCCGTGCGCCGCGATCGCCAGCGCGGCGGCCAACGACGATTCATCTTCCGCGACCACGTTCTTGAGGCCGAGCAATTTCGTGAAGGCGTCGCGAATCGCACTCTGCTCGAATCCGTACAGGCCGCGGAGCACCCAGCCGGTTTCGAGCAATACCGTTTTCGCAATCCAGATTGGCTCGGACGCGAACAGCCGCCGCGCAGCGGCCTCCTGTTCAGGCTGGTCGCCAGTCAACAGCCGGACTAATACGTTAGTATCGACCGCGATCATGGCGTCGCATCACTTCCCGGACGATGGCACCACGCATCTGCGCGGGCGTTCTCGATTTGCGCCTGGACCGCAGACAGCCGGCCACCTCTTCGAGATTGGTATCGGGGAAATGGGCGGCAGGGCGGAGCAGAATTCCGTCACCGGTTTCTTCGACCTCGAATTCCGTGCCCGGCCCCCACGCCCGGGAAGCGCGGATGCCCTTAGGCAGGATGATCTGGCCCTTGGTCGAAAGCCGTGTGGTTTCCATCGGTAAGACTCCAGTAAGATTATGCCACATCGCGCGGTGCGACCGCGCACGCCTGCCATTGCTATCATGGGCGAACGGCCCCTCATGAACTTGCCGCGGCTCTACCCGATCCTCGACACGGAATCGCTCGCCGAGCGCGGCGTCAGCCTCGAGACCGCCGCCGCGGCGTTCCTGGAAGGCGGCGCCGGCATCCTGCAAATCCGCCACAAATTGCACTGGAGCCGCGACGTCTTCGAATCCGCCAAGCGAGTAGCCCGCCTGTGCCGCCAGGCCGGCGCGCCACTCATCGTCAACGACCGCGCCGATTTCGCCATGCTGCTCGAAGCCGGCCTGCACGTGGGCCAGGACGATCTCGCGCCGCGCGACGCACGCCAACTCCTCGGTCCCGGCGCCGTGATCGGCTTTTCCAGCCATAATGTCGATCAGCTCTCGGCCGCCGGCGGCGAGCCGGTGGATTACGTCGCGTTCGGCCCGGTGTTCCCCACCGCCTCCAAGCGCCATCCCGATCCCGTCGTCGGCGTGGAACAGATACGCCGCTGCCGCGCACTGGTCGAGAAACCGCTGGTCGCCATCGGCGGCATCACGCTGGAAAATGCCCTCGAGGTTCTTCGCTCCGGCGCCGATTCCGTGGCCGTCATTGCCGGCCTGCTGCCCCAGGCTCCCACCGCCCGATCCCTGCGGGAACGCATGGAACAATGGCAACTGCTCGTGAAGATCGACATTGTTTGATAGACTCTGAGGCGGTAACCAAACATGGGCTGGCATAGAATCGTGTTTTCCGGTTTGCTCCTCTCGGCCTTGGCCGGCGCGCAAACCCTCAATTGCGAGTTTCAAGGTTATAAAGCGCTCGACGGATTGAAAGCCGAAATGCGCTCGGGTTCCTTGGAACTGACCTGGCAGGGCGAGCGCGGCCAGACGCTGCGCGCCACGCTGGGGGTCGACGGCGGCCAGCCCGTGGTGCGGGAACTGGCCGTCGAGAAGAACGGCAAGTGGTCCGTACTGGGACACAACCTTACTCCCGAATACCAGGTCTCGACCGGCCGGCGGCGCATCTCCGCCCAGCAGGAAGTACCACTGCGCGCCCTGGGCATGTTCACGCCCGAAATCATCGAACGTCAGAAATGGTTCGCGTTCTGGGACGCCCCGCTGAACGTCCCCGGGCGTCCCGGTGGCAACGCGGCCGTCGATCTGCCCCGCAAACCCGAGGAGGTGCAACGCGCCTGGGCTGCGTTTCAAATCACCGGCTGCCAGGTGGATACCGATGGCGCCCGCCTGGAAGCCAACTTCCCCGGCGTCGCGCTCGGCCTTTTCACCGGCGGCTTGCGGTACACCGTTTACCGCGGCACTAACCTGCTTCGCCAGGAGGTGATTGCCAAGACCGAAGCGCCTTCCGTGGCCTACAAGTTCGCCGCCGGCCTGAAGGGTTTCACTATTGGCGCCGATACTCGCCTGGTGTGGCGCGATGTCGCCCGCGGCTGGCAGCACTACCTGTTCGGCGGCCACGTCAACACCGACCCCGTAGCGCTCAAGGCGCGCAGCCGCGTGGCGATCGTCGAAAGCGGCGCCGGCTCGGTGGCCGTCTTCCCCGCATCCCACAAATTCTTCTTTTCGCGCGAAGTGGAATCCAACCTCGGCTACAACTACTACCGCAAAGATAGCGAGGCTAATTTCGCCGTCGGAGTGCGCCAGGCCGATCGCGAGGAATCCTTCAAACCTTACGGTGTCTCCGACGCCGTCTGGCAGCACCGCGTCTCCCAGGCGCGCGAGTTCGAAGAGAACTTCGCCCTCTACAACGCTCCCCCAGGCACCCTGCAACGGATGGCCGTCTACTTCTATCTGGATTCCGGCGACGCGCAGGCCACCCAACAGGCAGTGGCGGCCTTCACCCACGACGACGTCTACAAACCCATGCCCGGCTACCAGGTGATGGTCAGCCACTTCCACTTCCATATGAATGAGGCGCTGACCGACGCCGGCACCATCGACTACCAGCAATCGTGGATTCCCACCTTCAGGTCGCTCGGCATCAATATCGCCGCGCTGTGCGACTTCCACGCCGATTCTCATCCCACCGATACCGGCAAGATCCGTCTGGAGGAGCAGCGGGTCTACTTCGAAGGCAGCGCCCGCTTCTCCGATCGCGATTTCCTGATCATTCCCGGCGAAGAGCCCGATGCCACTCTGGGCGGCCACTATATGTTCCTGTTCCCCAAGCCGGTCTACTACACGCACGCTCCGAACCGCCGTCCGGGTTCCACGCAGGCGCCGCCCTCGGAGCAGCCGTATTCGGAAGACATCGCGCCCTACGGCAAGGTCTATCACACGTCATCCCCCGAAACCGAGATGCGGTTGCTCAACGATGAGCACGCCCTCATGTGGCAGACCCACCCGCGCACCAAGAGTTCCGATGGCTACCCGGATGCCGTCAAGGACAAACCGCACTTCCTCAGCGACCGCTTCGCGGGCGCATCCTTCCAGTCGCTGCCGGTCGATCAATCCCAGAAGCGCCTGTGCGAGGTGCGCTGCCTCGACCTGCTCGACGACATGAACAACTGGGCCGGCCCCAAGTATTTGATCGCCGAGGGCGACACCTACACCAAATCGCCGGAAGACGAGACCTACCCGCAACTGGACGTGAACTACGTCAGGCTCGACCGCGTGCCGAAGTTCTCCGACGGCTGGATGCCGGTGCTCGATGCCCTTCGTGCCGGCAACTTCTTCGTGACTTCGGGCGAGGTTCTGCTGCATGATTACTCCATCCAGGGCGCCGGCGCCAAGCGCACGTTCGTCGCCGACGTGGATTGGACCTGGCCCGCCGAATTCGTCGAGCTGGTCTGGGGCGACGGCAAGACCACCGGCCGCGAAATCAGTTCCGCGACTGCGCTGGCGCCGTTTTCCACGCATCGTTACCGCATCCCGTTCGATGCCACCGGGAAGAAATGGATCCGTTTCGCCGCGTGGGATTCCGCGGGTAACGGAGCATTCACCCAGCCGGTGCATTTGCAGTAGACTGTGGGGCAGGTTGGTAACCTGCGGCGGGTTGGTAACCCGCCAGTTGCGCCGGTAAACAACCGGCGCGCAGATTGGCAATCTGCCCCACAAAATATGTTATCTTGCTACATCATTTCCGAATCGGAAGGCGGTAAGCACCATCTCAAGCGCACCCTCGGTCCGGGCAACCTGATCGCGCTGGGAATCGGCGCCATCATCGGCGCGGGCCTGTTCTCCCTGACGGGCGTTGCCGCCGCGCAAAACGCCGGTCCCGCCGTGACCATTTCCATGGTGGTGGCCGCCATCGGCTGCGCGCTCGCCGGCCTGTGTTACAGCGAATTCTCCTGCATGATTCCCGTGGCCGGCAGCGCCTACACTTACGCCTACACGACCCTGGGTGAATGGATCGCCTTTATCATCGGCTGGGACCTGGTGCTGGAGTACGCCGTCGGCTCGTCCACGGTCTCCATCAGTTGGTCGGCGTACGTGGTTTCCCTCCTCCATACATTCGGCATCAATCTGCCACCACAATGGATCGCCGGCCCGTTCGAGCCGGTGACCCTGCCCGACGGCAGCGTGGTGCAAGGCATTGCCAACATCCCCGCCGTGATCATTGTGTTCCTGATCTCCATGCTGCTCATGATCGGGATCAAGGAATCGGCGCGCACCAACGGGATCATCGTGGTGATCAAGCTGGCGGTGGTGGCGACCTTGATCGGAGTCGGCTGGATGTACATCAACCGGGCCAACTACGTGCCATACATTCCCAAGAACACCGGCGAGTTCGGTCACTTCGGACTGAGTGGCATCATGATGGGCGCCGGGACCATTTTCTTCGCCTACATCGGCTTCGACGCCGTATCCACGGCCGCGCAGGAGGCCAAGAACCCGCAGAAGGACATGCCCATCGGCATCATCGGCTCGCTGATCATCTGCACCGTGCTGTACGTGCTTTTCGCCGTCGTCCTCACCGGAATGGTCCCCTATACCCAACTCGGCGTGGCGGCGCCGGTAGCGGTGGCCATCGACAAGACGCCTTACATCTGGATGAATAACCTGGTGAAGTTTGGCATCATTTGCGGCTTCACCTCCGTGATCCTGGTGATGCTGCTGGGCCAGTCCCGCGTGTTTTACTCCATGTCCCGCGACGGCCTGGTGCCCGCCGTCTTTTCCGATATCCACCCGAGATTCAAAACGCCCTGGCGATCCAACATGCTGTTTTTCTTCTTCGTCGCGCCCTTCTCCGCGTTCCTTCCCTTGAGCATCGTGGGACACATGACCAGCATTGGCACCTTGTTCGCCTTCGTCATCGTGTGCGCCGGAGTGTGGGTGATGCGCGTGAAGAACCCCGATGCCCCCAGGCCGTTCAAGACGCCCCTGGTCCCGCTGGTGCCGATCCTGGGCATCGTCTGGAACTTCGCGATGATGTATTCGCTGGGCTGGTCCAACTGGCTGCGCTTGGTCGTCTGGCTCGTCATCGGCCAGGCAATCTACTTCCTGTACAGCCGCCACCACAGCCACTTGCGGAAGTCGGGCCACACGACCAGCCGCTGAGGCCGCTCCCATGCGATTGCTGCTGGCTTGCGCAATGCTGCTGGGCGCGGCGCCCGCGCAGCAGCCGCAGAACCCTTCTCCCATGGTGGAGCACACGCGCGCGCACCCCCGCCTGAAGGAACAGACTCCTCCCGGCCGCCGTGAGAAGCTGGACCTCGGAACGCTGTTCCTGCCGGCCCATAGCCGCGCCATCCTCTTCTTCTTTCACGGCGGAACCTGGCTGTCGGAGGTGGCCGCAGCCAAGAACAAAGTGGCCGTGGTGAGCGTTCAGGCGGGCGAGGGTTCCGCCATCTACGCGCGATTGTTTGACGACCCGCGGCGCTTTCTCCGCCTGCTGGCGGAGGCTGAGACCAAGGCCGGCATCAAGTTCGACCGCGTGATGCTAGGCGGCTGGAGCGCGGGTTGCGGCGCCGTCCGCCAGATCCTGAAGACCCCGGAATCCTACGCCCGTGTGGATGCGGCGCTGCTCATCGACGGCATGCATACGGACTACGCGGACGGCAAACCCGGCCCGCTCGAATCCAAGCTCGACACCGGCAACCTCGAAATCTGGCTGCAACTGGCCCGCGACGCCATCGCCGGACGAAAGCGTCTCATTGTGACGCATTCCGAGATCTTTCCCGGCACCTACGCCAGCACCACCGAGACCGCGGACTACCTGCTGGCGCAGCTCGGCCTGAGGCGCCGCGCGGTGCTGAAGTGGGGCCCCATGGGATTGCAGCAGCTCGGCGAGGCCCGCGCCGGCAAGTTCCTGCTGGTCGGCTACGCCGGCAACTCCGCGCCGGACCACGGGGACCAGTTGCACTCGCTGCCGGTGTTTTTGAAGTGGCTGCGGTAGGAAGCCGCATTCGCAATTCGCGATTCGCGAATGTAGAATGGATGTTATGGTGTTGAAACCGCAGGACGTGTATGTGGCGCTCAAGATCGTAGCAGCCCAGGCGGATCGCGCTCCTTACTCCCAACTTGCCGCGGAGCTGGTCATGAGCCCGTCTGAGGTGCATGCTTCGGTGCGGCGCGCTGTGGGCAGCCATTTGCTCCACGGGCCTCAGCGGAAGAACCGCCCGAACTTCAGTGCGCTCGAAGAATTCCTCCTGCACGGCCTGAAGTACGTTTTTCCGCCCGAACGGGGCGAACTCACCCGCGGGGTTCCGACGTCGTACGCCGCCGCACCGCTTCGCGGCATGATCGCGCAAGGGAACGAGCCGAGTCCCGTTTGGCCATACGCGGAGGGCAAGCAACGGGGCATCGCGTTTGAGCCGCTGTACAAGACCGCCCCCATCGCGGCTCTGCGCGACCCATCCTTTTACGAGTACCTGGCCCTCGCCGACGCCCTGCGGGACGGCCGCGTTCGTGAACGAAAGGTTGCCGAGGCCGAGTTGTGCCGCCGGCTCCGCGAGGCCAATGAACGACTCAAATCGTGAGCGGTTAATCACCGCTGCGCGTCTCCTGCGCCCGCTGCTTGGGGAACTCGTCTTTGTGGGGGGAGCCGTAACGGGCCTCCTCATTACCGACGAGGCCGCCGCCGATCCGCGAACCACGTTCGATGTGGATGCGATCGCCGAAATCACCTCCTACGCGGAATATGCAGCGTTTGGCGATCGGCTGCGCGCGCTGGGGTTCCAGGAAGACACCAGAGAAGGGGCGCCGCTGTGCCGGTGGGTCCATCACGGGACGACGCTGGACGTGATGCCGCTGGACGAGAAAATTCTCGGGTTTTCCAGCCGCTGGTACCGGGCCGCAATGAAATCTTCGGCCACGGAAAGGCTCTCGGACGACCTCGAAATCCGCATTGTCACAGGCCCGTTCTTCATCGCCACCAAGCTCGAAGCGTTCAAGGGCCGCGGGAAGGGGGACTTCTTCGGAAGTCACGATTTGGAAGATCTGATCTCCGTCGTCGATGGCCGCCCGGCGCTCGTTACGGAAGTGCGGGCGGCAGCCGTTGAGCTCCGAGTATATGTGCGTGCCGAGATCAACGGTCTGCTGGGAACGCCGGTGTTCCTGGACGCGTTGCCGGGATATTTGCTCCCGGACGCGGCGAGCCAGTCGCGAATCAACATAGTGCTGCGGCGCCTGGAGGAACTCGCGTCGGTGTAGTTACTTTTTCGCGCAACTCATCAAAGTCTACGCCAGCCCGCGCGAAGGCGAACAAGGGTATTCGCCGGCTGACGTTGTGGAGGCTCTACCAAAACCGATCATGGGTGATCCCGACCGAGCCAAGATCTGCACGTCTCACGTCGAGCGCCAGAACCTCACGATCAGAATGCAAATGCGCCGCATGACGCGGCTGACGAACGCCTTCAGTAAGAAGTGGGAGAACCTGTGGGCTGCGTACTGCCTCTGGTTGGCGGAATTGTTAGCGTAGACACCGATAGCATACGGCGGTAGGATAAAACGAGCGCGAAAAACTCTAGTCGGCTGCCACTGCTCTGAATGGCTGGTACCCGTTCAGGACAGCGTTAAGCGCGGCGGGATTGGAGTGTACCATGAATCGCGTCGGATGGAAGCGCAGGATCATTCGTATGTGGAATCCGTGGGAATGGCTCAAGTGGTTCTACGATGTCGCGGGCCACAAGAACCCGATTTTGTCAGCTTGCGGAATCATCTTCATCTTCGCACTGGGCGGCCTTTTGGTCTGGTGGAGACTGGATGCGCAGTACAGGAAAGATCATCCGACTGTGGTTGCCGCCGCTTCAATACCTTCACAAGCCGCCGATGTCGGAAGTCCAGCGCCGATTCCTCCTACTACGATATCCAACAACAACTCAACACCAAAACAGAACGCAGCACCAACAAAAGCAGCGCGCAAGAGCAAGAGCGATTCGTCGGGTAAATCGCGCAGGGAGGAGGGGCCGGTAGATACGGAAAAGAAGAATGAGCCCCCAGCGCTACAGCCCACTGTGGTGGTCAATCAGGATAACCGAGAATCCAGCGGTACGAATATAGGCTACGTTGACAAATTGTATTAACAGCAGCCAGCACTGATTCTCTCACAAGAGCAAGAGTCAATCGCTATCCAGCATCTCCGGGATTCTCCGGGCGCCGTATATTTGGTGCTTCCAAGCCCGGTTCCGAACATGGCTGATGGTCGAACGACCACACTGGGGCACCAAGTGCTTGAAATATTCGCGAATGCGAAGTGGTCTAGTGACGGGCAAATTCTTGGTACCGGATCGGTGTTGCCAGGAATCACGGTAGTCGGACGGATCTTACCCCTGTGCAACTGTCTTGTGAGTTGATCTAACTCATTGACTCCTCGGCCAGAAGGGATTCCACAGACTGTGGTATATGTACCCATGTAAATATGACAATTTCCCTT
>JBEKSR010000217.1:0-5234 GCA_049516835.1 Bryobacteraceae bacterium | reverse complement strand
CCCCACCCCCATCAAGTCGCTGGCCACCGTGTCCAGTTTGATGTTGGCCTCTTCCAGCACCTTCTCGATGCGTTGCACCACGCGAGTTCGATCATGCACCAGGCTGGCTCGTGAGCGGCACAGATCCCGTAGGGCGCGGATCTGTGGCGGAGCGATGAAACTCCCTTTGATCAGCCCCTTGCGCAGCAATGTCGCCAGCCATACCGCGTCCGCCTGGTCGGTCTTCCGCCCTGGCATGTTCCGCACCTGTTTGGCGTTGGCCAGGAACAAACGAAAGCCGCCCGTTTCCAGAATCTGCCACACCGGCCGCCAGTAGACGCCGGTGGATTCCATAACCGCGTGGGTCACGCCGCATTCCTGCAACCATTGGCTCAGTTGACGCAATTCTCGGGTGGTGGTTCCGTAGGTGGCCATTTCACCCTGCGCCGAACCGTCGGTCCCCGGCCGGATCACGCATCACCCTGCGCCGAACCGTCGGTCCCCGGCCGGATCACGCAAACCGTTACCGTTTCTTTGTGGACATCGATGCCCGCGCATCGCTCGTATAGGTCCACCAAAGCGTTGATGTCTACTTTGTTCGTCCGTCTTCGAATTGCCATCCTGCCTCCTTGGCCGGGGGCAGGGACACCGCAAGTGGAAGTCTCTTCCGCGTGCTCACCGCTCCAAGGCGGGGCTACAATGTGTGGTGCTGACGTGTCTGGGTCAGACTGTCCCGCGGGCTTTACAGCCTCAGTGACACTATCGACCTCGCTGCCACCAACCACACACCACACTACCGCCGGCCGCAGCCATTTTCATAGAGTGTTGTGAGCCGCCTCGGCTCATAGGACAGGACTGTCCCCGAACTTTCGCCCCGCCTACCCCCCCGCTCTCCTCTTCCGCACCCAAGCCTGCAAGAAATATACCCCGAAGCCGGTGCCCATGATGATCCAGAAATGCGCCAGGCGCAGGGTCACATCGAATACCGCCATTCCAATGGCCAAGCTCCACATGCAGGTTTCGCCGACGAAGCCATCCACCCAGTTGGGCCGGCCCCCGCCGGCTGGGACGCGCGGGCGCAAGGAAGGCCAGAGCCGCGGCACTGTCTCGAAATACCTCCGATAGCCATCACCCTGCGATTCCAGGAGACTCGCCTCCTCACGCAAGATCAAGCGGTAGACAAACGGGACCGTTGCGGCCACCAGAACAAAAAAGCCCGTCTGGCTGGCCATCGGCCCCATTCCGAAGGCCAGCAACATATTCCCCAGGTAGAGCGGGTTGCGGACCCGCCGGTAAGGCCCATCGGCCACCAGGCGGTCCGAGTGCAGTTCACTGTCATGGACCACTGAGCTGTGGAGGTAGGCCTCGGCCCACGACCGCACTAGCACCGCCAGGGTGACGAGCACGGTGCCCACGGCGAGAATCGCACGTATCCAGCACATCGCCAGCGGTGAATTCAGGCCACCTAGAATCATGCGCGTTAGCGCCACGGACATGTTCATGTGGTCCCATATGTAGCAACTGAATCCCAGGCAGAAAGTTCCCGAGATGATCCAGAAGCGATGTCGGAATTCGAATTCCGTGGCGCGCCAACTCATGAACCGGCCCTCATTTCGATGCCGCCCGGCCGGCGGCCTTCGCTGTTCTCCATCTCAGGGCCTGGGAACGGAAATCGCGATGTTGCGGTACTTCATCCCGCCCGTGTGATCGCCCTGGATATAGATCGGGCCGGGCTCGGCCTCGTTCGAGTCCAGGGCGCCGCCGGTGATTCCCGGAATCTCCTGGTGGTCGATCGTGGTGACGCCGTTGCGAACCACCGTCACCATGCGTCCCACCAGCGTGACGTCGAAGCTCTCCCATGTGCCCGGCTGACGTGGCAGATCGGCCGCCGGAGCGATAAACCCGTAGATCGACCCCACCCGGTGGAATTCATCATTGAAGCTCAGCGGTTCATACTCCACCTGGACCTCATAGCGCCCCCGCAGGTACACGCCGCTGTTGCCGCCATCCGGGCAGTTGAATTCGATGTGCAGCTTGAAATCGTCGAACTTCCGCGTAGTCTTGATGTTCGCGCCTTTCTGCGTGTTCAGCAGTGTTCCGTCCCGCGCCACCCACTGGTTGTCGGAAGGAGTGGTCGGCTCCCATCCGTTCAGATCTTTTCCATCGAATACCGGTTCCGGATTGGCCCATGCTTTGGGCGGCTCGCGTTTCAATTCGGGCGCGCGCACTCCCGTCACCTGGCTCACGGCATCGCCGCGTTTCTGAACGCCGGTGAGTTTGTCGCCCTTCACATCCAGTGCCCAGGTGATCGCGGGCGCCAAGGCGCTCGCCGCGGACACCGTCAGAGCCAGGTGCGCCCCATCCAGCTTTACATCGGCCGCCTGGTGCACGCTTCCAGCGCGCGGCTGGATGCGGACTTCGGGCTTTCCGTCCTTTTCCACCAGCTCCATCCAGTCCGGGTACGATTCTTTTGGCGAGGTTACCGTGATATCCCATCGGCCGGCAAACAGGCTGGGCGCCGCTTTCAGCAGAGCCGGAGCCAGGAGAGCCGCCGCAAAAACGAGTAGACCGCAGAGTTGTTTCATCTCAGCATTAGTGTATCCAACCCGAGGCTCGCCGGCTTTCTTGCGGAACCGCGTGGCGCCATCACATACTGGTCTACATGCGGACCGGCCGCCTGCTTACGGCTGCGGCGGCGTGCGCCCTGCTGGTGTGCACGCTCTGCGCGCAGAGGCCGTTTCGCGAATACCCGGCCTGGGAGTACAACAATTTTCCCATCCCGCCGGACTGGAACCAGCCGGGCGAGTGGACCTTCGCGCGCCTCATGTACCCCACCTTCCACATCCCCATCGACTGGCAGTTTCGCGGCTTGGATTGGACCCACGGCAACACCAACTGGACCATCGATTACCCCCGCTCCGACCGCCACCTCGCCGCCGCCGTCCGCCGTCTCACGCGCATCCAGACCCGCTCCGCCGAGCAGCCCATCAACCTGGACGAGGACGACGACGTGTTCAATTATCCGTGGCTGTATGCCGTCGAGGTGGGCCACTGGGAGCTGACCGATTCCCAGATCGCCAAGTTCCGCGAATTCCTTCTGCGCGGCGGGTTCTTCATGTGCGACGATTTCCACGGCACCCAGGAATGGGCCGTCTTCATCAACAGCATGCAAAAAGTGTTCCCCGACCGCGCCATCGTGGAACTCCAGAACGCCGACCCCATCTTCCACACCGTGTTCGACCTGGACGACCGCTACCAGGTCCCCGGCATGCAGTACGTATACAGCCACCGGGTATACGAAAAGGACGGCACGTCGCCCCGCTGGCGCGGCATCTATGACGACCGCGGCCGGCTCATGGTGGCCATCTGCCACAACATGGATTTAGGCGACTCCTGGGAAAACGCCGACGATCCGAAATATCCCGAAAAGTTCTCCGCCCTCGGCATCCGCATCGGCATCAACTACATCACCTATGCCATGACGCACTGAGGGAGCCGCTCGGGCCGGGTCGCATCAACGGGGCGTCCGTCTACGAGCGTGTAGAGGTCCTGCCGTGAGTCGCTCAATTCGTCCGCCCACTCTCGGGCAAGGCCATGGGCCCAGACGGTGCCGGCTTCATCTTCCTCGGAAACGAGGACGATCAGCCGCACGGGCCCCGCGGGAAGTTCCTCCGGTACGCTGGCTCTCAATCGATGTTGTTCGTCGATATCGCCGATGAGTTCGATCGCTTTCATGCGAGGGGCGTCCATTCCAGTGCTCTTGAACCGCCTTGATCATAGCAAATTGGGGGTGAGCGACTGAAAAGTGATCGACGGCGTGAACCCGATGCTGAGCCGTGACGGAATTGCATCCGGCTGAGATGTCTGGTAGCTTGATCGTTATCCCAGCACAATCGATCAACTACATCATTTATGCGATGACGCATTGAAAGCTCCTCCGGCTCAATCCGCGAGGCCCGATCCCCCGGCCCTCCGCCTGCACGCTATTCGAGAACGGCCTTGTTTCAGGCTCTTTCTTAAGGACGGCCGCGCGAATCGGCTCCCAGAGCATCGTCAAGCCGAGACTTTGAAATGTGGAATCGACCGCAGTTGCCTGAGCAATTCACTTCGATGGTTCGGCGGTCGAAGTCGACCACCCGACGCGTTGACGGCCGTCCACATCCTGGGCACGGCCCGTTCTCTTCGACCATGGGAATCTTCTTGATGTTCATACCACTGTATTCGACAGTTGCGTCATTCCGGCACGCTAAATTCGCTACTTTCGGCATTCAACTCTGACGACAGCCATTTTGGCCCGGCCTGCGATAGCTACGGTATCCAGGTTGGCGCTCGGGGGCTGGATAGCGAACTCGATGCCGTTCGCATCAAGGAATGCCCGAACAGTAGCCTCCCGTATGGCGAAGTTCACATTCTGAGGTACATCGCCGACTAGTTCGGCCGTTTTCAATGCGTCCAGTTTGCTTGTGACGATGCCGATCACCGCGCCGCTCTGATCCAATAGTGGCCCGCCACTGTTGCCAGGCTGAACCGGAGCGGTGATCTGAATCATGCGGGAGTCATCTTGCAAGCCGGCCAGCGCGCTTACGGTGCCGGTAGTGACGTTGACGGAAGAGGAGAGGATGCCCTGTAGCGGATAGCCCACTGCGATTACATTCTGGCCCAGTTTGGGACGCTGCCCGCTGAAAGCGAGCGAGGTGGCGGCTTGCTTGATTGGGCCGATGGCGGCCAGATCGTTCCTGCCGTCGCCGGCAATGACGCCAACCTTTTGTTCACCTGCCGAAGAGAATACATCGATTCGAGTACAGCCATCGACGACGTGATAGTTGGTCACCACAGTGCCCAGCCGATCTATCACGAAACCGCTGCCCGCGAGTACTTCCTCCTCGGCCACGGAAGGAGAGGACTCTTTTGGCAGTTGGCCACCAGTGGCTCCGTTTGGCTTGGTTGGCTTCCAGTTCCGCGCTAGCGTTTGCGCTTGCGCCAGTTGTTCCGGTGTCATCATGGCGGCAAGCTGGTCCCGCAGCGCCGTGTAGTAGCGCCGCATGTCGGAGACATCGTCCGGGCTTAGGCCGGAGATCCCCGTCAGGGCGCGCGATGCGGCAAGGTTAGCCCACATGTGCGCTTGAATGAAATCTCACTCGCGTCCAAATTAGCTGTTTGACCACATTCCCCACATTGAGAACGTTGGACATAGCCCGACTCTGAGCCTGAAGGCGCGTCTGAGCATCGACCCAGGCCGAAGTAAGTGCTTCCCG
>JBEKSR010000216.1:0-4810 GCA_049516835.1 Bryobacteraceae bacterium | reverse complement strand
CGTGCACTTCTCGGCGATTCAGACGGAAGGGTACCGTACCCTGGATGAAGGCTCAAAAGTGGAATTCGAGGTGACGAAGGGGCCCAAGGGTCTGCAAGCGACCAACGTCACGGTGGCCTGATGAGTTCCGCGGGCCGGCGCCTCCGTGGATGCCGGCCCGCCGGCCCCAATTTGGAGGTTTATGAGCAAAGAGGACAGCATCGAGGTAACCGGCACGGTACTGGAGAAGTTCCCCAGCGGGATGTTCAGCGTGCAGCTCGAACACGACCGCAAGGTTCTGGCGCATCTGGCCGGCCGGTTGCGCCGGAATCGCATCCGCGTTCTGGCGGGCGACAAAGTCACCATGGAGTTGTCTCCCTACGATCTGACCAAGGGCAGAATCACCTTCCGCCACAGATAATCCGTTCCGTCCCCCCCGCGCGACCCGGTGTCCGTGCCAGTGGCGCCAAATCTCACAGCCGCCTTTCCAACGGTCACAAGTAACATCGGAAATATTTGCGGTGTCTCTCAGTTCCTGGTAAAGTGTTGTAATCAGTAGGAATAAGGCGCTCTTATGAGAGAGTCGAACCACCCTGAAAAGCGACTCCACACCCGGGTTAAGGACCACCTCCCCGCTATAATCGAAGCGGAGGGTGGGGTGGAAAAGCCAAGAGTTTCGCAAGGCCGCTCGAGGAAGCCGTCTGTCGATCCCCTCGAGGACCTCACCGCGGTTTTGTCGCAGAAGGTGGTGGGGCAGCCGGCGGCTACGCGCGTGATCGTGCCTTACATTCAGATGTACCAGGCGGGCCTGGCGCCGGAGGGCCGTCCCGTCGGGGTGTTCCTGTTGTTAGGCCCCACCGGCACGGGCAAGACTAAGACCGTGGAAGCCCTGGCCGACGTGCTGCACGGAAGCGAAAAAAACGTGCTCAAGGTGGATTGCGGCGAGTTCCAAATGGAACATGAGGTCGCCAAGCTCATCGGCGCGCCGCCCGGCTACCTGGGCCACCGCGAAACCCAGCCCATGCTCACGCAGCAGAAGCTGAATGCCGTCACCAGCGAGAAGTGCAGCCTCTCGCTGGTGCTGTTCGACGAAATCGACAAGGCCGCGCCCTCCATGACGCGCCTGCTGATGGGTGTGCTGGACAAGGGCGTTCTGCGGCTGGGCGACAACACCACGGTTAACTTTGAAAAGAGCCTGGTGTTCCTCACCAGCAACCTGGGCGCGCGGGAGATGTTGCGCGAAATCAACCCCGAGTTCGGCTTCCAGTCCGTCCCAGCCGCCGAGCGCAAGGACCTTACCGGCAAGCTCCAAAACATCGCCCTGGTGTCGGTGCGCAAGCGCTTTTCGCCGGAGTTTGTCAACCGCATCGATTGCATCATCACTTACCAGCCGCTTACCGTGGAATCGCTCTCGGCCATCCTCGACCACCACATTGCCGACCTGCAAAACCACGTCAACACGCGGCTCGGCAACCGCTCTTTTACCCTCGAGGTGCCGTTCGAGGCGCGCCAGTTCCTGCTGCAGAGGGGCACCAGCCCGGAGTACGGCGCCCGGGAGCTGAACCGCACCATCCACCGCTACCTCACGCAGCCGCTGGCCACGCTGGTGGCCACCGGTCAGGTCAACCCCGGCGTCAGGGTGCGGGTGGAGGTTGCCGAGGACGCGGAGAAGCTGAACTTGCAGGCGCTGGAATCCTACACCGCCGCCGCCCCCGTGCACCCCACCGTGCTGCTGGTGGACGACAACCGCGACCTGCTGCGCTTTCTCGAGCGCCTGATGGCCGATGCCGGCTGGATCCTGCTCACCGCCGAATCGGCCACGGAAGCCCAACGCCTGATGCAGGAGCACAAGCCCAACGCCGCCCTGCTCGATTACATGCTGCCCGACGGCAACGGCGTCGAGCTGGGCGTCGAGTTCGTGCAAACCGTGCCGCACATGTTGATCATCGTCATGACCGGAACCATCTTGCCGCCGGAGGAAGAAGGTCTCTGTGAGGAGCACCATTTCCCGGTGTTGCGGAAGCCGTTTCTGGCTGCCGACGTCATGAACCAGATCCGCGCCCGCCTGATGCCGGCCAGCGGCGCGGTCCGCGGCGGCGCGTAGCAGTGGCGCGCGTCCTGGTGGTTCACTGGAACCCCGCGGAAGCCGCCGCGCGCGCCGAACGCCTGCGTCGCGAAGGTTTTGAGGCCTCCTGTTTCACCGATCAGAGAGACGGCGCCGGTTTCCGCGCCCTGCGCGAGAATCCGCCGGATGCCGTGGTGATCGATCTGGCGCGGCTGCCGTCCCAAGGCCAGGCGGTTGGCATCGCCCTGCGCGGGCAGAAAGCCACCCGCATGGTTCCGCTGGTGTTCATTGAGGCCGACCCCGAAAAGACCGCCCGCGTCCGAGGGCTGCTGCCCGACGCGATGTTCACCACCTGGCCGCGAATCGGCGCGGCGTTGCGGCGCGCGCTCCGTCATCCCCTCCAAGATCCCGCTGTCCCCGGCACGTTCGCCGGCTACTCCGGCACGCCGCTCCCCAAGAAACTGCGCATCCAGCAAGGCTCCGTGGTAGCGCTGGTTCACGCACCCGAGGGTTTTGAGGCCAAGCTCGCCCCCCTGCCCGAGGGCGCCCGCGTCGAGAGGCGCATGGGCAACGCCGATGTGATCCTGGCCTTTGTGAAGTCCGCCGCCGCGCTTGGCCGCGAGTTGCCGGCCCTGGCGCGCGAGATGCAAGCCGGCCGCACGCTATGGCTGATCTGGCCCAAGAAAACGTCGCCGCTCGCCGGCGATCTGGGCGAGCCGAAGGTCCGCGAAATGGGCCTGGCGACCGGCCTGGTGGATTACAAAGTATGCGCGGTGGATGAAACCTGGAGCGGCTTGGCCTTCGCCGCGCGCCGGGTGTCTACAAATAAGGAAACCGTTCCCTGAGGCCCGAGGGCCCCGGGGAACGGTTCGAGACGCTACTCTTGCGCCGGATTGTTAGTAATCCATCTCCGGCCCGTGGCCGCCACCCATGGGGGCCGGCTTCTTCTCCGGAATTTCCGCCACCATGGCTTCCGTGGTCAGCATCAGGGAGGCGATGGAGGAGGCGTTCTGGAGCGCCGTGCGGGTCACCTTGGTGGGGTCGATCACGCCCGCCACCACCAGGTCTTCGTAGACGTCCGTCTGAGCGTTGAAGCCGAAGTTCGGGTTGCTGTGGTCCCGCACCTTCCCGATCACGATGGCGCCTTCGGTGCCGGAGTTGGCCACGATCTGGCGCAGCGGCTCTTCGCAGGCGCGCTTCACGATGTTCACGCCGATCTGCTCGTCGCCGTCCAGCTTCATACTCGCCAGCGCCGTGCACGCGCGTAGCAGGGCCACGCCCCCGCCCGGAACGATGCCTTCCTCGACCGCGGCGCGCGTGGCGTGCAGAGCGTCTTCCACGCGGGCTTTCTTTTCCTTCATCTCGGTCTCGGTGGCCGCACCCACCTTGATCACCGCCACGCCGCCGGCCAGCTTCGCCAGCCGCTCCTGCAGCTTCTCACGGTCGTAGTCGGAAGTGGTCTCTTCAATCTGGGTCTTGAGCTGCTTGATGCGGCCCTGGATGGTCTTCTCGGTGCCGGCGCCGTCGATGATGGTGGTGTTGTCCTTGTCCACCGTGACGCGCTTGGCTTTGCCCAGGTCTTCCAGCCGCACACCTTCCAGCTTGATGCCGGTTTCTTCCATGATGGACTTGCCGCCGGTGAGGATCCCAATGTCCTCGAGCATGGCCTTGCGGCGGTCGCCAAAGCCCGGGGCCTTCACCGCGCAGGCGTTCAGCGTGCCGCGCAGCTTGTTGACCACCAGCGTGGCCAGCGCTTCGCCTTCCACTTCCTCGGCGATGATCAGCAGCGGCTTGCCGGAGCGCGCAATCTGCTCGAGCAGCGGCAGCAGGTCTTTCATGTTGGCGATCTTCTTCTCGTGGATCAGGATGTACGGCTCTTCGAGCACGACTTCCATCCGCTCCGCGTCGGTCACGAAGTAGGGAGAGAGATAGCCGCGGTCGAACTGCATGCCCTCGACGGTCTGCAGCTCGGTGGTCATGGTCTTGGACTCTTCCACCGTGATCACGCCATCCTTGCCGACCTTGGTCATAGCCTCGGCAATGATGGTGCCGATGGTCTTGTCGCTATTGGCGGAAATGGTGCCGACTTGAGCGATCTTCTCGTTGTCGGAGACCTTCTGGGACATCTTCTTGACTTCTTCCACGGCCGCGTCGACAGCCTGCTCGATGCCGCGCTTCAGGGCCATCGGGTTGGCGCCGGCCGCAACCGCTTTCACGCCTTCACGGAAGATCACCTGCGCCAGAATGGTGGCTGTGGTGGTGCCGTCGCCGGCCACGTCGCTGGTCTTGGAAGCCACCTCGCGCACCATCTGCGCCCCCATGTTCTCGAGCGGATCCTTGAGCTCGATTTCCTTGGCCACCGTGACACCGTCCTTGGTGATGGTGGGGCCGCCGAACTTCTTCTCCAGAACCACGTTGCGGCCCTTGGGGCCGAGTGTCACCTTCACCGCGTCGGCAAGCTGGTTGACACCGCGCAAAATCGCCTGACGGGCTGCTTCGGAATATACAATTTGTTTCGCCATAGTTTCTCCAATCCTTAGGAAGCCTTCTTCGCCGCTTTGGGCGCGGCTTCGAGAATGCCGAGGACCTCGTCCTCGCGCATGATCATGTACTCTTCGCCATCCAGCTTGATGTCGCTGCCGGAATACTTGCCAAACAAGATCCGGTCGCCCACCTGGACGTCCAGAGGCACCACTTTGCCGTCTTCCAGGCGCTTGCCCTTCCCCACTGCCGCGACCTCGCCCTCCTGGGGCTTCTCTTTGGCCG
>JBEKSR010000215.1:0-4932 GCA_049516835.1 Bryobacteraceae bacterium | reverse complement strand
CCACGGGGACGAGTACATTGCCGAGGGCGTCTACGCGCAAAAGGCCATTGACGAGATTGGCGATCCCGACCAGGGCAAGAACGGCTATCCGCTCCAATCAAGCTGCGAGCGTGTCGTCACGATGGCCTGGAGCGGCCTGCCCTTTGATGCAATCGACGCGCAGGCCGCAGTTTTGCGCGCCATTGTGAAACGGTATCCCGCCAGGGCCGTATTCCTGGTCACGCGGATACGGCCCGTTACAGCTACGGAGAGCAGCGCCGCTTCCGCGGAACCGAAGAAAGACGCCGCGGTCGAGGAGAAGAACATCCCCGAAGTCTCGGTTGCGGGGGATAAACAACGCGCTTTTCTGATTGCGGGTTCGCCCGTTCAAACCGCGCCCCTTTGGGAGCCCACGGGGGGAACGGTTCGGTGCAAAGTCGTCATCGACCCGCAAGGGAAAATCTCCGAGTTGGAAAGCGCCGCGCAACTCTGTGAGACTGTGCCGTGGTCTCAGTTTCGTTATCAGCCCCCGGTCCAGGGCGGCCACCCCGTCAAGGTGAGAACCGAGGTTGAAGTGCGCTTCGAACCGCGAAAGTGAAACGGCATCGCGATCCCCGAATCCGCCGGCTCATTCGAACTGGATCTCCGCCAAGTCCGCGGCTTGGCTTCCATCCGCACGTGGGCGTACCGAAAGGACCTAATTTGGCTCCCCAAGTGAAACAAAGGGTATTTCACGGTCGAGAGACCCTGGCAAAATGATTGATGCTGAATGGATTGCTCAGATTCGAGCTAAACGCATCGCCACTTTCGAAGGCAGGATTCGAACCTGCAACCCCTCGGTTTCGGGTTCCCAGCCCGGTCAAGAAGAACACCAGCGCAGAACCCCTATTACCGTTTCCGTCCATGGAGAAATCCCGTCACCACAACTTGCTGGCGATGGATGATGGAGGCCTTGGGCGCCTTCAATGTTGCCGCTCGCTTTGGGATCCCACGGTCTTCCGGTACACCTTACTGAACTCAGCGCCCCAAAAGAATATCTGCGCCGAGCAGTATACCCATAGCAACACGACAATCGGCGAGCCGGCGGCGCTATACGTCCCGAAGGTGGCATGCGCGAAGTACAGCGCCATGGACTGCTTGCCAATTATAAACAGCAATGCGGTGATCATGGCACCGGGGGCGACGTCGCTCCACTTCAATCTGACGTCCGGGAGGATCTTGTAGAGGGCCGCAAACAGCGCCGCTGTTACCAGATACAAAATCATAAACGTGGCAGCCCGCGGAACGGCGATCTTCATGGCCGCCATCCAGACGTTCAACACCAGAGAGACCAGCAGCAGGAAACCTATACCTAGCACCGTCGCGAACGAATAGAAGCGATCCCTGATCAGGTGGATGACAGTGGCGGCATTGGTTCGGTCGGGAGGAGGCGAAACATGCCAGATGGTGTTCATCGCCTCGTGCAACTCCACAAAGATGGAAGAGGCGCCAAATATCAAGGCCGTCAGGCCGAGCACAGTCGCCAGCACGCCTGTCCGGGGTTGGTAGGCGCCTTGGATGAACTCCTGAATGGTCCGTGCCACTTCAGGCCCGGCCATATCTTGAATTTCCGACGCGAGCCGGCCTTGGGCAGCCTTCTCCCCATAAACCATGGCGCCCAAAGCGACGGCTATGACAATCACGGGAGCCAGCGACAGCAGGGTATAGAACGCGACGGAAGCGCCGAGGCGCGGGACATTATCGTCGGCCCATTCGCTCGATGCGTGCCGGAACACTCGCGGCAGCGCCTTGAGCGGAAGCCACGAGGATCTGCCACGGCTCACGAGCCGGGAGTTGCCGTCTTCTCCTCATCGCGCAGCGCGGCGATCCGGTTCTGCAGGGTTCGCAGGCTAATCCCCAACATCTCAGCGGCGCGTTTGCGATTGCCACCCACGTGCTCGAGGGTAAGTTTGATGTAAGCCTCCTCGAGTTTCATGAGTGGCTGGCCAGGCCGAAGCATGGTTGGACCCTCATGGCCCGGTAATCGCCGCGCATACGGGCCGGGGATCGCACCGAACGCAGGAGAAGGAAGGTCCGTCAGCCGGATCAAACCCTCGCCCGCCATGATGGTAGCTCGCTCCAGAATATTGCGCAGCTCCCGAACATTACCGGGCCAATCGTACCGATGAAACAGATCCAGCACTTCGGCATCGATCCCCGTAACGCGCGCGCCGTATTTCTTGTTCAAATTCTGCAGCATGACATCGGCGATCGGCGGGATATCTTCCTTATGTTCACGCAACGGCGGAACTACGATCTGGAATACACTCAGCCGATAGTAGAGTTCTTCGCGCAAATGCGTTCCGAGATCCTGGCTGGTCGCGGCCAGGATCCGGGCGTCTACCGCGATTTCGTGCTTGCCGCCAAGGCGCCGCACGCGCAAGTCCTCGATCACGCGCAGCAGCTTTGGTTGTATGGACGGCGGCATCTCGCCGATCTCGTCGAGCAGCAAAGTGCCGCCGTGAGCCTGCTCAAAGACGCCGGCCGAACGCTCCATGGCTCCCGTAAACGCGCCCTTTTCGTGGCCGAACAATTCGCTCTCAACTAGAGCCTCGGGTAAGGCGGCTGCATTAATCGCAACGAAAGGGCCATCGCAGCGGGGGCTGCACTTATGGATTTCCCGTGCCACCAACTCCTTCCCAGTGCCGCTCTCTCCGCGGATCAATACGGGCGCCGAAGTGGGCGCCACCTGTCTGATCAGCGAAAAGATCTGCTGCATCGCCGGGGAAGTCCCTACCAGGTCCCCGAGTACGCCGCGAAGGCTCAGATCGCGCTTAAGCTCGTCGGTTTTCTGCAGACTTCTCTTGTAGCGAATCGCGCGTTCCAGAAGGGTCTTGAAGGCGCGCGGTTCCACCGGCTTCTCGAGGAACCAGAATGCCTTGAGGTCATGCACGGCGGACAGCGCCTTTTCCATGCTGCCGAAACCGGTGAGCGCGATCGCCGGAGTGAGGTCGCCCTGTTCCTTCAGGCGCCGGAGCAGCTCAAAGCCGTCCATGCGCGGCATGACCAGATCCGAAACGATGACGTCGGCGTTGAAGGCAGCAAGCCGTTCCAGCGCTTCCTGCCCGTCGGCCGCGAGCTGAATGTCAAAGTCGGAATCGGAAAGCATGGCGGCCAAGGCGGTACGCTGACGCTCGTCGTCGTCAACGATGAGGATTCGGCCTGAAACCGCAGGCAGTCGGGGCATCGCCTCCCATTTTAGCAAGCCGCCGCGGAAACGGGCCGGGCGGAGCAGTCATTTATGGCGGAATACCATCCGTTTGATATCCGGCCCGAACTCGGATGCCAGGTTGCGGGCCAGATCGAACCCCAGTTGCAGAGAACCCTGGGCGAATCCCAGGGCCACCGTATTGAGCCGGCCCGGATACCACTGGTTCGAAACATAGGCCGCTCCGTAAGCGCTGCCGAAGCGCCAAATGGAGAAGGTCTCGGTTCCATGGTCCGTATGCGTGAGAACGGTGCCGCGGAACGCATGTCCCGTGCGGTGCCAGAAACCGCCGCCGGCGGAACGGAAATAGCGCGGGTCCTCGTGCAGGGCTGAATCCAAACCAAACGCCAGAACACTATGTATCCCGGAGCAGGCGGCGGTCGACGCCAGACGCCTGGCGTAGGGCGACCCGCCCTGTCCCCATTCCGTCGGGGTATCGATTTCCTGAAGGATTCCGGCGTACGCCGCATCCCCGACGATCGCCAACGGACCAACGGACTGCTTGAGGTGGTAGTCGAGTTTGTCGCTCACGTCCACCGGCAGGAACGACTGCGCGAGCCCCGTTAAGGGAATCGCCAGGACTATTCCAATGACGAGTATCGAACGCATGAATCGAGTTCCTTCCCTGGCGCCATTGGGCCGCCGGGCAAGACCGCACCGGCTCAATGCGTAAACCTGTAACTGGTTATGCGGCCCCACAGTCCGACCGCCTGAAGGACCCAAATTGCGACAAAAATCACAACCACTACATTCAGAATCGTCTTGATGCTGGAGGCCATGGGGATGAAGTTATTGATCAGCCACAACACCACGCCGACCACGACCAGCACGATGACGATGTTTATCAGGGGTATACCTGCCAAAGGCATTTTCTTCTGCTCTCCTAAGGGTGAAGTAGCAATCCGCTGCCCAATCGCCGGCGGCTGGCGTAAACTGTGTCAACCAAGAATCCTGCGTCCCTGAATCACGCGGAATACCAGCACTACCAAAGCAATCACCAACAGGAGGTGAATCAGCCCGCCGGCGGTGTAAGCTGTAGCCATTCCCAACGCCCACAGCACCAGCAGAATTACACAAATCGTCCAAAGCATCGCTTTTCTCCTTCGCGACGCATGAACTGCAAGCGCGGGTCCAAAGCGGCGAGTTGAGCTACATGGGGACTGCGGGCCAACCGGCGCACTGCCGGACGGGGAGTTCCACTGGCGCAAGGTGCAGAATCTGCACCGAGCCCGGCAGTTCGTGCAGGTCAAACTTCCGGCAGTGCGCGCGGGGGTGTCAAGCCCGGACAGCGTGTAGAATTCAAGGGAGAGGCTGCGCATGAACAAACCGGACAAGACGTTGGACCGCTTCTGGGATATGCCCCAGCGGGACCTCCTGATCCTGCTCGAAGCAACTCCAGCCGGGCTGACCTCCGACGAGGCCAAACAGCGCCTCCGTCTCCACGGCCCGAACAGTCTGGTAGCGGAGTCTCGCTTCGCTCCTCTGATCGGTTTTCTGCGCTTTTTTGCCAATCCCCTGGTCCTCATTCTTCTGGCGGCCAGCGCCATCTCGATCGTGCTGGGCGATCACGTTGTCGGCGCCATCATCATCGCCATAGTCCTGCTCAGCGTCGTCGTCAACTTCTATATGGAGTTTCAGGCTCGACATGCGGTGGAGGACATTCGCAAGCAGGTGGCTACCACCGCCGCCGTTCTGCGCGACGGCCG
>JBEKSR010000214.1:0-4983 GCA_049516835.1 Bryobacteraceae bacterium | reverse complement strand
ACTTCAACACCTGCGAAAAGATGCTGCATACTTTCATTAGGTTGAGTCTCCTGAGGTTGAATTGGTTCTTGGTCGAACCCAATCCAGCGTATCAGGGACTCAGCCTCTAATCGCCAGCGGGCTGCCAGCGACACCCTTCGCCTCGGCCAGCAGTTAGCCCGCTAATTTGGACGGCAGTGAGTTGATCCAGTTTCCTCTGAGTTGCATGTCGAACCTGAACCAAGTCATGTCGTCAATAACTACGACGACGGTCTTAGTTCCTGTGACAGCATGCAGTTGCCGGGCGGCTTCGTACGCCCGGAAGAGGAGAAAGTTCATTGCTGTATATGGCGACACAAATCCTCCCCCTGGCGATCCGGCAATGCTCTCGAGAAAGATTCTGAAGTCCCCGTCTTCGACGCCGATAAACTTCACCTCGAACGTGTTTGCAACTCCGTCGGGAGACAGAGTCTCGATGTCAGGCCCTTCGCGGGTAGCCTCGAGGCCGACAACTTTATGTGACCGACTCTCAAGCCACACTGCGAATTGGAGTTCAACAAGGCGCCCTCGGAATGTTCTTGACAGTCTATTGCGCTTGACCGGATCGCCATCAAGCATCCACCTCTCTCGCAAGTCCTGCACGTATTGTTTCCGGACATCCGGAAGAATGCCCGTTGACGATAGGAGGTATTGGTGAATCGGCGCTGTGACGCGGTTCAAATAGCCACGCCGGAATGCCAGCAACAAAATAGAACAGTGCGTCGCCACATCGTCTGGGCGACTGTGCCAGGCTCGGAACTGTTGCCAGATTGAATCGGGCAACAAGACTTGGCGAAGTGCCGGGCATTTGTCCCGCATTTCGCTGAAATCCTTGATTGGAATCAGGCCGTCGGCGTCTCGAACATCGTCAACATCTATGACGGCGTCCATGCACGCGCACCGCCCGTCTTCCAAATCTCAATCCTCTCTACTTCTCACACGCTCACATCATCGTTGTGCGAGTACGCCGGTACTCACTCATGCGGGCCGGGGCGCTGGCGCTGAGCCTCGGTCTTCTCCATCCAGCGCCGGTGCGCTTCCTCGCCGTCAATCGGCTTCACCGTGCCACTTTCCAGATCGTCAAAGCGCCGGTCGAGCATTTCCCGCGCGTGTGCCAGCTCGTCAAAGTAGCCGACTACCGCATCTTCAACCAGCTGGTTGCTCGGGCGTCCGCTCTCCCGCGCCATCTGCTCAAGCTTTGCTTGCACGTCGGGTTTGAAATGCACTTCCATTGCCCCGGCTCCTTCTCTTAGGGTACGTCAATGGGGCGGAGTTTGCCCGCCGTATGGGAATACCCAAGACGCACATTGAACGCCTGTTCTCTCTCCGGCACCACTCTCGCCTGGATCAGATCGAAGCGGCGTTTGCCGCTCTCGGCAAACGTCTGCACGTCGAAGCGCGCGACGCGGCTTGAATCCACCGGCAATCTGGAAAACGGCGCTTCATCCAAAGTCACCGGGAACGCCCGGGTTCCGGGCAGGACAAGCCGAGCGCAGGGCCTTCATCGAACAATGGTGAAAGCCAGCCGGCGGTTTGGCCCGAAGCGAAAGATTGCGAAATCGTCGTCCAGGGAGGCCGCGCGCTCGATGCCGAGCCGCCGCATTACTGCGAAGCTGGTTCGGTCCACAATCGAGAAGTCCTGGTCGCGATACGATTTCCCGATTTCCCAAGCATTGTCCAGGTCCGCCGCCCCGACGGTCTCCACAGTGGCTGCGCCGGATCGCAGGCCTTCCCAGAATCGTTCCGCGGCGCGCCGGCCCAGCCGGTGCCGGATCAGCGTCCAGGTCTCGATCAAGACGTGATCGGTGGTAACCAGCGGCTCGCCGCTGGAAAGAACCGCTTTTGCGCGCGAGTTACTCGCATCCGATTTGTCCGCGGCGGCATACCAGACGGAGGTGTCGACGAAAAGACTCATGCGGACCGGCGTCGGGGCTTGCGGCCGCTTGAGGCGAAAGCTTCCACAAGCATGGCGTCCTTATTCCGGGCGACATCGGAGCCGCTGGAAGCGCCCAGGTCGAAGACCACGGCAGGATTGGTCGCGGCTTGCGGACCGCCGAGGTCGCGCGCGACGAGGCGCCGGATGTATTCGGCGAGGGACATCCCCATATCGCTGGCACGCTGGCGCACCCGGCGCTGAACCTCCGCTTCGAGATTGATCTGCGTACGTGCCATCATGATGTCACCATCATAGCGCATTCGTTGCGGGTCCGGCTTCGGCGCACACAAACTGCTGCGGATGTGGGACAGGCGATCGGTTCTTGTCGCCTGTCTTCCGCTGTGAACGCCAGGCCACAAAAACCGATGGCCTGCCCCACCTTACTCCTGCTGATGTCCCTTTACGTATGCGCGCCTGTATACCTACCGCCGTCTCAATTCCTGGCGCACCCGTTCCACCACCTTCGGGATGGCGGCGGCGACTTCCGGAGAAAGTTGCATCCCCACGCTGGCCGAATTGACCGTCACCAGAATCCAGGTGAACTCCGTGTCGCGCAGCGTGGGGGTTACCTGGCGGAGCAAGGCCAGCATGGCGGGGGCCGACAGGTGATGCGCGTGCTGCTGCTGCCCGGCGAGAGGCGGGGATTCGCGCAGCACGGAAATACTTCCGGGGATGTCGCCTTCCACGGCGTCGATGAGCAACACGCGCCGGCGCCGCTCCATCTGGTTGGCGCAGCTTAACACGTCGGTATCGGCCGAAATCACATCCACCCGGCGCGCCAGCCGGCGGTCGTTGGCGAGAACCTCGGCGGCGGCGGCGCCGGCCCCGTCATCCCCCATCAACGGATTGCCGAGGCCGATCACCAGATCGGGCTTCATCTCCGTATCAAGTGCACGGAGCAGGAAATGCAAGGGTCGTACGCGCGCGCAATCATCTGCAGTTTCTTCTTGAGCGTGGCTTCATCGCGCTCCGCGCTTTGTTCGACGGTCTTGCGGAGGTGCTGCTCCAGGCTGGCGGCGTTCATGGCGGTGGGCGTGATCACGTCCGCCGCGACCACGCAGCCTTGCTCGTCATAGGTGTAGCTGTGGACCAGCAGCCCGCGCGGGGCTTCCGTCACGCCCACCCCGGTTCCGGCGCGGGGCGTCACGGGGACGCATCCTTCGTCCTTGACGCCGTCATGGATCAGCCGCTCGACCATGTCGAGGGCCAGCCCCAGGTCGTTCACCAACTCCACGGCCTGGGCTTTGTTGTTGTCCATGGGATTGTCGGACGGGATGGAAAGCTTCAGCCGCCCGGCGGCCGTGGCGGATCGTTCCGTGAGCCGGCTCGGATTTACCGTCAGGCGCGCCAGCGAACCCACCATGAACGGGTTGCCGTGGAAGGTGCTGTGCTTGGCGTGGGAATGCGCGACGGGCTTCTCGTTGGTCAGGGAACGGTAATCGGCCGCGGGGACGGTGGCCCGGTCCCCGTTGGAGACGATCATCAGTTCGGCGCCGGCGTAGTAACGGTCGGAGTCGGGAGAGTGCAGCGCCGCATACGCGGTAGGCGTGTGGCAGAAGCCGGCGTCCGGCAGGGAGGCGATGAGATCGAGCATGGCTTCGGCGTCCGGAATGGCCTCCATGAGGGCGCCGCGGATGGCGATCAACTGATCGGCGGTGGGGACCCGCCCGAACCCGCCGGGCACCGCGTTCACGGGGTGGATGGCCCGCCCGCCGATGGTCTCCTGAATGAGGTTTCCCAGCCTCTTGAGCCGCAGCCCCAGCATGACGGCGGCGGGATGCTCGGCGGCCACGGCAATGGCGCTGGGGCGGTCGAGGTAGTCCGGCACGGCCAGGAAGAACAGGTGCAGGGCGTGACTTTGAATGCTCTCGCCGCGCAAAAGCAGTTCGCGAAGAAACTCCGTCTGGGGGCTCACTTGGACGCCCAGGGCGTTCTCCGTGGCCTTGAGGGAGGTCAGGCAATGCGCCGGCGAGCAGATCGAGCAGATGCGCGAGACGATGGGCGCAATTTCGTCGTAGCGGCGTCCGCGCACCAGGCCCTCGAGCAGGCGCGCCCCTTCGAACACGTCGAAGCGCACGTTCTTGACGGCGTCGCCCTCCAGTTCCACGGTGATGCCCCCGTGTCCTTCCACGCGGGCCAAGTGGTCGATGACGATAGTGCTCATTGGCCGCCTCCTATGGGCGCGAAGGTTCGTAGTTTGTCTTCCACCTGGCGGCGCCCGATGCCCTTCTTCTCCAGCATTTCGAGCATGGAGTTGGGATTGCCGTCGTCGAGCGGCCCGCGGCAGCCGATGCACGCGATGCGGAGCTCGGGGCAGCGCGCACCGCAGCCGGCCACGGTGAGCGGGCCGCAGCAGACTTCTCCGCGCTCAATCAGCAGGCAGTTGTTCTCGCGCATGCGGCATTCCGTGCACAGCGCATAATCGGGGTAAACGGGCAGATCGCCGTTCAGCAGCCCCGCGATGGCGGCGAGAAACTGGTCCTTTTCGATGGGGCAGCCGGTGATGCGGAGGTCCACCTTTACCAGCTCATGCAACGCGCGGGCCGCCAGGGAATCGTACCCATGGCCGGTCTCGCCGTAGATCTCCTCGAGCAGCCGGGCGCGATCGGCGTTGCGATCAAGAGCGGCCACGCCGCCCCAGACGGCGCAGGTTCCCAGGGCCACCAGCAGCCCGGAACGCTTCCGAATTGCCCGCAGCGTTTCGGCGTCGCGGTTCGTGAGCACGGCGCCTTCCACCAGGGCCACGTCCAGCGCGCAGCCGGTGTCGTTTCCCGAAGAGCCCATCAGGAAATCCCGGATGTCGATAAAAGAAACCAGATCCAGAAGTTCATCTTCGCAATTGAGGATGGCGAGCTGATCCCCCGCGCACCCGGTGAGGCCGAAGATTCCAACCGTCGGTTTGCCCATCCGCTTCGCTCCTTTCAAATCATCTCGGGCAGGTTGATGGCGTCCCAGTAAGTGAAGATGGGACCGTGCAGGCAGGTGTACTTATAGCCGATGCTGCAATGCCCGCATTTGCCGACTCCGCA
>JBEKSR010000213.1:0-5109 GCA_049516835.1 Bryobacteraceae bacterium | reverse complement strand
GGAATACCGGCCTTGGCCGCCGCTTCCATGGCGTATGCCATGGTGGTCTCGTAGGTGTAGAAGCGCGCGCCAACGTCCTGGATATCGAAGACCAGCGCGTCGATGCCGCGCAGCATCTCCGGGGTTGGCCGCAGCGTCTTGCCATACAGGCTGAAGACTTGGATGCCGGACGCGGGGTCGGTAGCGTCGGGAAGGCCGGGCCGGTCTTCCCTGCCCTCGAGCCCGTGCTCGGGCGAGAACAGCGCAACCACTTCCACGCCCGCCGCGCGCATCAGGGCGACATTGCGGCGGCCCAGGCGGTCCACGCCGGTCTGGTTGGTGATGAGGCCGACACGTTTTCCCTGGAGCGGCTGAAATTTCCGCGCCACCAGCACATCCAAACCCGTGAGCGTCGATCCATTGTGGCCGATCTGACGGCGCGCGCCCGCCCCGGCCAGTGTCTCGTTGTAACCCGTCAGCGTGACGCCCTGGGCGCCGATGCCGAGCGCGGCGGCCACAATGGTCGCCACCTTCCCGCGCAGCGGCGTAAGCGCCGGCCGCGCGTCGGGATGCACGCTGTTGGCCAGCAGGATGACGTAGCTTTTGGTGGAAGGGTCGATCCAGATGGAAGTGCCGGTGAAGCCGGTGTGGCCGAACGAGCCTATGGGAAACAGCTCGCCGCGATTGCCCGAGTAGGGCGAGTCGATGTCCCAGCCCAGGCCGCGCAGGATGGGCTGGCCGGGCGGGCTTTGCGGCTCGGTGAACTTGGCCACCGTGAGCGGGCTGAAGAGACGGACGCCATCGAGCGAGCCACCGTCGATCATCATTTGGGCGAAGCGCGCGAGGTCGGCGGCGGTGGAGAACATGCCGGCGTGTCCCGCCACGCCGCCCATCGCCCGCGTGGAGGGGTCGTGGACCACGCCCCGCAATGGCGGCCCGGTCTTTTCGACGCGCTCGGTGGGCGCAATCCGCGGCGCCAGCGACGCCGGCGGCTGGAACATGGTTTCCGTCATGCCCAGCGGCAGGAATATGTTCGGCCGCGCGTAATCGGAAAGCAGTTGGCCGGTCAGCCGGTGAACGATTTCGCCCAGCAGAATGAAATTGATGTCGCTATAGACGAAGCGCACCCCCGGCGGGCCGGCGGGCTTGGTGGTGCAGGCGAGACGGATGCCAGTGTCGTAGCCGGTCCATTCCGGTTTGAGCGGCACGTCGGGCTGGAGGCCCGAGAAATGCGTGAACAGGTTGCGCAGCGTGATGTCGCTCTTGCCTTCCTGAAACTCGGGGATGTAGTCGGTGACCTTGTCGTTCAGCCGGAACTTGCCCTGCTCGAAAAGCTTCATCAGAGACGACGTGGTGGCAATGACTTTCGTGAGGGAGGCGCAGTCGAAGATGGTATCGACCGTCATGGTCTCCGCCTGAGGAACCAGCGCCCGCCTCCCGTAGGCCTTGCGGTAGACGATTTGGCCGTTGTGCCCGACTACCAGAACGGCGCCGGGCAAGCGATCCTGTTGGATGGCTTGGTTGATAACTTCATCGAGCGCCGGCGCGCCGGCGAAGGTCTGTGCGGAGAGCGAAGCGGCAACCAGCGCGGCGCAGCAGAGGAGTTTCATATCCTTACCATGATAGCCGTGTCCGGCGGAAAACCTGTCAACATGAGAAAAGCCATGCGAGCCTGCGCCATTCTGGTTCTTACAACCACCTTGCGGCTATCCGCGCAGGACCCCGTGCAGCCCGAGAAATGGAACCTATATTTTCAGGCTACATCCATCGGCCAGTATCACGGCGGCTTCAACTCTCCGTACGCGGGCGCTTTCAGCTTGCAGGGCCATCCCGAAGCCGAGGCTTCGCTCACCTCGACGCTGTTCTTCGGATTCCGCGTGGCGCGCGACACGCAATTCTATTTCGACCCCGAGTTGGCCGGCGGCCGGGCCTTTAGCAGCGCCAACGGAATGGCCAACTTCCCCAATGGCGAGATCACGCGCGTGGCTACCGCGACTCCCAAACCGTACCTGGCGCGGCTGTACGTGACCCAGGATTTCGGATTCGGCGACGCGCGCGAATCCATCTCGAGCGACGAAAATCAGCTCGCCGGCAGCCGGCCCATGACCCGCTATTCGGTGACCATCGGCCGGTTTCCCGTGACCGACTTCTTCGACAACAACCGCTACACGCACGATCCGCGCACGCAGTTCATGGGCTGGGGTGTCATGTACAACGGCGCCTGGGACTACCCGGCCGATACCCGCGGCTACACCTGGGGCTGGGTGCACGAGTTCCATACGCGGCGCTGGTCGCTGCGGTACGCCAGCGCGGCCATGCCGCGCGTCGCCAACGGCCTGCGCTTCGACCGCCGCCTGCTGCGCGACCGCGGCGATGTTTTCGAGGGCGAGGTGCGCGCGAAGCCCCGCGGCCACGACGGCGCCGTCCGCGTTCTGGGCTATCAGAATCATGCCCGAATGGGAACGTATGCCGGCGCCACCGACGTGACCGCCACACGGCGCCCCGGCACGCTGAAATACGGCTTCGGCCTGAACGTGGAGCAGGAGCTGGCAAAGGACATCGGCGTGTTCGCGCGGCTGGGGTGGAACGACGGGAAGACCGAGAGCTTCGCCTTCACCCCCATCGACCGGCTGGCCGGCGTGGGCCTGTCGGCGGGCGGCGCGCGATGGAAACGGCCACACGATACCGCGGCCACCGCGCTGACAGTGAGCGGACTTTCCGGCGTACACGCTCTCTACCTGTCGCGCGGCGGCCTGGATTTCATGATCGGCGACGGCGCGCTTCGATACGGACCCGAGTACGTCTCCGAAAGCTATTACTGCGCCCGCGTGATGCCCGGTGTCTTCGCCACCATCGACCTCCAGCACGCCACCAACCCGGCCTTCAACCGCGACCGCGGCCCGGTATGGATCGGCGCGCTGCGCCTGCACGTGGAGTGGGGCCGGTAGGGGCCGGGCATGCTCCATAGGCGCTAACTTAACGGTCGGCACGGTACTGTGGCGCGCGCACTCGTGCGTCCCGCGTCGAGACTTCCGGTTTGCGGACCCGTTCCGGGCTTCTCGACGCTTGGCGGCCGTACAGCGTGTCGGCACGAGTGCCGACACGGCACGCAAGAGTGCGTGCGCCACGTCGGGGCTAAGTAGCCAAGCGGCCAGCCTTCGGTGTCAACGGCGCGCATGACGCTCCCGGACGCGCCGCCGGATGCCCTCTTTCATGTCATCGACAGTCCGCGATTTCGGAGCCTGCTTAGGGAACAACGCCCGATGGATGTCCTGGGACGTGAACCGGGCCGAGCGCCGCACGACGATCTTTTCCATGGCCGGCCCCTACTTCACCTTGGCGAATAGCTTTCCCAGCGTCTTCACGGCCTGGTCGACTTCCTTCTCGGTCACGATGTACGGCGGCAGGAAGCGCAGCACGGTTTCGTGGGTACAGTTGATGAGCAGCCCTTCGGCCATCGCGTCCAGCACCAGTTGCTTGCCGGGAACGGCCAGATCCATCCCCAGCATCAGGCCAAACCCGCGCACCTCTTTCACGAAGCCGTGCTTGCGGGCCAGCTCGTTCAGCACCACGTGGAAATACCCGCCGACTCTCTGAATGGAGGGCAACAACTCATCCAGAATGTCCAGGAACTCGAGCGCCACGCGGCACGCCAGGGCGCCGCCGCCAAAGGTGCTGCCGTGCATTCCCGGCTTGATGGCGGCCGCGGCTCTCTCATTGGCGACGATCACCCCCAGGGGGATTCCGCACGCCAACGGCTTGGCCGCCGCCATCACGTCCGGCAGAATCACGGGGTGGGAGCGTTGATAGGCAAAGTAGGTTCCCGGGCGGCCCACGCCGCACTGGATCTCATCCGCCACCAGCAGCGCGTTGTAACGGTCCGCCAGCTCGCGGGCCTTGGCCACGAATTCGTGGGTCAGCGGATGGATTCCGCCCTCGCCCTGGATCATCTCCAGCACGATGCCCGCGGTGCGCTCGCCGAAGGCCGCCTCCAGGGCCGCGATATCGTTCACCGGAACGAATTTGACGCCTGGGATCAGCGGCTCAAAATCCTCCCGGTACTGGGCCTGCCCGGTGATCGAAAGCGCCCCCAGCGAGCGTCCGTGGAAGGCATTCTCCAGCGAGATAATCTCGTACTTTTCCGGGTGGATGGCGTGGCCGTGCGCGTGCACCATCTTGAGCGCGCCTTCCATCGCCTCCGTGCCCGTATTGGCGAAGAAGGTGCGCTGGAGGCCGCTGATTTCCGCCAGGCGCCTGGCCAGCGGTCCCTGATACTGGTGGTAGTAGAGATTGGAAGTGTGGATCAGCAGGCCGGCCTGTTCGCGAATCACCCCGAGAATGCGCGCATGCGCGTGTCCCAGCGCATTCACGCCGATGCCGGCGATGAAATCCAGGTAGCGGCGGCCTTCCAGATCGTAAACGTGGCAGCCCTTTCCGCGCGCCAGGACCAGCGGATAACGGGCGTAGTTCTGCAACACGTATTCCCGCTCCAGGTCCATCGTCTGCTGGGCGGAATGATCTACAGCGGGGGGGGAAGGGCTCGACATTTACTCATCATAGCGCGGCCCGCGATGATACAATACGCTACATGAAACGCATACCGACTCTCGCGGGATTGTTGCTGGTGCTGGCCACCCTGCTCTATTGCGCCGATGCCACCGGCAAGTGGAAAGGAAGCCTCGACGCGGGCGGCCAAACCCACGACCTGACCTTCGACCTCAAAGCCAGCGGCGACACACTGACCGGCGCCGTCAGCGGCCTGAGGGGAGAGGCCAGTGAGGTCCAAGACGGCAAGATTCAGGGCGACACCGTCTCCTTCTGGGCCATGGGGGAGTACCAGGGCCAGCCCCTCAAGCTGGTCTTCAAGGGCCAAGTCCTGGAGAGCGAGATTCACTTCACCATGGGACTCGATGACGGCAGTTGGAGCGGCGACCTGGTAGTCAAGAAGGTTCCCTGACCCGGCATAGCCGGAACCAAACAGCACAATCTTTTTCGACGCGGAGGCGCGGGACGTGAGAAAAAATTGGCTGGGCCGAGATACCGCGTGAGCCCCAATCGCGGCGGATCGAGGCCGGCGCGACGATCAACTCATCGTCGGATGCTGGGATGATACCGTTACGGTGGCATAAT
>JBEKSR010000212.1:0-5124 GCA_049516835.1 Bryobacteraceae bacterium | reverse complement strand
ACTGTATCGGATGCTGGGCCGAAGGATCGCCGGATATGAATCCGCACACTCCCGCCAACTGTTCCGCCATTTCCTGAATACCCCGGCGGAAGTCGAGATCACCGACCACCGCGTCGAAGTTATCCTACCTGAACGATCCCATAATCCCTTGTTGCTCGCGGCCGGCTTCGGTCAGGGCTCCACGCCTATTCCCTGGTGGGACCGGCGCCCGTTGCTCTTGAGGTTCCGGTAGACGGCGCCCCAAACGTTAGCTGACTACTGGGCGCGAAAATTCAGGCTAGCCCCTATCTCGACAACGCCACTCCCTCCAGATATTGGAGCCTGGCTGCCTTTACCGAAGCTCCTCCCGGACAGTTCGGCAATGCCGGGCGCGGTGCTATTGTGGGTCCGGGAATCATCGGATTCGACTCCCAAATACACAAGCAATTCCGCATGCCGTATAAGGAGGGCCACGTGCTCCAGTTCCGGTTTGAGGCTTTTAACGTTCTTAACCACCCGAACTGGGAGATGCCGAATCTGAACGTTCTGTCGGGGGCGGCGCAATCCGGAATGCCAAGCACGACCGCCCATCAGAACTTCGGAGTGGTTTCGAGCACGTCCACCAGCATGCGCCAGATCCAATTGGGACTGAAATACTCGTTCTAAGCCGGAGCGCGCTGTCGCGACCGGATGAGTTAATCTGGAAACGTCGTTTGGTCTTAACGCACAGGAAAGGAGCACTTATGAGAATCTTCACGTTGGCGCTGCTCGGCTGCGGGCTGTGCTGGGGACAGGTAACAGACGAATGCAAGCCTTCCTCGCTCAATATCCCGGGAGCGCCGTACCCCTGCATCTACCCGGATCGCCGTGTGGCCTTCCGCGTGGCTGCGCCGGATGCGCAAAAGGTGCAGGTGCGGTTGGGCGGGACCCACGACATGACGCGCGGCCAGGACGGCTTGTGGACGGTCACCATACCGCCGCAGGTAGTCGGATTCCATTACTACAGCATCGTGGTGGATGGCGCGGTTATCGCGGACCCAGCGACCCGGACCTTCTTCGGCTCGGGATGGGACAACAGCGGGATCGAGGTTCCCGAGCCGGACACCGATGCGGCCTACTACTCCGCCAGGGACGTGCCACACGGCCAGGTGAGCCAGCGCTGGTATGACTCCAAGGTCACCGGCAAGTGGCGCCGCTGCTACGTGTACACGCCTCCGGAGTACGACGCCAATCCGCGCACGCGCTACCCGGTTCTCTACCTTTTCCATGGCTGGGGCGAAAACGAGCAGGGCTGGAACACGCAGGGCCACGTTGATTTCATCATGGACAATCTCATCGCGGAGAAGAAGGCCAAACCGATGCTCATCGTCATGGACAACCTGAACGCGGTGAAGCCGGGCGAGGACGCGAGCCTGTATGCCGCTCGGGGCATCATTGCCCAGCGCTCGATGGCGGATGTCGCACCGGCTGGCGGCGGACGCGGCGCGCCCGGCGCAGGCCGCGGCGGGTTTCCCGCGAACTGGGGCGGCGTGTTAACGGAGACGATGCTTACCGATCTCATCCCCATGGTCGAGCGGACGTATCGCGTCGCGCCCGGCCGCGAGAACCGGGCGATGGCGGGGCTCTCGATGGGCGGTATGCAATCGTTCCTGACGGTCCTCTCGAACCTCGATAAGTTCGCCTACCTCGGCGGCTTCAGCGGCAGCAGCGGCGGCCGGGGCGGATTCGATCCGAAGACCTCCAACAACGGCGTGTTCGCCGACTCCGACGTGTTCAACAGGAAGATGAAGGTTCTTTTCCTGGGCATCGGCTCCGTGGAAGGTCCGGGCACGAAGAACTTCAGCGAAGAGTTAACCAAGGCCGGGATCAAGAACGTCTATTTCGAGTCGCCTGGTACGGCCCACGAGTGGCTGACCTGGCGCCGGTGTCTCTACGATTTCGCGCCCCGGCTGTTCAAATGAGACCCCGATTCGGTTGCGCGCCGGAGAGCTGGACGTCGCCGATCTCGAAGCCGAAACCAGGACGACGGCCGCCTGCTGATCCTGCTCACCAGCGGCGCTAAGGAAATGCGAGACGGCAAAGAAGTGCGTGCGATCCTGCCAGCGCACACCCTCGACATCCACCAAACGAAGATAGGCCTCGTTGACCAGCGCCGTGGTCTGGAGGGTTTGCCCGGAATGCTGCTGGCGCATGTGCCGGTGGGCGATCTGGTGCAGTTCGGCGTAGACCAACGGCGTCAGTTGGTTGAGGGCCGCTTGGTCGCCATCACCCCAGGCGCGCAGCAGCCGGGATATTTCCAGCGAAGAGGACGGCAGAGTATTTCAAGCCAATTATACTTCCGGGCCTGATCCAAATTGCGGCGCTACGCGACTTCGACCAGGCGAACTTCGGGCTCGGCCACGTCGATGCCCAGGCCGGGGGCGGTGGGCACTGTGTAATGGCCATTGCGGAAGGCCACGGGCGAGGTGGAGTACTCGCCGGCCGTCTCTACCAGCCCCGGCGTGTGGGGCACCATGCGGCAATTGGGCGTGGCGGCGGCGAACTGCAAAGTGGCGAAGAGCAGAGGGCCGAGGGCGGGCGCGAGATGCGGCACGATCTCCATGCCGGCGCGCGCGGCGGCGCGCGCGATGCGCAGCGCTTCGGTGATGCCGCAGCGGCCCAGGTCGGGCTGGACGATGCGCATGGCGCCGGCGCGGAAAAATGGCGCCATCTCAACATGCGTGCGGTAACACTCTCCGATGGCCAGCGGAGTACGGATGCGGGCGGCGAGCGCGGCATGAGGCGCCGGATCTTGGGGCGGAAATGGGCACTCCAGCCAGAGCGCGCCGCGGCGGTCCAGCTCTGCGCCGAACGCCGGGGCGGTTTTCGGATCGAGGCGCCACTGCGCGTCCACCGCTATGTTTTCCGGGCCGCAGATAGCGGCCAGCGCGTCGTAGCACTCCAGGAGTTCGCGCTGGCTGGCATTGTGGAAGATCTTGAAGCGGCGGCAGCCCGCCTGCCAGCAGGTCCGCGCGCGCTCGAGCCGCTCGGCGCGGGTGTCGCCCGCCAGATAGTTGACGTAGCAGGCCAGCCGCGGCTTGGCGGCGCGGCCGGCAATCAAAGCGGCGATGGGGGCGCGATGGATCTTGCCGGCCAGGTCCCACAGAGCGATATCCACGGCGGCGATGGCGTCGAGCATGAAGCCGCCGGTCTGGCCGCTCACCCGCATCTGGTTGTACATGGCGTCCCAGAGCGTTTCAATCTCCAGGCCCGTTCCGCCAAATTTTTTTCCGTTGAGCGCCGGTTTCAAAATGGAGTGGATGATAGCGCCGGCGACTTCGGGAGCGGCGAGAGCCTGCGATTCGCCCCAGCCCGTCAGGCCGGAATCCGTGGTGACGCGCGCCAGCAAGGTTTCCAGCCGGTCGGCGCCGCGCTGGTTTCGCGGGATCCGAATGATGAGCGCTTCCAGAGAGACGATTTTCATGCCGGTCCTCTACCCTCGGTTTTAGCACTTGGCGCGGACCAGTGGGAAAAGCCGCGGGATACACTGGTGAATAGCGAGATGAGATTCGCGTTCCTCGTTTTCGTGACCCTGGCGCCGATGGTGCAGGCCGGCGCTGCCGAGCATTTCGTTCCGGAGCACCGCGTGGCCGGGATCGGCGTGGCGCGCGACGACATTTCGAGCGAACTGCTCGAGGCCCGCACGGACCGCATGATTCAATCGCAGACCTTCGTCATCATGCGTGAGCCGCAGGCGGTGGCCGGGGCCAGGCGCATCTTGAGCCCCAGTCTCCAGGCGCTTTTCCGGTCGGCGTCGCTGCGCAGCGGCATGCCGGCGCAGGTGATTGAAGCCGTGGCGTACCTGGAAAGCTGGGGCGACGCCAGGGCCGAGAGCCCCGACGGCCCAAAGGGCATCATGCAGATCTCGGAGGCCACGGCGCGCACCATGGGGCTGAAAGTGGTGCATGCCACGCGCTACAAGATCACCCGTGAAAAAGTTCCGGTTAAGAGCAAGAGCAAGAAGCCGAGGTACCGGATTGTGTCTCACAAGACTCCGTACCAGGTGACCCTGCGCGACGACCGCCTGGTTCCCGGCCGCGCCATACCGGCGGCGGCGAAGTACCTGGCGGGCATGGAGCGAAAGTTCGGCGGGCGCGACTGGGCCATTTTCGCCTACCACTGCGGCCAGGGCTGCGTGGCGGAGATGCAGGAGCTGACGCGGCGCGCGCGCGGCATCCCTCCAGACCAGGCGACGGTGGCGCGGATGTTTTTTTCGTGCAACCCGGCGTGGAACCCGGAGCTCTGCCAGGCCATCGGGCAGCAGATGCAGCGCGACTACTCGCCCACCTACTGGTTCCGCGTCCAGCGCGCGGCGCAGTTGCTGGCTCTGTACCGGCGCTCCCCGGCCGCATTTGTCTCGCTGGCGGAGCAGTACAAGAGCCAGTTCGCGGGGCCCAATGGGCATCCCAACCGCGCGCCGCACCGGCTTTCGGTCTGGCTCAAGCAGGAGGACCTGGTGTTCCATAGCCGCGACGATCTTCACGGCGACATGGGGAACCGGCTGGTAAAGGCATTCGACCGGCCGGACTACTTCGGCTATTCGCTCCGGATCGCCGCGGACGATCCGTCGATTCTCGAAGACTTCTCGAAGGCCTCGCCGGCGGCCATCGGCACTCTGACGTACATCGCGTTCGAGACGCGGCGCTTGTACGGGGAGCTGGCCGGCAACCAGGAGAAATTCCAGCCGCTGGAAATCACGTCGCTGGTCGAGCCGGAAGATTACGCGCGCCAGTTGGGCAAGCCGGAAGCGCTTTCGCACTGCTCGGGGCAGGTGTTCGACATCGATTATGCGGGCCTGCCCCCGGGCGAGCTGGAGTGCCTGCGATTCGTGCTGGACGATCTCGGTTGGGACGGATACTTGGGCTTCGTCGAAGACGGTATGGACAGCCTGCACATCGGCTGCTCGCCGGCCTCGCGGGATTTCTTCACCAGCGTGTTTGAGGAAGCGGCGGAACGGGGCCAGACACCCGCGTCCCAAGGCGCGTTTTTTGCGCCGCGCGGACGCTGGTGTCTCTCTTCCGAAAATCTCCTCGGGCTTGTGCTGGTCAGGCGGCGACCGGCTCTAAGCTGACCTTGAAGCCGAGTCGCTCCAGTTTCTTGAGGTAG
>JBEKSR010000211.1:0-5194 GCA_049516835.1 Bryobacteraceae bacterium | reverse complement strand
CCTTACGGCTGACCACGCATGACTCGGGGCCAAGACGGCTCGCTACGCCTTTCTTGTACGGCTCTCTCATCCGCTACTCAATGCCGGTTTATCCCGGCGCTCCAAGCTAAAGCATGCCCCACTGGTAGATCACCGTCTGGGGGGTGCGCGCCACCTCGCGGTAATTCGCGAACCACGGGCGCAGCTCGGGGTAATTCGCGATGGCGAGGCGCGGGTTGTAGGAGCTTAGGCCATCCACCAGGAATGTGGGTTGGGAGCGCGCGAGGGTGGCGCGGCGCGCGCGCGCCGCTTCGAGTTCCACGGGCTCGGATTGGGTGAGGTGGCGGTCGGCCGGCACGCCCGTCAGCGGCTGCGAATCGAGGAACATTGTGGCGGCCGGCAACTGGGTGTAGACGTAGATCTCGGGGCGGTATCCCCAAACGAAAAGCGTGTCGCCGGGCTTGGCCAGTTGGAGGGTGAGCGCGGCGGCGGCGCGGCTGTCGCGGTCCATGGCGGTGTCGCGCCACTCGGCGCCTCTCAGGGCCGTCAGGTACGGCGGGCCGAATCGCACCAGCGGGACGAGCAGCAACAGAGCGGCGGCCAGGGCGCGCTTGCGTCCCAAGAGCGTGAAGCCGCGCGCGGCCATCAGCACCATGACTGGGAGAAGCTGAAAGTAGTAGCGCGGGAAGAAGCGTAATCCGGCGGCCACGCCGACGAGGGACACCACAATCCAGCCAATCCAATGACGCAGGCCCGCGCGACGGGTCACGGGGCTGCCGGCCGCACCGGCCAGGAGGGCCGCATGAAACCCCATCCAGTCGAGCGTCCGGACGATTCCGTTGCGCAGCGGGTCCGCCACCGGCGTGCTGCCGGCGTAGAGGCGTCCCCACATCCACACCTGGTCCCAATAGGCCGCCAGTGCGCCGGCGCTCCACAACCAGGCGGCCGCGGCGCCACCGGCGGCTGCGAAGCCCGCCGCCATATAGAGCGCCCCGGCCGGGTTCCAGAGGACGCAGACCGCCGCCACCAGCAGTCCCTTGGGGCCGATCAGAAATGCCACGCCGGCGAGCGCGCCGCTCCAGAACGGGCGGCGCTTCCACGCCAGCCAGACGGCCGCCAGGTGCGGCGCCAGCATCAGGAGATCGGAAGCCAGAGGGACGACCGCGGAGGCGAAATCGAATGTTAGAAAGAAGCCCAGCAAGGCGGCGGCCCAGAGGCCTTCGCGCCGGGACCACAAATCGCGCGCAAATCGAAAGGCGATCCAGCAGGCCAGCAGCGCATAGATGGCTCCCGCCAGCCGCAGCAGCCAGCCGGCGCGCGCGCCCCAAAGCAGGCACACGGAAGGCACCAGCGGGGGTTTGTCGTACCAGATGTCGCGGTAGATGGCCTTGCCGCCGAGCATCTGCCGGGCCGCCGCCAGGGGCAGGGTGTCGCCTTCCCAGAGGATTTCGACGTGGCACATCCGCGCCGCCACCAGCAGCGCGAACAGCGTCAGAAAAAACAGCCGGGTCTTCGTCAAACCGTTGCAGCGGACCGCGCCAGCAGGCGCTCGAGCACGCGGCGGAACTCGGGGCCGTAGGCCGGGTCGGCCAGCGCGAACTCCACGAAACTTTCAAAGTAGCTGGGGAAATTGCCGATGTCGTAGCGCTTCTCTTCGGCCGTCAGCTTCACGGCCAGCACGCGGCGGCCTTCCTCGCACATCAACTGGATGGCGTCGGTGAGCTGAATTTCGCCCCGCCGGTCGGGCTTGACCTGGCGGATCATGTCGAAAATCACCGGCGAGAAGATATAGCGGCCGGCGATGGCCAGGTTGCTGGGCGCGTCTTTCGGGGCGGGCTTTTCCACCAGGTTCACGATGCGGAAAACGTCGTCCACGCCGTCCTCCGGCTGCACGATTCCATAATGCGAGGTCTCTTCCCGCGGCACTTCCTCGACGGCGATCACGCAACTGGCGCGCTTGGATTGGAACGCGTCGGCCATGCGGCTGACGGCGCGCGACACCGCGTGCAGGCCCAGAATGGAATCGCCCAGGGCCACCAGGAAAGGCTCCTCACCGGCGAAGTTTTCGGCGCAGAGGATGGCGTCGCCGAGACCCCTCTGGAGCCGCTGGCGGGTGTAAAAGAAATTGGCTTTCAGGGCTTCGAAGTCCAGTTCCTTGAGCAGGTCCTGCTTGTTGGCCGCGGTGAGGGCGCGGGCGAGCTCGGGATCGTGGTCGAAATGATTCTCGATGGTGGCCTTTCCGCGGCCGGTGACGAACAGGATCTGCTGGATGCCGTTCGACACCAGCTCCTCGACCACGTACTGGACGATGGGCTTGCGGGCCACCGGGAGCATTTCCTTGGGCTGCGACTTGGTGGCCGGCAGCAGCCGCGTGCCTTGCCCGGCGACCGGAACAACCGCGCTTTTGATCACCTTTTGACTATATCAGTGGGCGGAGACCCGGGGGACAGACGGATCTGTCCGCGCGGGGAAAACCTGGGGACAGACGGATCTGTCCGCGCGGCGCAAAGACGGCGCCTTGGGAACAGATTCGTCAGTCCCCAGGTTTTTGCGGTATATTGGGCAAAGAAAAAGCGAAGCATGGAGGACATCCAGCAACAGCTCGCCGCGCTGCGGCGGCGCGTGGCGGGCATCGATCGCAAGTATGCGTCGGCGGACTCCGCCACGCCCGGGCCGCGGGACGAGCGGCCCTCCCGCTACTTCATCGAAGAGCTGATGAGCGGCGAAGTGGTGCGCACGCCCCATGGCGAGCACTTCGAGACCGAGAAAGTCTGGGAGCGCCACCGCCGCCACGGCAGCGTGGATATCGGGGACCTGGCGGAGCTGCCGGAAGATCTGCTGGGACCGCTCTCGGCCGGGACGATCGAGCGCGCGCACCCGTTGAAATGGGCTTTCCTCGATACCGAGACCACCGGTCTGGCGGGCGGCACCGGCACCTATGCTTTTCTGGTCGGAGTGGGCGCGATCGACGCCGCGGGATTCCGCCTGCGCCAGTTTTTCATGCGCGATTACGGCGAAGAGGCGTCGCTGCTGTGGCGTCTCTCGGAGCACCTGGCGCAGTTCGACGTTCTCATCACTTATAACGGCAAGGCATACGACCAGCCGCTGCTGGAGACGCGCTACCGCATGGCGCGGGCGCGGCATCCATTCGACCGCATGCAGCACCTGGACCTGCTGTTCGGCGCGCGCCGCCTATGGAAGCTGCGCCTGGAAAGCTGCCGCCTGGTGGACCTCGAGAACCAGATCCTGGGGGTAGAGCGCCAGGGCGATTTGCCGGGGGAGATGATCCCGTATTGCTACTTCGAATACTTGCGCACGAAGCAGGCCTTCCGGCTGGTCCCGATCTTCCATCACAACGCTCTGGATATTCTTTCGCTGGCGTGTCTGACCGCCATCGTGCCATTCGCTTTCCGGCAACCGGAGGACGCGGCGGTGCGCCATGGCGCGGACCTGATCGGGCTGGCGCGCTGGCTGCTCCAGGCCGGGCGCCAAGAAGAGGCGCTGCGCCTGTTTCGCCGCGCGGTGGAGATGGGTCTGCCGGACGGCCTGCTGTTCAAGACGCTGTGGGATATCGGCGTAGTGGAGAAGCGCCTGGGCCGTGAGGACGCCGCGCTGGCCGCGGTCACGGAGCTGGCGGAATCGCGCAACCCGTACCGCGTGCGTGCGCTCGAAGAGCTCGCCAAGCACTACGAGCACCGCGCGCGCGATTATCGGGCGGCGCTGGAAATGACCAGCCGGGCGCTGGCGATTGAGGATACGCCGGAGATGCGAAGGCGGGAAGAGAGATTGAAGGCGAGAGTGGCCAGGCCGCGCGCGCGGCGGCTGGCGTTGTAAGGGATAATGGACAATGAGAGGAGCAAGTTCGATGGTGAACGTCGGGCCTGTGGAAGTTGACGAGATCTGCCTTGCCGACCTGTGCCGGGGATACCACGTGCGGGAGCTCGCGCTGTTTGGTTCGGCGGCGCGCGGGGAGTCTCGCGCGGATAGTGACATCGACTTACTCGTCGAGTTTCTCCCTGAAGCCCACATCGGTCTGATGGACTATGCCGGCCTGATGTTGGATCTGTCGAAGCTACTCGGCCGCAAGGTGGATTTGGTTTCTAAGAACGGGCTCAAGCCGCTGATCCGGGCGTCGGTGTTGGGCGAGATGCGGCTTCTTTATGCGGCGTGAAGAGATGTATCTGCGGGACATTATCGAAGCCGCGGATTACATCGCGAGGTTCGTCGCTGAATCCGGGCTCTCGGGCTTTCGAGAATCGGAGATGGTGCGGAGCGCCATCGTGCAGAAGCTCGCTGTGATCGGCGAGGCTGCGGCTCGCGTGTCTGACGAACTGAAGGACCGCCACGCCGAAGTGCTGTGGCCGAAGGTCGTGGCCTTCCGCAACATTCTCATACACGCGTACTTCGGCATCGACTGGGAGATTGTGTGGTTGGCAGCCAGCGAAGAGACCCCGGTACTGAGGGATCAGGTCGCTCGGATTCTCGAGGGATTTGGGAATCCGGATGACCCACTGCCACTCAGATGATGCGCGCCTAACATGGCACAGCAAAACGGGACCGCGCACGCCCTGTTCTTTCGGGGGACTCGGTTCGTGTCCCGAAGCTTACGATTTGTGAGATGCGGCGGGGGCACAGGCCGATCCCGTTGTGCCTCAGATATCGGTAGAGCTAGAAAAATTGCCGAAAATATTCGCGCGCGCCGGACTGAACGAAGGCTGCGCTGGTGGCACCGTTTTTGCCCCAGTTCCAGCAAAGGCGATCGCCATTAAGGTATCGGAAGGAGAGGAAGTCTCTGTTGCTAGCTGGCTCGGGGAGATCCGATATGGCGCAAGCTTTCTCTTCCGGGGTGATCTCCGGCTCTCCCTGCTCCCGCTCCCTGTAATAAACATCGCGTAGCCGTAACATGAGTGGAGTGTACGAGGCCTGATTTGACGGCTCCGTCCTGTGCGTATAGGCACGGATGTCGAGCAGCTCGACTAGGCCAATACGGTAACGGGAATTGGGATCGAAGTCGATGATCAGCCCGCGTGTCGCGTCCGATTCGGTGGCTTTGTGGAGCTTGATGAGTTGGTCGGCCGAGACACTCCACCCTTCCCCTAGCGGGAGTTTACAAGTTATCGGCCTCAGGTAGGGCTGGCATCGACGCCGGCTTTTCGGCCCGTCCCGCAATCAATTGAAAATCAAGTAGTTCCCTTCCATGGCTGCCGACGGCTAG
>JBEKSR010000210.1:0-5343 GCA_049516835.1 Bryobacteraceae bacterium | reverse complement strand
GTAGCCGCCCTGGCTTTGGTGCTGGGTCACGTTGCGATATTCGGCGTTGCGCGTGAAGCCGACGAGGGAACCGCGGCTCATCTCTGGCAACTTCTCATGGCTGGACAAGTACCAGTAGTGGCGTACTTCGCGTTGAAATGGCTCCCGCGGGCTCCAGGACGGGCGTTGCGCGTGCTCGCGCTGCAAGCCGTCGCGGCCCTCGCCGCATGTGCCCCCGTCTACTGGTTCAAGCTGTAATGCCCACGACGGCCTGACACAAAGCTGCACACGCAGGCCGGTCGGAGTCAAGCGGCCGATCCCGTAAACCGTGCGCTTCACGGTCAGGCCGTCGGCGTGGTAGAGCGCCACCACCTTACTGCACCGTGATGTTGACCTGGTTGCTGTGGGCGAGGTCCACCGACATGAGGAGCGGCTCGACGCCGGGCGCGAGACCCGCGGGTACCTGCACATTCACCTGGTAAAGTCCTACGGAGCCGGGCGACAGGCCGCTGTAGACCGGCTGCACCGGCGTAGCGCCGAGGAAGACGATGGGGGTGAGGACCGTTTCCTGGAAGCTGCCTACGGTCTGGGTGGGGCCGAGGCCGGTACAGTAGATTTCGATGTAATCGCCGGCGTGAACCGGGGTTGTGAGGGCGCTCACTGAAGTCCCGGCGTGCAGCACGCCGCCGGGGAAGATGCCGGGCTGGACGGGCACAACGTTGACAGCGGCGGTGGCCTGCGCGCCGGATGGGGTCACCACGGTGAGGGTGGCGGTTCCCTGCGTCGTACTCTGTGGAACGTAGAAGTTGATCTGGGTGTCGCTCACGTAGAGCAGCGGCAGCGCGGAACCGCTCAACAGCACCTGCACACCGGCGGTCTGGCCGCCCGCGAGGTTGACGCCATAGATGGTCTCAAAGGCGCCGGCCGCGACGCCGCTCACCGACGACGCTGCATTCACGACAGCGGTGACCACCGGCACGGCGCTGCCGGCGCTAAGCGTGAGGCCGACCGCGGGCAAGCCGCTGAGCGCCAGTTGCAACTGGTTGGAAGAGGCCGGGCCGAGAGTCCAGGTGAAGCTTGCTTGGCCTTGAACGTCCGTGGTGGCTGCCGCCGGCGTCGCCTTTCCGCCCGCGGACGGCGTCGCTACGATTTGCGCGCCGGGGTACGGCAGGTTGTTGGCGTCGGTGAGGCGCACGACAATCGGAGCAGGCAGGGGACCGGCGGAACTCGCAAGCTGGTGGTCGCCGGAAACGGCCACGAGCTTCACTATCGACGCATCCGCCACCTGCACGCGGGCGGAGGCGGTCTCATAAGAGGGGTCGCCGGGTGTGGCCAGCACCTCTTCTACTCCCGCTTTCAAGCCGGTGAAGGTGAATTTCACGCTGGCGGCGCCGGCCGGAATCTCGACGGAGGCGGGCAGTTGCGCGTTGCCGTTGGGTGCCTGGAACTGCACGGTCATGTCGCCGGATGGCGGCGTCTGGAGAGTGAGGGTTGCGGTTCCACTGCCGCCCGCAACTACGCCGGCGTTGGGGTAGAGCGAGAGTTTCATGCTGCGCTTGAGGGTGGTGTCGGCTACCGCATTGTTGGAGGAAGCCACCTGGGTGTAGAACGATTCAAATAGCTGCCGGTAAGTATCGATCTGCGCCAGGTCGGCGGCGGAAGGCTGGGAGCCCTGCGCCACCACGAGGATGAAGGCGAAACGGAAACGCCGTTGCGCGACGGTCGAATCGGGAGTGCGGCGGCCTTCGACCTGGAAGATATCGTTGATGGTGACATTCCGCCGCGCGCCATCGAAGCCGACGCCGCTCAGGGGGTGCGACACGGGCGATATGAAAGACGGGTAATTCGTGACCAGAAACGTATCCGGAACTTGCTCGAGCGGGCGAAAACCCATCAGGTACTGATCGAGCGGCGAATAGCCCTGTACCGTGTCGGTGGTCAGGAAGCGCGGTGAAACGCCGGCGCCCCGGTCCGCAATGCGCTCGCCTTCGAGCAGCGAGGCTTCCGAATCGTAGACGAAACTCCAGTGCACTCCCCCATAGCCGAGCATGGGCTGCGAAGAGGGGTTGTTGGGATCCTTGACGCTGGCGAATGCCAGAAACAGGTGTCCGGCTTCATGGGCCAGTATGGTGATTGGCGTGTCGCCGACCGAGGCGCGCAACGGCACCAGCGCGGTGGGATCGGTGGGGTATTCGCTCAACGGTCCCATGTTCATGAGAGACTGCAGCCGCGATGCCGATCCGTACTGCTGGCCGGCATCCAGGGAACCGAGCCCGTATCCCGTGCCGCTCGAGCGCACGGTGCTTTCATACGCCACGGCCCCCGGCATCGCGGGGATGTCCATGTTGTTGTAGATCACCAGGTAGTCGTAGGCGTCTTCGTGGGTCTGGTAGAACTGCTGCGCCACGGTGACGATGTCGATGGCCAGGGTATTGCCGAAGCGCTCCGCCACGGCGGCGGAATAGTCGCCGGTGGGATCGTTGCGGAAGTCGACCAGCGTGGTGGAGCCTTGCAAGTTGCCGGGTGCGATGCCGACGACGGCGCTCGAAGCGTTTATGCCGTCATAAGAAAACTGAATGCGGCCGTCGGGATAGAGCCTCACCTGAAAAGTTTGCACGGGGCCGGTGCCGTACTGCGCGTATTCCGGTACATTTACCCAGCTCACCACCACGCGGCTCGGATCGGCGAACACGCGCACGCCACCGGCGGTCTGGGCGGGATTGAGATCGTCGAACAGGGGCGAGATGCGCGGCGGGCCGGCGGTCATGCGGCCGAGGGAACGGTCGGTGGAAGCGAAATCGCCCGCCGTAAAGGTGAGGTTGCCATCGGAATTGACGTACACCTGGTTGTACGCCGCGCCGAAAAACGGGAAGGCGAAGGGCAAGCCGACCAGGCGGGTGTCGTCGTCATCCAGCGCGGCCAGCGGCGTGCCTTGCGTGGCCGCGCCGGAATCGTAGCCCTGCGGCGCGACGGAATAGCGGTACTGGGCGGCGTTCGGCGCGGTGGGCGTGAACGTCAGCGTATTGTTGTCGAGGTTGAACTGGTTCAGCCGTTCCACCACCCCGCCGGCGTCTTCGATGACGGCAATGTTGCCGATGTCGCGGTTCGCCGACGGAGGCGTCGCCGCTGAAGCTGCCAGCGGCTTGAGCAAGCGAGCGCCGCGCGCGCGCAACGCCTGCCGATGGAGGAAGAGCGATTCGTTGGGAGTTTCCCGGGTGGTGCCGCAAACGGAGACGTCGTGGCGCGCGGAAACCGGCGCAACCAGGCAAGCGAAGATCAGTGACAGCGGTCCGACGCGGCGCATCCCGTAATATTCTCTCATGCAGCCCTGTCTCACTGTTCATCCGTGGCCATTTGGCCTTTGGTGTTGAGCAATCAAATCAATTTCAGCCGCTTGAGATCTTCATCCGTCCAGCGCGCCTGGGTTTCGATCATCGTCCGCAGCGTCTTCATTTCAAAGGTCTCGCCGGGCCGGTGAAATGAGACCGTAACTCGCCGCCGGTCGGGATGGAGATAGAGTTGATGCGCGCCGGCCTGCCGGTCCAAGACAAATCCGTCCCGGGAAAGCGCCGAGATCAACTCGCGAGCCGTCAGGCTGCGCAAGTGCGAGTAGTTGATCGCCATGCTTCAGACAACAACGGCTACTTGCGGTTCCCCGGACACCTGCACTTGATCGGCGGGCTCAGTCGGCAGCGCCTCACCCTGCTCCATCATGCTCTCCACAACCATCTGAATCACTTCATGGATGTTCTTGAGAGCTTCCTGTTGGGTATGGCCCCAGGTAGCGCCGCCCTGTCCCACCAGCGCTGGACAGTATGCGTGCCACCGCTCTCCATCCGGCTCTACCACAATTCTGAAGTTGTAGGTCTTCATCGGCACCGCCTCCTTTCAGTGTGTCACATCCCGGTGCACAATGTCCCTGGCTCCGCGTTCATCGGCGGCTAGCAATCTTCGGTCTTTCTCAGGGCGCTACGGCCGGAACTCCAGCGTGCTCTTGGCTTGCACCTTGCCGAACTGCATCGGGTAGCTCCGGCCATCAAGATAATCCGTCCACTCATCCCGGTAGTGGCTGGAAAGGACCTGTCCCGATTGGCCGATTTGCACGTTGAGCAGCGAACGGTCCCAGTCGCCCAGGTCGGCGTTCATGCGCATCGAAGGAGCTAGAACCCTGGTGGTCTGCTTGACGGTGGTGGTGGAACCGCTCATGGGCACAGGCCCGATATCGAAATACTTGCCGAGAATGGGGATCTGGTGGATCACCGGGTGATTGATAGACACCTTCAGATAGGCGCCGTACTGCCAGCGCCGGATGTCGCGGCCTTGCATGCGGGTTCCTTCCTCCATCGCGTCCACCAGCGCGCGCAACAGCACTTCGTCGTAATCGCGGAACCATCCGGAAGGCCGCTCGCGGAAGAGCCTTTCGACCACCGCGGGCCCCATGCCGAAGTCATAGGCCAGGCCCTTGCCGGGCGAGGCGTTCTCGGCTACGGAAGTGCGCACGTGCTGATAAGCCAGCGCGATCAGGAAGGGCGCGGCCAGGTCTTTCTCCATCTGGCCATTCCATCCGCGCAGCAGGGCGACGGCGGTCTCCAGCGTGGGGTTGTGGGCGTGGCGTTTGTCGTAGACGGCCACGATTTCGGAGGCCAGAAACTTGCTGAAGCCCGAGTAGAGGTCGCGCTGCACCTTTAGCAGGTCCTGGGCGCGCCAGCCGTTGCGCGCGGAGAGCAGATCGCGGATTTGCCGGACCCGGTAAGGCGGTGCGAAATTGCCGTTCACGGCGCGCGGGTAGCCGGGCGGAAAAGGATTCTGATTGGCCGATGCAATGATCCCGCTGGGCGGGTTGAAGGCCGAGGGAAGCTGGTCGAACGGGATGAAGCCGTCCCAATCGAAATCGCCCGACGAGCCGTCCACCGGCAGGTCGCCGGTGTACCCGCGCCGGTTGGGCAGCTTGCCGGCGGCGTGATAGCCGATGTTGCCGTCCACGTCGGCGTAGATGAAATTCGAGCCGGGGCCGGGCCAGCGCGCCAGGGCGGCGGTGAACTGCGGCCAGTTTTGCGCGCGGTCGATTTCGAGGATCGGAAACTGCATGATACCGGGCTCGGCCGCCACCCAGCGCAGCGCCATGCGGTCATTGCCCTCGGTGACGAACAGCGGGCCATGGCGCGTCACCCATACCACGATCTCGGTAGGGGGCTGGCCCTTGATGGGGATGATTTCACGCTCGGGGCGCGCCTGCTCAACCTTCCCGCGGTACAGATAGCGGCCGGTGCGGTCGTCGAACTTTTCGATATAGAGGTCCTGCACGTCGAACTGGAGGTTGGTGATGCCCCAGGCGATGCGCTGGTTGTGGCCCACCATCACGCC
>JBEKSR010000209.1:0-5349 GCA_049516835.1 Bryobacteraceae bacterium | reverse complement strand
CTGTTCAGTCCGTCGGGCTGCGCGGATGCGGAGCACGTCTATTTCTGGGCGGACACCGATGAGCGCACCATCGAAACCGGGCGCGCTTTGGCGGAGGGCATGCTGCCGGGTTGCACGGTCGAAGTGCACTCGGCGCCGGCGAGAACGCGCGACCCACTGTTCAATCCCGTGGCGGCCGGTGTGGGTCATGCGGACCTGGATCTGGTGGCAGCGGCCGTGTCCGGGCGGATCGGAGGTCACCCGGAGGCGTTGCTGACGGCGTATCGCCCGGCCCTGGAAACCATGCAGCAGGTACTCACCGCGGGGAAGGCCGTCAAGCAGTCTTTACTGGAACTGCCGTTCTCGCTTGGTCCGGGCGCGGCCGGCCTGCTGGAAATGCGCGGACCGCTTGCCACCGCCTCTTCGCTGGCTTCGGATTTTCTCCTCGAGTACACCAACGGAATGGAAGGCAACGACCTCGGTTGGGGCCGCCTCACCGAGTCCAACTTGCGCCAGATGATGACGCTCCATACGGCGTACGCCGATCTGATGTGGCGAAACCCGCTGATCGGGCGCGCGTTGGCTTCGAACCTGTTGAGCCACGTGGTGAAGGCCATGGAGCAGGCGGTTGCTGGCAAGGCTGTGCCCGGCGCCATTGGCAGGGCGGGGGACCGCATGCTCGTAATCGTCGGACACGACGCCAACCTTGCCAATATTCAAGGGACGCTGAGTCTTTCATGGCTGATTCCGGGCGATCTTCCCAATGACACGCCTCCCGGCGGCGCGCTGGTTTTCGAGCTGTGGCGCCAACCCGCGGGCGGGGAGTATTCGGTCCGTACCTACTACACGGCCCAGACCCTCGAGCAGATGCGCAAGGCGCTGCCGCTGACGCTGGATTCGCCTCCGGCCAAAGCGACGGTCTTCGTGCCGGCTTGCAGCACGGCCCAGGCGGGATCGCCCTGCGATTGGAAAGCGTTTCAACGGACGGTCGAGACCGCCATCGATCCGGCATTCATGAAAGAGTAGCGCCCCACTTGACAACTTCTATATTTCAATTATAATTGAAATAGTGAAGAATACACCCGAACAGATCATCCGCTACGCCGATATGTTTGCGGCCATGGGGGCCGAATCCCGGCTGCGCATCATGCAACTGCTGCTTTCGGCGCACCCGGAAGGCATGGTGGTGGGTGAGATTCAAGACGAGCTGGAAATCTCGGCTTCGAACCTGTCCCACCATCTCGAAAAGCTGAAGAACGAGGACCTGGTGCGGGTCAGCCGGGAAGGGACCTTCCTGCGATGCACGGCCAATACGGAGGCGTTGCAGGAACTGCTGACCTTCTTGTATGCCGAATGCTGCACCCGGAACAAGGCCGTCAAACCCGAAAAGATCTTCCAGATTTGCCGATAGGAGAAATTCATATGAGCACAGAGAACATCACCGATATCGTAAAAGAGAAATACGGGCAAGCCGCCCTGCGAGTGGTCGGCGGCGGCGGAAGCTCCTGTTGCGGCGCGGCTCCGTCCGACAGTTGTTGCGCCGATCCGATCTCGAGCAACCTCTACGGCGCGGATGAGACCGGCCAACTGCCCGCGACCGCCGTGCTGGCGAGTCTCGGATGCGGCAACCCCACGGCGCTCGCCAAGCTGAATCCGGGAGAAATCGTGCTCGACCTGGGATCGGGCGGCGGCATCGACGTGCTTCTGTCAGCCCGGCGCGTCGGCCCCACGGGCAAGGCCTATGGCCTGGATATGACCGACGAGATGCTCGCCCTCGCGGAAGCGAACAAGCGCAAGGTCGGGGTGGCGAACGTGGAGTTCCTGAAGGGGCAAATCGAGAACATCCCGCTGCCCGACAACTCCGTGGACGTCATCATCTCGAACTGCGTCATCAACCTTTCCGCCGACAAAGACCGGGTGCTCGCGGAGGCTTTCCGCGTGTTGAAACCCGGCGGCCGCTTGGCCGTATCCGATGTGGTCACGAAAGGCGAAATGCCGCCCGAGATCCGCCAGAACGTTCTTCTGTGGGTGGGATGCGTGGCCGGAGCGCTCGAAGAGAACGAATACCGCGGCAAGCTGGCGGCGGCCGGCTTCGAGCAGATCGACGTGGAACCCACGCGCATCTACCGCATCGACGACGCCCGCGAGTTCCTTTCCGGCCAAGGAATCGATGTGGATGCCATCGCATCGGAAGTGGACGGCAAGTTCATGAGCGCGTTCATCCGCGCCGTCAAGCCCGCGTGAGGGTGCGAACATGGCGCAGCGCCTCGGCTTTTTCGAGCGATACCTGACCCTGTGGGTGGCGGCTTCGATGGTGGCGGGGGTGGCCCTCGGGAAGCTTGTGCCCTCTCTGGTCCACGCCCTTCGCGGTCTGGAATTCGGCCAGGGCAGCCAGATCAACGCGCCCATTGCGGTCCTGATCTGGCTCATGATCACCCCCATGATGATGAAGGTGGATTTCACCGCCATCCGCAACGTGGGCAGGAAGCCGGCGGGGCTGGTGGTCACTCTGATTGTGAACTGGCTGGTGAAGCCGTTCTCCATGGCGTTTCTGGCGTGGCTGTTCTTCCGGGTGGTGTTCTCCGCGTTCATCGGACGCGCCGAAGCGGACCAGTACATTGCCGGGTGCATCATCCTGGCCGCCGCTCCCTGCACCGCCATGGTGTTCGTCTGGAGCCACCTGACGAACGGCGATCCCGCCTACACGCTGGTCCAGGTTTCCGTCAACGATCTCATCATGCTGGTGGCGTTCGTGCCTCTGGTTCAGTTCCTCGTGACCGGAGCCTCATCCCTTACGGTGCCGTTCCGGGTGCTGCTGTATTCGGTGATCGTGTTCATTGTGATCCCGCTGGCCGCCGGCACGGTCCTGCGGCGATGGTGGATCGGGCGGCGCGGCAAGGACTGGTTTGAGCGAACGCTGTTGCCCCGCTTTGCCCCGGTCACCATCACGGCATTGCTCGCCACCCTGGTTTTCATCTTTGCCTTCCAGGCGGACAACATCACCAACCGGTTTTTCCACGTTGTCCTGATCGCGGTTCCCATCACGCTTCAGGTGTACTTCAATGCTTCGCTGGTTTATGGGCTGATGAAGCTCCTGAAGGTGGAGCACAGCGTGGCGGCTCCCGGCGCGCTGATCGGCGCCAGCAACTTCTTCGAGTTGGCCGTGGCCACCGCCATTGCGCTATTCGGGCCACAATCCGGGGCCGCATTGGCGACGGTTGTGGGGGTCTTGGTGGAAGTTCCCGTGATGCTTTCCGTTTGTGCCGCGTGCAACCGGACCCGTCATTGGTTTTTACCATGTCAAAACGAACAGTGCTGATACTCTGCACCGGGAATTCCGCTCGCAGCCAGATGGCGGAAGGCTTGCTGCGCGATGAAGCTGGAGACCGGTTCGAGGTATTCTCGGCCGGCACCAGGCCGACGCATGTTCGCCCGGAGGCCATTGAGGCGATGGCGGAAATCGGAATCGACATTTCGAAGCAGCGGTCGAAATCGGTAGATGAGTTTGTGGGCCAAGACCTCGATTACGTCATTACGGTCTGCGACGACGCCAAAGAAACCTGCCCGGTATTCCCCGGTGCCACCCAGCGCCTCCACTGGCCCTTCGACGACCCGGCGGCGGTGGAAGGCGCGGACGCGGTGCGACAAGCCGCTTTCCGCCGAATTCGGCACCAGATCCACGCCCGGATCATGGTTTTCCTGGGCGGCGACGAAAGTCTGTAGCGGTGTGGGGCAGGATGGCATCCTGCGCGGCGGTTGGTTACCGCCGCCGGCCGATTGCCAATCGGCCGCAGCTTGACAAGCTGCTCCACAAGCGGCATGGCCGTAACCAACCGTGGCGGAAGCCCTGTCCGCGCCGGACCGAAAGCGGCACAAGTCCGGGATGGCTACGCGGCCAAGTGTATCGTAGACTGGGGTCATGCAGCAGAAAGGCGAGAAGGCTGAACGCGTCGTGAAGCTTTACTCCTATGTTGTTGAGCATGATACTGGGCGAGCACCCAATCCTTATTTCGGCGTGTGTACGCTTTGCCGCTGCAAATACCGCAGTACACCTAAGAAGCCCCGAAACGTCGTTGAACTAGCGAAAGAGGGGGACTGGATCGTGGGTACGGGCGGGGCGGATACGCGAAAGAGCGCCGGCCACGGGAAGGTCGTTTATGCAATGCGCGTGGATGAAAAGGTAACGCGTGAGAAGTACTACACCGACCGTCGCTTCGCAAAGAAGCGTGTGGTCCCCACGGGGGACAACGAACGGCCCACCAACAGTTTTCAGAGGTGCAAGCAATACGCTCTCATCTCGTGGCACTTCTACTACTTTGGAGCGAAAGCCATCCCTATTCCGCGAAGATTCTCCGATCTCGAAAAGGAAGGCCCTGGGTTCAAGAAAAACTTCGACTCGGCATATATCAGCAGTTTTGTCGAATGGCTGGAGAAGAACCACAAGCCTGGGAAACACGGGGAACCGTGGATGAAGCCCACAGATAGATCGAAAGGAAGCAAGGGATGCAGGTCGTCTTGCTGAGAATCGGTATAGACACGGGTTCTGGGGGAATTCTCGGACCGCTTTTCAGCGACGGCTCGTTTGAGTACATCCCGATTCCGGATTACTTCGGGGGTACAGGGGTTGACAAGAGGACATACGGAAACACTCGCGGCAAAGGGCGGCGAAGATTGATCGATTACTTCCCTGAAGCTCGCCGCGAAAGGTTGTTCAACCAATCCATCCACTTCGATCCCGAGTTTGAAACGTTCACGTACGGTGATCCGACGCCTCCCAAAGCCTCACTGCGTCGGCTCAGCGAAGGCAGCCTCTTGGTGTTCTACGCGGGCCTCAAGGGTTGGGGTGTCGATTGCCCGGCAGCTCTGCATATCATCGGGTACTTTGAGGTGGCGAGGGCAGGCCTCGCTACTGCCTTTAGCCAAGCGGAATTGGCCGGGCTATTCAGGAACAACTTCCACGTCATGCACGGCGAAGTCTTCAAGGACCAGAAGGACCGTCTGGTCCTTGTAAAGGGCGACGTGAGGAGCCGGTTGCTGAAGAAGGCCGTAAGGATTAGCTCGGTGGGAACGGACAGGAATGGCCGTCCTCTTCACAGGCTGTCACCAGAGATGCAACGGGTGTTCGGGGACTTCAGCGGCAACACAAGCATCCAGCGAAGTCCTCCACGTTGGGTGACGCCAGAATTCTCCCGGCGCGCGGCACAGTTTGTCATGGCACTTCGGTGAACGGGATTTGCGTTCAACTGGCCGTATCACGCCCTTATCCGGCCAATCTGTGCTCGTTATCCTGCGGGGTTGAGTTTGCGGGTTTCGGAGAGGATCTTGGTCAGCCGATTGGAGAGCCGATCGAGGCAGCGTCGCGGGGGGCCG
>JBEKSR010000208.1:0-5356 GCA_049516835.1 Bryobacteraceae bacterium | reverse complement strand
AAAAGAGGGTAGGTCTGCCCTACACGCGGTAGCGAGAGGCCGTCATTGACGCGCAAGGAGTTGCGCGACGAAACCACCCCAAAATGGCGGAAAACCGTCGTCAACTGCGAAAGTCAGGCTAAAATGCCCCGGCACCGACGTGCCAAAAGGTTTGGCGCAACGGAGCGGCGTGCCTCCCCGGCGGCGCGGCATCGGCGAGCACGCGCTCTACGCCTTGCCCGCGCGCCCCCTGGCGAACTTGTTGAACCCGGAGGATCTCCCCGGCAAGGATGCGCCCGCGCGCCCCTGGGTGCTGGAGCCTTACATCGCGGCCCTGGAAGACCCCGCCCGGCCCGCGCTCCAAACCCGCTGGTTGGGCGCCGATGCCGTGGTCATCGACGGCGTCGCGCCGCCCGGCCGCCTGGTGGCCGTGCGGGTCAACGCCGACCCCGGCTGGCAGGCCTTCCAGGATGGCCGCGCCATCCCCGTCGAGACCGACAACCTGGGATTCATGGTGTTGCGCCCGGCCACCGCTGCGGCCACGCGAATCGAGCTCGACTACCGCGCGACCGCCGAGCCGCGCCTCATGGCCGCTCTGAGCGCGCTCTCCTGGATGGCCGCGCTCGCCGCACTCTTCCTGGACCATAGGGGGCGCGCTCGAGTAGAGGATCACTCGCGGCACGCCAGCCCCTGAAAGAACTATGGCCACGGATGAACACGGATCAAACAAGAGAATTCTTCTCCGTGTTTATCGGCGTTCATCCGCGGCCATAATTGAGTTTTTCACACCCGCTTACTGGACGTCGCTCACCCTCCCATCGGTGAAGGTGATCTTCAGGTCCTTGTAAACGTAAATCTTCTTGGCGCCGAGATCGATGACCTTGTCGGGTCTCCCATTGATCGATTCCACGTCGGCCATCGATTGTCCCAGGGAGATTGTGACCGGCCCCGACGGCTGATTCACGTCGGCTGCCGCGCTCTGGCTGACCACGTCCTGCTCCCCCTTGTCGGCTTCCTGGGCGGCCTGGTTGAGTTCGGTGGCAACATTCGCGTCCGGCCTTACGTCGGCGGCAAAGGGCGCATCCACTGGGGCGCCCGCGGCGGCCGCCGGCAGCGGTGGCAGTCCACCCTTGCCCTGGCGGGATTGCATCTCCGCCAGACCCTGGTCGATGGTCTCGCGCATGTGATTCTGCATCTCCTGCAGGTCCTGGAGCTGCACTGAAACCACGCCGCCCCTGCGGCAGTCCCCGCCTTTACTCGCCAGCACCACCACGTCCGCGGCGGCGCCGTTTGACGACCCCGGCCGGAGTTGGAGCACATCGCCTTCACTGACTGGGCACCCCGGCCCACGGTCGTCCACCATGAGGCTGCTCGCGACCACGAAGACATGCGGAACATTGTCGGAGAATATCGAGGACATTTCGCCGGAGCCTCCGGACTGGCCCTCGATCCTTTCCAGATCGAGCTGCCGGTGCACTTCGTCCGCCACCGCCTGCTTCACCTCCGGCGTCAGACTGGCCTGGCCGCCGGCGTAACCGCCGCCCTGCAGGCCGGCGTCCAGCCGGTCCTGGTACGCTTGCTGCAACGTCATGGCGAACAGATAGTCCGTCAACCAGAACGCCGGGCCCGCGTATTCCCGGTAGGGCGAAAAGTAGCCCCCATAGTAGCCGTACCAGGGACTGCCTCCCCATCCCCAGCTATATGACACTGGCCTGAGCCATGGGCTGTAGGCGTATGAGTAGAACGCGGGCCGGTAGTAGCGCGAGGGAGTATACAGGTTCAAGGCCACCCCCCTGAAGGTAAACGGACGATAGACGCGGGCATAGGCCTGCCCGTGCGAGTAGTATGTCCGTTGCACGTACCCCTGGTAGCGTCCCGTCAGCGGACGCTGGGCATAACCGCCGCGCCCATGCTCGCTGGTGACAATCCGAAGGTTGCCCGGACGCACTACCTCGACACGCCGCACGCCGTCCGGCCGATGCGTGATCACCGCCCCTCCCGCCGTGTGCACTTCGCGGACTCGACCACTCTGATCATGGCGGACCATTCCGCCATTCGCTGTGCGGATGGTCTCCGGCCGGCCGTTGGAGAACCGCGTGACTTGCGGTTGCCCGGACTGACGCCCGCCGATTTGTCCGCCGCCTTGACGGCCGAACTGCTGGCCGCCGGTCTGTCCGCCGCCTTGACGGCCGAACTGCTGGCCGCCGGTCTGTCCGCCGCCTTGACGGCCCTGCTGGCCGGTGATCTGGCCGCCGCCTTGACGGCCCTGCTGGCCGGTGATCTGGCCGCCGCCCTGACGGCCCTGCTGGCCGGTGATCTGGCCGCCGCCCTGACGGCCCTGCTGGCCGGTGATCTGGCCGCCGCCCTGACGGCCCTGCTGGCCGGTGATCTGGCCGCCACCTTGACGGCCCTGCTGGCCGGTGATCTGGCCGCCGCCCTGACGGCCCTGCTGGCCAGTGATCTGGCCGCCGCCCTGACGGCCCTGCTGGCCGGTGATCTGGCCGCCACCTTGACGGCCCTGCTGGCCGGTGATCTGGCCGCCGCCCTGACGGCCCTGCTGGCCAGTGTTCTGGTGAGTGGACTGGCCGGTGTTTGAAGGAGTCGGCTTGCTCTGGGCCTGATGAGTCGACTGGCTTTGGGCTTGACGAGCGGGGGCCTGAGCGGCCGCCTGCGATCTGGCTGGCGCGGCGGCGCCCCCGCCTTTCTTCTCGTTCTTGTTTTGGGCGTACACGGCGGCGGAGAATGCGAACAGCAGCACAATGACTACTGTCCCAATCGATCCGCGGAGAGCGGCTTTACGGGTTCGAAAATTATTCATTAGAATTCTCCATGTCTTGTCACAATCGTCTGTTGGGCAGCAACGGCCACCTCATTGGACGTCCGAGACTTTGCCGTCTACGAACGTGATCTTCAGGTCCTTGTAAATGTAGATCTTCTTGCTGCCCAGATCGACCACCTTGTCCGGCTGGCCCAGGCTGGCGACCACCTGGTCCGTGGTTTGTCCCAGCCCGATCTGCACCGGTTCCGGCTGCGGCGCCGGTGGTGGCTGCTGTGCGACCTGCGCGCCTCTGGGCGCCACCGGCTCCGGGTTCGGCTGCGTACCTGCGTTTGGACCATCGGCAAAGGCGAATACCTCGCCGATGGTCTGTTGGATTTTCGCGAAATCGGTGGTATTCCAATACCCTTTGGGAAACTGGAACGTCAGCGCCGCCCGGTAGGGCATTTGTTCGAAATCCGTCGGGGACCCATCGCAGGCGTCGCACGATTGCACGTTGAAAACCACTCCGGTATCCTTGGCCTCGGTTTTCAGCAAATACACTCTCTCCCCGGCCCGAAGGTCCCTGACCGAATTCGCGTCGTGGATCAGCGCGCCGGTGAACGAATGCTTGATGCGCCGGTCCTTATAAGTGTTGCCGAAGGCGAATTCCGTGACCGGACTCGCGCCCATACCGTCCTTTTGAACCACCAGGATCGTGCCAAGTTGCGTCGCCCTGAGCCTGTCGCCGAAGCCGGCCATCTTCGTCGGCACGTAATTCGATTGCAGTCCGCGCTCGAGACTGACCTTCCCGCCTTGATCTTGCGGCGCGGCCAACAGAGATGCCGTGGAGTATCCCGCGATCAGGGCCACAGCCAGCGCTGGCGCTCGCATATCTCTCACCACCGTATCCTGGGCAGTTCGAAGGCCTCCGCCAGCCGGTTCAGTTCCCCGCGCACGGCGTCCCATTGACGCTGGACATCGGGATTCAGCCGCCGCCTGACCATGGTCCGGTTGATGTCCTGGCCAGCCGAGATCGCGTCCTCCACGAAGTGGCGCGTCCTGGGCGGGTCGTGTTCCCGGTTCCACGCTTCGCGCACCCTGTTCATCGCGCGTTCCAGGCGCTCGGCGTCCACGTTGAGTTGATCCTCACGTCTGGTGCCCTCGAGCGCGCTGCGATCCAGCGCCGCCCGCAACGAAACCCTGAACTGGTTGGTGCGCTCCTCGCAATCGGCGACGACGCGTGAGATATTTCCAGTCCGTTCATCCCGTGGTGGGTAGCTGCGCTGCGCCGCCAGAACCCCCGGGAGCAGAAGCGCCACGGCCATCGACGTCCACACATACTTTTTCATCTCATCCTCCGTTACGATCGAAAGAACCCGTTACTTTAGACCGGGATTCCCGTTCTGGAATGCCGGACAATCCACATGTACACCCGTTCGCACTCCGTTTGCAAGTTGTTCAAATGATCTTCCGATACTAAACTCCCATTACCAACCACGCCCGTTCGGGGGGGGAAATAGCTTAAAATCGATAAAGCACCTCCATGGGCGGTTAGCTCAGCCGGTTAGAGCGCCTGCCTTACAAGCAGGAGGTCCGCGGTTCGAGCCCGCGACCGCCCACCATGTCGTTCAAAAAGATGCATTTTAGCGGCTTCAGAACAGGCCGTTAGTGGTAAACTCGTCTTGGCCGCAAGGCCAGAAAAGGAAATTTTGAATGAAGCGTCTAAGCTTGGCAGTACTTGCGCTTACGGCTGCATTCGCCGCTGTCGCCGGCGTGGGATGCGCCACCAAGAAGTACGTCAACGAAACCATTGCCCCGATGCAGAAGCAGGTCGCGGACCTCGACAAGAAGGAGGCCGCGCAGGACAGCTCCATCGCGGAGCTGGGCAAGGGAGTGTCCCGAGCGGACGAGCGCGCCCAGGGCGCCGATACCAAGGCAGGAGATGCGGCTCGCGAGGCCGCCCGCGCCAACGATCAGGCAGCCCTCGCCAGCAAGCAGGCCGGCGCCGCGCAATCCACGGCCGAGAAGGGAGTCGCCCAGGCCGCTCAGGCTGAGCGCTCCGTGGGAACCCTTGGAAACAGGGTCGAGAACATGGACAACTTTAAACTCGCCTCCACCGAGGCTGTGCTGTTCGGCCTCGGTAAGAGCGAGCTGAGCAAGGAAGCCGAGGCCCAACTCGACGCCTTCGCCGCCAAAGTCGCCCCCATGAAGCACTACATCATCGAGGTGCAGGGATTCACCGACTCGACCGGCGCGGCCGCGGCCAATATCGAGCTCAGCCGGCGCCGTGCCGCTGCCGTGGTTCGGTACCTGACCCTCGATCGCAAGATCCCGCTCTACCGGGTGGACACCATCGGGTACGGAAAGGCCAGCCCGGCCGCGGACAACAAGACGCGCGATGGGCGCAAACAGAACCGGCGCGTCGAGGTGAAGTTGTTCACTCCCGACCTCGGCTCCTAGTTCGGGCTTGCTTTGGGGCGGGTCCAGGGCAGGCTAGAGAGGGACTTGCAAAATTCGCATCCTGCCCCCCGAGCCTGCAAAAACAAAAAGTTTAAAAAATGTTTTGAGTGGGGACTGATTCCCAATAGAATATTTGTGACGAAACAAAATTCGTTCGGA
>JBEKSR010000207.1:0-5496 GCA_049516835.1 Bryobacteraceae bacterium | reverse complement strand
TGGCCAACTGGCCAAGCCCGCTTGCATCGCGCGGGAGGCCCTGTTGATGCTACCGCAAAGCGGAACGGATGCCAAGTATCCTTCGGCCGGTATCGGCGCGTTCAGGGACTTGCGGGGGCCGATTGCATCCGTCCCACAGGTCGGTCATACTGTCGATCGCCGGAGATTTGGGCGCAGCGGCCGAGGGCCGGGAGAATAGGCTCAGATTGGCCGGATTTGTGAACGGCCCTGGGGGGCGGCACAATGTTCGAGGAAACATGGGGCGGCGGGCGGGGGGGCGGGGGGCTCCCGGGCGTGAGGGGGATTTGCCAGGATTGATGTCGCCGTCGGCTGCCAACAGGGCTTTTTTTCCAAGAGCCTAGGGCGTTTCTCGGTCCTAATCGACGCACATGACCGCTGGTGTGGCCGGTTCAACGGTATGCACGTTTTGCGGCCAGTTGCCACGGAAGGCGCTTCACGGGAGGAATTCCCTAAAACGCCGTCGCTGGTCAACTCCCGAGTTGAATTTGGAGCCTGTTACGGACCGAAGGGAAGTTTTTAGCAGGACAATAGTGGTTTCGCTGATGTATCCTCGTAGCTGTCGAATGCCCAGGACAGGGCAGGAGGTTCTGAGGTCGAATATGCGCAGACGGATCGTCGTAATATGCGGTCCCCCTCTTAGCGGCAAGAGCACGCTCGCTCTGGCGATTGCCCGCCAAGGCCAATGGCCATCACTTGAGATGGACTCTATTCGAGAGCGGATTCTCCCCGACTCCGACAACTCATCGAGGGACCGAGAGACCGCATATGCCGCCATGCATCTGCTAGCTGAGGAATTGCTTAAGCAGGTTGACACCGTCGTATTGAATGCGACGTACCAGCCCAGAAAGCAACGTGAAGCGATCGCGGCGCTTGCCTCGAAGATTCATGCTGATGTTTTCCTGATCCAGACGAGAATCAACGCCGAGGTGGCTAAGCATCGGTTCCTTCATCGAAAGCCCGGACATCCAGCGAAGGACCTGACGATCGAACGCGTGGTTGATCTCACGAATAGGTATCAGTACTTTGACGAAGGCTTGGTGTTGGATTCTGACATATCTACCAACGGAGTTCCAGAGCCATGGTTAGATCTGATCCGTGATCACCTCGAGAACACTCAAGGGATTGATTGCTATCGGTGGATCTCGTGGTCAACTTCCGGTCCAGCCGACGTTGTTTCCGCGGCACAAGAACGCCATGCGGGACAGCGGCTATCACCGTCCAGACGCCGCAAGGAGCGATTCAAGGTTGGTCTGTTCGGCCTGGGCATACTTATCTCGCTGGCATTGGCAATTCCGGCTGGTGTTTCCATAGTAAAGACAGTACGCTCGGCCGGGTTCTTCAACACGAATAATGATTTTGCCAGACTTGCATTGCAGGCCGCCGTTCTTCTTGCCGGCTACTTCGCAATTCTCAGCTACCTGCGGCCGAAGTTGGCGACGTCTTGGTCTATCATCACTGCAGGTAATCTGCCTCGATATGAACCGGTTCATGTGGGTCGGCCTACGGACTCTGACCTGTATGCAGTCTGTTGTGCCAAGATCCCCGAACATGCGGAATTCTTATTAATAAGCGGGACCCCTTTGTATTTTGTCGTCAAGCCCCGTGCCGGCCGCATTTTCGACGTCAAGCTCTCAGCGGAAGGGCAGAGTCTTGATCAAGCTGCCCTCTCGTCGCGAGCAGCGGCCTACGGCCTCGACTGGCGTGGATTTCGACTTTGGCGCACGGATGACTTGGTACGAGAACATGGTAGGTTTCCCGGTATGCTTTGGCCCCTGCGGTGGGCCCTACAGTCCCGATTTGGCAATAGCCTTGGGTACATTTTCGGCGACTGCGCCCGGGTGTCTACGCTAACTGAGACCGAAAACGAGGTCAGGCTGGGCGTTGTCCCCACGTATTTTGCTGACTATTTCTCGAACGAGCTCTCTGTGGATCTGAAGGCCGATCTCCGTTTGCCTGACATGCGCCCGTTCTTTGAGGACGAGTGGAGAACGGGCGGCACCTGGGATCTCTCCCTTGCTGCGTCGGGCCGATCCTATTCGATGGCCTTCGGCACCGCCATGCTGTTAATCACCGCTGACGGTTTCTTGGTTTTGCAGCGGCGATCCAGCCATGTCAGTGAGGGAGGCGGTAATGTGTCCGCCAGCTCCAGCGGTTTCGTCAACTACCGGGTCGATATCGGGTTCGCACGCCACCTTCCCTTTCGACTCCATAAGGATCGTCCGGCTGATCTGAAGTGGGCTGCGCTACGTGAACTCCGCGAGGAGATAGGCGTTGGTAACCGCAGAGACGAGGTGAAATTCGTCGGTTTCCTCGGGGCCGCGTACAACGTTCTACATGGACGAGACCTGAACTTCTATGCTCTCGCCACGACCAAGCTAGATCATGCCGAGATAAGCCGACGGCGGCTCAAGGCGGCAGACCGCTGGGAAGTAGCCAGCTTGGTGTTTCTGCTCGCTGATGAACTTAGCCTGAGTGCGGGAGCGCAGATTGAAGGGCGGTACGCTGGATTGGACAGTGAACTGAACCGCCACCTCCGCGGAGCCTTGTACTGTCTGAGCACTTCGGGCTTCTTGAAGTCTTGGCGCGGATTGGTTTGAAATCCGGCGATCGACATAGAATCGCTGAGCCGAAGAGCCAATCTTTCCTTTAGCGTTTCAAGGTCTGGATCACCACGGTGAGATCGCTGCCGGGGTTCGGTGAGGCGACCGCTTTGATGCCGAAGGCAAGGTCTTTCCCCCCGCACCTCTGGAGGCTTTTCACTACCGAGCACGGACAAAATTCGTCAACTTCAGACGTAAGCTATGGATGTCGCGTGGCATGAGACATACGCCGGCAGCGACGAGCACACCTACCGATCGTGCCCTCGCACGCGCCTGCGGCCGCTCAGAGAGTTTCACTTTGACGAAACGTCTCCGGCTCGTTGATTGAAATAGCTGTGATCGAATCAGGAACGATAAGTCGGCATCCCGCCGCTGAATTTCCGGTTGGCGCATGATCGAGAAGAAGAAGGACGCTGGGCAGGATGAATCCGCTCCCGGACACGCGGGAGGTGCGCGAACACCTTGCCCAATCGAGACCTCTTAACAGGGTAAGACTGGATACCGGCTTGCGACTCCCCCGAGGTGTTTGGCCTAGTTTCTGCGCGTAAACGCGAGCGTCCTCCGGCAAAAATCTATCAACTCGGCATCGTTGATGATGGCCGTCTGCCATGCCGGGTTCGTGTCGTGGTGAAACATGTTCGCGTAGTCGAGAATCGAACGGAGTTTGGCGATGTCCGCAGCGGACAGCAGCTCCCCGGCCGTGCCCACGCGCTGCCTGCAGATCTCCAAAAAATTCCCCAGCAAAAACTCAGGCGGAAATGCTTCTGGATACGCAACCCTCATGAACTGCTCAAGCATGGGCCGTAGTGCTGCCGCCACGCTCCGCTCGTCGGCGGCATTGTTCGTATCGAGATAATTCCGGACCAAATTATGGCGGCGGTCGTGTTCCGTAATGGAGTCCTCGGACACGTCCCACGCCGCCAGTGTTGATGCAGCGCCGTCCCGCGCAATCTTCAGCGCGCTCCTCGCCCCCGCATCCGACCCTTTCCACAGCGCGCAGAGAAACGGCTTTGAATGCGACATGATGATCACCTGGTCCACAGCCGCGGCCAAGCGGCGCATCTCCTGCACGGTCGTGAGCGACCGGTGCTCATCCAGGCTCGTTATGGGATCGTCGATCACGACAATCTTGCGATTGAGGGCCTGATCCCGCTCAAGTGAAGCAAAAAAGAACGCCAGCGCCAGGGCGTTGCGGTCGCCGGAACTCAGCATGTTGCGGAAAGACGGCCCTGCGCCATTGCCGCCGGCAATCGGCACCGGGATGTTGTTAATCAACACACTGTACGTGCAGGTGGACCCACCCCGGGTATTGACCGACGAAACATGGCTCAGCCTGAACCCGGCATTGAACCGCCTTAGATAGTCGTTGATGGCATTCTCGTAGGCGGGGAAGATAGTCTGCCGGTACGCATCGAGCGCCGCACGGGCCTGATCGCGGAGGCCCTCGGTCCTGGCCTTCGATGCCTTCTCCGCGAGGTATTCATCGCAGAGAGTGGCGACCTCGGCGCTGTACCGCGCCTTGATTGTCTCCAGTTTGGCCAGTTCGGCTTTCAGCGTCGCAAGGTTCGCCGCCGCGGCCTTTTCCTTCACAAGAGCGATAGCCGGATTAACAGCCTGCAATTTGCGGTTCAGCTCAGCGACTGTCTCCCTGACCGCCTCGTACTGCGCGATGGCCGCGACGGCCTGCTCGGAAAGTGCCATGGCTTCCAGCGGCGACCCTTGCTTCGTCCGCAGCGCGGCCACGACCGGTTCCAGCGCAGCCTTCCAGTTCCGGCCGATTGCGGCCGTATCCAACTCGATCGCAGGAGTATCGGTAAACTGCGCCCAGAACTGCCGGCGTTCGACCGCGACGCGGATACCGCGCTCGAAAGCCGTCATGATCTCAGCGCTGTGAGCGGCGGAAACTGCCTTCAGCACCGCGGTGATCGCTTGCTTGAGATCCTTGTACGCCTCCCCGAAATACGCCCGGTAGTGCGCCACCAGGGCTACGCCGCCGATATCCTGCGCGCAAAACGGGCAGATTTCCCGTGCGTGACCTGCCGAAGCCTGACCGACACGCGCCAGTCCGTTTTCCACCCACGCTTCGCCACCGGCGCCGAGCGTCGCCACATGCGCCTGCACCTGCGACGCTGCGGCGCCTTCCAGCGCGGCCAGGTTCCGTCGAAGCACGGCCGCGATCGACTGCGCGTCAAAGGCAGGCAAGGCGACGGCCGGAAATGCTTCCTGCCGCCGGACTTCATCTGCGGACTGCGCCGCCGCCACGCTTCGCTCGGCCTCCTGAATGGCCTCGTCAATACCGGCGCGATTCTCCAAGGCGCAGAACGCATCCGGAGTCAGACCGCCACGGACCGCCGCCGGTATCGCGTCGCCTTTGGTACGTAGCGTGCGAATATGCTCTTCAATTTTCGAGACGTAGCCCTGCAATGCTTCGTTCAGCGCCACGCCCTGCGCCCCCAGGATCAACTCATGCAGGTTCTGGCGGTGCTCGTTTTCCACGACCACGCCAGAACAAACATTCTCAGCGACAAAGATATCGTCATACACGCTGATTTCGGGCACGGTTCTCGACCATGCCCCGTTCTGAAAAACAGCCGGTCCGTTCCCAGTGCAAATCACCGCGTGGGGAGCCTGGATCGCTCCCAGTCTATGCCTTTCTTGAATCGGCAAGGGTCGTCCCGTGCCCAGCGACCGCAGAACGGCCGAGAGTGTCGTTTTTCCGCGCCCATTCTCGGCGTAAATGAGCGCGAACTTACCTAACCGATCTTTCGCAGTTCGGGGGTCGGGGGCAGCTTAACTCCTTGTTTTTCAGCGGAGACATCGAAAAGGTCTGCCCTACAAACGGAGCCTTTGGGCAAGCTCGCTCTCGGCGCGGACC
>JBEKSR010000206.1:0-5681 GCA_049516835.1 Bryobacteraceae bacterium | reverse complement strand
CGCATGCACTCCCAGGTGGTCGCCTCGGCCGGCGACATCACCGAGCGCATCGACTGGCGCTCCGAAGTGGTGGGCATCGACGAAGCCAATTTCATGGGCCCCCAACTGGTGGAGGTGGCGCAGCGCCTGGCCGATAGCGGCAAGCAGGTGATCGTCGCGGGCCTCGATACGGACTACCTGGGCAGGCCCTTTCCGCCCATCCCCGACCTGCTGGCGCTTTCCGAATCCATCACCAAGACGCTCGCCATTTGCGTGCGCTGCGGCAACCCCGCCAAGCATACGCAGCGGCTGCGCGGCTCCGACGAGCTGATTGTGGTGGGCGCGTCCGACATGTACGAGGCCCGCTGCCGCCGCTGCTTCGAGCCCGGCATCCCCAAGCAGACCGAGATGGATTTCGTGAAGGCCAAGGTGCGCAGCGCGGAACCGGGTCCCAAGGGCGCTGTTTAGCGCGTCGTCACCCCGCCCAGGTCCTTGACCCTTCGCAACGCCGGGAACAGCCGCGCCCAGAGGGCCACCACGGCGATGGTTCCCACCCCGCCGAGCACCACCGCCGGGGCCGCGCCGAACCATTGCGCGGTGATCCCCGATTCGAACTGGCCCACCTCGTTCGAGGCCCCCACGAACACCATGTTGACCGCGCTCACCCGGCCGCGCATTTCGTCCGGGGTGGCGAGCTGAATCATAGTCTGGCGCACGATGACGCTCACCATATCGCACGCCCCGGCCAGCGCCAGAGCCGCCAGAGATAGCGCCAGGTTGCGCGAAAGCCCAAATACCACCGTGAACAGCCCGAAGCCGAAAACGCACCACAGCATGGCGACTCCCGCGCGCCGCGTCAAGGGCCTGTGCGCCACCACAGTGGCCATGGCCACCGCGCCCACGCCAGGCGCGCTGCGCAGAATCCCCAGCCCCGCCGCGCCCACTTTCAGGATTTCCCGCGCGTATACCGGCAACAGCGCCACCGCGCCGCCCAGTAGCACGGCAAAAAGGTCCAGCGAGATGGCGCCCAGAATCAGTTTGTTGCGCCAGATGTACCGGAACCCTTCCAGCACCATGCCCAAAGACGCTGTTCGCGGGCGTTGCGCGGCTTGCACCCGGATAGCCGACATCATCCCCAACGCCGTGAGATACGCGATGGCGGCGGAAGCGTAGACCGGAATCGGACTCCCGGTCAATCCGTATAGCGCTCCGCCCGCCATCGGCCCGGCGATGGTAGCCGCCTGAAAGATGGAAGCGCCCCAAGCCACCGCGTTGGGGAAATCTTCCTCGGGCACCAGCAGCGGCAGGAACGCCTGGCCCGCCGGATGGTTGAACGCGCGTACGGCGCCGTTCAGCAGGAGCACCGCATAAATCGGATAGACCGAAACCAGGCCGTGCACGGTGAGCGCCAGCAGCAGCAGCGAGCACAGGGAAAACGCGCCCAGGCAAGCCTGCAAAATGCGCAGGCGCGGCAAGCGGTCCACGGTATGCCCCACCGCCAGGAACAGGAGGATACCCGGCAGGAACTGCGCCAGCCCTACCAGGCCGAGATCCAGCGGCCGATGGGTCAGCCCGTACACCTGCCAAGCCACGGCCACGGCCTGCATCTCAGAGGCGAGCGGCGTCAGGAACCGCGCGGTCATGTAGTAGCGGAAGTTGGGATAGCGAAAAGCGGCGCGGGCCTGGATCATTCGGGCTTAGTGCCAGTGTCCCACAGGTGGGCGGCGCGCCGGCTGGATCATTCTCTCCGGCGCAGTCTGGCCACCTTCCAACAGGCCCGTGTCTCGGCCACGACCCGGCGCGGTGGCTGAAGTTCAAGTTGGCCGAGACGGGTCGGCCCAGGGCTTTAGTTGCAGAAGCCCATCTCCATAACGCCGGAAGGCATCCTCCCGAGTTCGTGTTGCACGGAGTGGAGAACTACGCCGGAGTCCAGGAATATCGTGAAGATCTCGATTTCCGAATGAAACGAGAGGGGATTCATAAGGCCGATCACTCGGTCATGCCTGTATAGCACCTGCAGCGGCCCTTGTCCGCCATTGGCCACTATCTTGGGCGTGTCCGTGTTTAAATCTGCAAACGCCACCGTGTCGGCTTCGTCTTCGTTGCCCCGGTAGTATCTCAACTGCTGATGATCATCGGAACCGGCCTTGTCCATTTGAGCGATGAGCGCCTGCCTGAAGCGGCAGGTTGTAGAATCTCTTATCGGGAGACGCTCAAAGGCGACATGAGTACGATCCCATCTGAAGAGCGCACCATCACGGGAACAGGATGCTATGGTCGCAAGGAGCGCAAGCGCGAGGAGTTTCGTTGGTCGCATGGGAATGGTATACCAGATCGAGCAGGCCGCGTCTACGGAAAGCCTCGAACCGGCCCCTTACGGGCTGCTGCTCTGGCCCTTCGTTTTCATGTATGCTGCGGGAATGGACCTTTATGATCGCCTCGTGGAATTGCAGGGCATGACGCACCTTCTCATTGACGACGTGACGCTGCTGAGGTCCAAGGTTGGCGAACTGAGCCCAAACGCAACGAATGAGGAAAAAGCGAATCGACGATTTTATACCCGGGCGGTCTTCGCGCTGGTTGAAGCGTTCGTTGAGCAGCATCAAAGATTACTGCTGGACCTCTGTGAGTCTAACAAAATTGACCTGGGGGAGAAGACGCGTAAGCGACTTCAAGAAATCAAAGAGGTGTTCAGGGAGGACGGGACTGTAGAAGAGCACGTGCAATATCTTCAGATCTTCCACAAGATCAAGGAAGTCTACAAAGCAGCCGGAGTCGGTTTCGGGCAGCCTCTGAACGTGACTTTTGGAGATAGCCGATGGACTACTTTCAGGGCCGCGATGGAGGTTCGCAACCGGGTTACACATCCGAAGAACGTCCAGGACTGCTGGATCTTCGAGGGCGCGCTGAAGATCGTAATTGAAGCGAACGAGTGGTTCAGGGGGCTGCAAAATGAATTCGTTCGCGTCGCACGGGAACATCGGGCGGCGCACACGTGGTGATTGCGTTAGATTTCAGAGGGCATAACCGTTGTCGATGACCTGCCCTCCACAAACTGCGAAAACGCGAACTCTCGGGTGCTTCCTCGAAAGCCCGTTTCACGGGAGTGATCGGTTGGGGCGTCTGAAATCGTCACGTCCGTCGCCGATTTAGGCCCCGTGCATCCACTGGGCGGACTCGGTGGAGACTTAGCCACAGGCGTCCGTTCGCGGAGAGGTACATGGATCGCGCGCCAAGACCCGGAACGGCACTATAATTCGGACATGGGGCACCAGCCCAGTCTTGATATGAGCGGCGATCCAAGGGAGCGGGAAACGTGGCCCGCCCTCAGGGACTTTTTCCCTGCCTATCAGAAATTCTGGCGGCTCCACATCGTCCCACTCCGTAGCCGTGGCGGCATTCACCTCCGATCTGGGCTTCCGCAACCGCTCGAACGCATGGCGATGAACCACTACACCTGCTACGTAGCCCTCGCCGAAGCGTTCCGGGTCGGCTCTAGTGATCCCGAAGAAGCGGAACCTACCTACGTCCAGCTTCAGCGGGCGGCTGAGAACGGAATCGCCGTGATCCAGTCCTTTCGGGCCATTAGCCGGGAATGCACGGGCCGAGAGGTTTCAATCCAAGCTGACGTACTTCAGGGCATCATGAAAAGGCTGAAGAGCTACCGCAACTTCGTCCATGAAAGCGTAATAGGGACGAAGCGGCATTCTGAATCCGGCAAGATTCTCGTTCCCAAGCCCGACATGATGACATGCCACGCTACTTGGTCGTCAATGCGTGTCGTGAAAGAAGCCGATCTGGTACCACTTCAACAGCAGTTCTGGAATGATTTCATGGCTCTCTGTACGGCATTGCAGAGTTGTTGGACTCAAATGATTGCCTTGTCGAACGGGTTAGCCAAGTCCCGTAGGTACCGCCAGATGCAGGAAGTCGGTACCGACTACGCGCCGACCCCGTATCCGACGTCATTTCCAGGCGCACGCTCATCGGTCCAGTGAAGCGTCACTTCCCGAGGCCCTTGGCCGAACGCCTTCACCTCTCATATTTTGCAGCGTACTGCTTGAGCCCGGCCTTTCCTTTGAGGGCACTGAATGCGTCCCGGTATTTCCGCTCGGCAGATGTGAGGGACGTGCGGCATTCTTCAATCGTCCTGGTCAGGCCAGCCGCGTCCCGTGAAGCCTCAGGGTCAGATCCGATCACGGCAACAAGATTGCCGCCGTTGGCAACGATCCCCTCCATGACTTTTCGCTGAACGCTGAATCGTTTGACCAGTAAGTGGCATATAGTGGCAAGGTCACCTTGAGCCTCGCGTGCCGATTTGGCAACCTCTAAGGCATCGTTACGATACTCCCGGTCGTGAATTGCGTTCGCGATTTCGATCAGCCCCAAAACGCTCTTGTCGAGATTGCCGACCAACTCGGCGAAGTGATCCAAGTATGGATCTACAACGCGGTCGTAATCCGCGATGCCAGCGGACGCGGATTGAACCCTAGCCGCGCTGGAAGCAGCGTCTAGGGCCGCGCGGAGATGCTTCCAAAACGGATTGTTCGGATTGTCCTCGGAACGAATGACGGGGACGTACGAGGCTATGCTGGCATCACCCTCGGCATCGAGAAAAGAAGTATATGAGCGAGAGAATCTGTCCAGGACTTCAGCATCGCGACCGCAACCGGCAAGCAGCAGGCCAGTAGCAGCCCACAAGCATTTCGCTAAGGCTTTCATAATCGGATCAACATTCTCCTCGCGGTCGCGCGGCTTCCCACCACTGAACGGTTACGCCGATTGCGTGGCGCGGATGCACCGCGCCGACAACCATTATAGGGATTGTGACCACGAAGTGGGGTCGCTGAACAATTCCTTGCGCTTGCTAGGCTGCGTGCCGGCTACGAGGTTTTTTTCTGCGCGCGCTTGTTTCATGTTGGCCTAAGGTCTGGGCGGCGGCCGCGACTACCAGCATGTTCAAGCTTACGCCTTCCCTCTCCGCTTGGGCCACCAATCGGGCGTGCAGAGTTCTGGGCATCCGCACCCGGAATTGCCCGCTCGACGCAGCAGGCGAGCTGTGCTTCGGTATGGGATCGCCGTGTTTGCGGCAACTAAGCAGGTAGGAGCGCAAGGCATCCCGACCGTTTACTATGGCCTGTTCGGGCGTATCACCGTCCGAATGGCAACCCGGAAGGTCTGGGTATTCGATCAAGAACCCACCGCCGTCTTCAGATGACAGCGGGCGAATCGTGAATCGGTACTTGTCGATATTGGCGAACTCATTCATGCCTGGAATCCTCCAACTTGCTAATGAATTCTACGAAGTCACGCACGTACCAGGGCTTGATCGGAATGTGCTTAGGCACCGTTGTTCTGCCCGCCCTCGGGTGCCGGAATGTCACGTGGCTTGTGCCACCCCGACTGTCAGCGTCAATCCGAAGCGATGTGCGACGACTTCCAAGTCCTCCATACGCCAGTTGTGGGCATTCCTCCGCATTCCCGCAAGGGTTTTCTTGGCGTTGGACACGATTCTATGGTACCGAATGCGGCACCAGTGAACAATACCGGCTGGCTCACGGGAGCCCGTGACGGTTCAGCTGTCACCGCCGGTGCAATAATCCCCAAAGTGCCGCTTGAAAATTCCCCAGCCCCTGTGAGGTGGTGTATACCCGTATCGACTCCATTTTGGAGGAGGTGCGGCGAGGTGCTACGGGGGAAGG
>JBEKSR010000205.1:0-5693 GCA_049516835.1 Bryobacteraceae bacterium | reverse complement strand
ACATTCGCAAGGAGAAGATGTTCGAGAATACCGCCAGGCGCATTTTTTATCAGGATAAGACTTCCGAGAATCGCGAGGATCCGAATGCTTACAGCGTCAGCGTGCCGGGAAAGGCCGGTACGCGCAGTGGCCGTGTGACGTTTCTTCCGAGCATCTCCGAGGATGTGGCCCGGAAGATCGCGCTGAGTCTCGGCCCGGTACCGGAGCCGCACGGGGGAGCCTTTTGAGAATCGTGACGCCGTGGGACGACGATCTACGTTACCGCGACTGGCGAGCACGACCATGCCGCCAGAAGCTACCGATCTGATATCGGACCGCCTGGCAGCCGGCGAAGGCCACGTCGGACTGCACTCGTTCCGCCGGGCCAACATCACCATGCGGCAGGAGGTGGCGCGAGATTTCACCGTGCTGACCCAGTTTCTGGCCGGTGTCATTGCGTGCGCAAAAGCTTCGAAAGCTGGCATCCCCCACCGCGATTCGTGCGCGGCCAGTCAATCCTCCAGCGGCCGTTCGGCAGCGAAACTGCCTGCGGTTGAGCATCGCTCAGCTTCCAAGCCGAAGTGCATCGAATGGTGCGGCCCGGTGCTATACGGGCAGCGCGGTGGCATTTGACCCGGCCGTGAGTGAGAATCAATAAGCATGAGCGATCAAACTTCCTGGCGAAACCCTGTCCGCGTCCGGCTCGAAGCCGGGCAGCCGGTGTTCGGCGTCACCATCACCACTCCCTCGGTGGAGGCGGCCGCGCACGCCGCCACTCTGGGCTTCCATTTTCTGTGGGTGGAGATGGAGCACTCACCCGTCACGCTGGAAACACTTCGCCTGATGGTGCTCGCCGCTCGCGGGCTGCCTGCCGCCGTCTTCGCGCGCGTTCCCGTCGTGGAACTCTGGACGGCCAAGCGCGTTCTCGACCAGGGTGTCAGCGGCGTCATCTTCCCCTTCGCCGGAACGCCCGAGAAAGCCGCCTGCGCGGCCGCCGCCTGCAAGTACCCGCCCCTGGGGAAGCGCGGCTCGGGCGCGGCCGCCGCCATCCGCACGTGGCCCCAATCCGGCAATTACTACGACTCCGCCGACGCCAATGTCACGACCATCTGCGTGGTGGAGGAGGCCTCCGCCCTGGACCACATCGACGAGATCGCCGCCACGCCGGGGGTGGACGTCCTCTTCATCGGCATCAGCGATCTTTCGTTTTCGCTCGGTCTGCGCGGGCGCCAGAACGAACCGGAGCACGCCGCGGCCATCCAGCGGATTGTCACGGCGGCGCACTGCCACGGCAAGTTCGTGGGGCGCCCGGCCGCCAACCCCGAACAGGTTCGGCGCTACATGGAACAGGGCTTCCTGCTGTTTCAGATGCCCACCGAGATCGGGTTGATGGAACTCGGCGCGCGCCAGTTGCTTGAGCCTCTGGGCATCACCGCCGCTCCCTCTGAACGGCGTGCCAACTACTGAACTCACATGCGCTACTTCGTTGCCCTCCTGTTTTCGCTTTCGGCGTTGTCTCGGGCCGCCGATCTCACTCACGCTACCGTAGTCACCCCGGTCCCTCTAAGCGGCCCCGAAGGCAAGGCCGTTTCGCTTCTGGTGGATGCCGTTCAGGAGCGCACGCGCGCCCGCTGGCCCGTTGCGGCGGCGTCTCCGCGGCAGGGCGAACCCGTCGTGGTGGTCCGCCGCGCGCCGGCCAATCGCGGGCTCCCGCCGGAGGGCTACCAGTTACGCACCTTCGACAACGGCGGCGCCCCCGGAGTCGAGATCGCCGGCAACGACGAGCGCGGAGTCCTGTTCGGTGTCGGCGGTCTGCTCCGCGCGCTTGAGATGCGCCGCGATTCCGTCACGTTGCCCGGCGCGCTCAACGTCACTACCGCACCCAGGTACGCCTTGCGCGGCCATCAGCTCGGGTACCGCCCCAAGACCAATTCTTACGACGGCTGGAGCGTTCCCCTGTGGGAAAGCTACATCCGCGACCTCGCCGTCTTCGGCGCCAATGCCATCGAGCTGATCCCTCCCCGTTCCGACGACGACACCGACAGCCCGCACTTCCCTCTTCCTCCGATGGACATGATGGTCCAGATGTCCCGCCTCGCGCAAGAATACGGCCTCGAGTGCTGGATCTGGTACCCAGCCATGGACCCGGCTTACTCCAATCCCGCAACCGTCGAGGCGGCGCTCCAGGAGTGGGGCGAGGTGTTCCGCAAGCTGCCGCGCGTGGATGCCGTCTTCGTGCCCGGCGGGGACCCCGGGCACACCGAGCCCAAATACCTGATGGCGCTGCTCGAAAAACAGACCGCAAACCTGAAGAAGTACCACCCCAATGCCACCATGTGGATGTCTCCGCAAGGCTTCAGCGCCGCGTGGATGGAGGAATTCTTCGGGCTGATGGATCAGCAGCCCGTTTGGCTCACCGGTATCGTCTTTGGACCGCAGGTGCGCGTCAACCTGCCGGAATTGCGGCAGCGCATCCCGAAACGGTACGCCATCCGCTTCTATCCCGACATCACCCACAGCATCAATGCCGAATTTGCCGTGAATGACTGGGACGTCACCTACGCCATGACCGAAGAGCGGGAAGGAGTCAACCCGCGGCCCCTCGACGAGGCACATATCTTCCGCGTCCTCCAGCCCTACGCCGAGCGCGGCTTCATCTCCTACTCCGAGGGCTGCAACGACGACGTGAACAAGGCCGTTTGGAGCGCGCTCGGCTGGAACCCGGATGCCGATATCGCCGGCGTCCTGCGCGACTACGGTCGCTACTTCATCGGTCCAGACATGGCCGATTCTTTCGCACAGGGCCTGCTGGCGCTCGAGCGCAACTGGCGCGACCCGCTCCTCACCAACACCGGCGTGGATGTGACGCTGGCGCAATTCCAGGACATGGAGCGAAGGGCGACGCCGCTGCAGAAACTAAACTGGCGATTCCAGCAGGCGCTCTACCGCGCCCACTATGACGCCTATCTTCGCACCCGCATCGTGGATGAGACCCGGCGCGAGCGCCGCGCTCTGGAGCAACTCGCCACCGCCCGGCAGGTCGGCGCTCTCACCGCCCTCAACGCCGCAGAGAACGAACTGGCGGTCGATCCCCTCGCCCGCGCCGGCAGCGCTCTCCGCGCCCGCATTTTCGAGCTCGCCGAAGCGCTCTACCAGAGCATCCGCATGCAGCTCAGTGTTCCGCGCTACGCCGCCATCGATCCCGGCCGCGGCGCCAATCTCGACCTCATCGACCGCCCCCTCACCAATGCGCCCTGGCTTCGCCAGCGCTTCGCCGATATCCGCGCCCTGCCGAACGAAGCCGCGCGCGTGGCCGCCATCGACGAAATCCTGGCGTGGACCGACCCGGGTCCCGGAGGCTTCTATGACGACCTGGGCGATCCCATGAACCGCCCGCACTTTGACCCCGGCGTCGGTTTCGAGATGGACCCCGGGTTCTTTCATACGCCGCGCACGGGCTTCGCATCCGGCGGGCGCGTCCCCTGGCGCATTTCCTGGCACCGTCACGCCGAGGCGCTATACGGCAGTGCGCTCCGGTTGCACTACTCCGGACTCGACCCCGCCGGGCGCTATCAGATTCGATACGTGGAAGCCGGCGACTCGGCGCCGCGCGCCACTCGCCTGGTTGCGAACGGCAAGTACGAGATTCATCCCATGCAGAAGAAATCTGTCGAGGTGAAACCCGTCGCCTTCGAGATACCGCCCGAAGCGACAGCCGGCGGCACCCTGACCGTCGAGTGGCAGCCGAGCTCCGAGGAGGCCGGCAACGGCCGCTTCGTCCAGATCTCGGAAGTCTGGCTGATCCGGGTCAAGTGACCGCGGTTACTTCGCGTACAGGCGGATGGTCCGCTCGATCGCGCGTCGGCACACCGCGCAGAATCCCACTTCGTCCCGCGTGAACATGATGCAGTCCTGCTGCGGCCGGTAGTAGCCCCGCGCCTCGTACATGGCGCCTTCGAACACCCCCACTTTTCCCGCATCCGGTCCCGAGGCGAGCAGTTTCGTGACGTGATCGCGCTCCTCCCGAAAGAGCGCTTCCATCTCCTCTTCGGGGCGGTGTTGCGCGCGGATTTCGCGACGGCGCTTCTGAATTTCCTGCTGCATCTGCTCGAATTGCGGTTTGGGCCAGGGCGAGGGCAGCACGATTCCGGCGCTCAGCAGGTCCTTCCACTTGGCCGCGTGGGGATCGGCGGTCACGTTCGGCTCCCACGGTTCGGGCAAATCGCCGGTGCTGCCGTATGCCACGTCGGAGGTGTAGTATTCATCGGCCAGGCCGGCAAAATGGTGCCCAAGTTCGTGCACGAAAAGGTAAGGCGTGAACGCATTATCGGCCGCCACCATGGCGTACAGATTGAAGATTCCGCCTCCGCCGTACTTGCGGTCGTTCACTACGATCTCCATGAATTCGTATGGCGCGGCCGATGCGATTTCGCGGAGACGCTGGTTGTCGAAGGTGAGCACTTACCGCTCCGATCCGAAAGCATCGTAGGCGGTGCGCAGCGGCGAACGGTGGTAGATGCCGTCGGGCGAACGCGAAACCCCGCTCTACTCCGCTGGAGCGTCAATCGCCCAGACATTGAAATCCTGCCGGTGTTCCTCAAAAGGGGGCGCGGCAAACAGCAGTTCGGCGGTGTGGCGCGCGTCCCGGTGCCATTTCTCCATTTCCCGCGCTGTGTAGCCGTCGCCCAGAAGCAGTAGGTCCACCTTGTCCCACGGCGGACCGTTCTGCATGACGGCCCAGACGTTCAGCTTCGGCGGACCGCTCCGGCCGATGGCGGGGCTCGACGGATCCACCGCCGCCGTCCAGACCGTACGGAATTCATTGTACGGCCCACGCTTCTGGATCACCACCTGCACGGGCTTTGCGGGCGCCGGAAACCGCACGCTCTCCTGAAACGCGCGGGGCTGCTGCCTGGCTTCGCCGGTAGTCTCCCATTCTCCGTAAATGCTGGCGAAGCCGCGCGAATAGATCACGCGCCCGATGGCGGTGTCGAGAACCTGAAAGCGGTACTTGCCCGAGCCGCTTTCGTCGATCCATTGGTCGAGCGGGCCCGGCCATTCGCCCTCCAGCACGACGCCGTCCAAGGCAAAACGTTCCTCCGAAGCCGTCCCGGTGTGAACGTAATCCACACGCATGGTTCGCGGACCGGCGGACTGCCCCAGCGCGCCGGCGGCCGCAGCGGTGAGCATCAGGATGAATCGAAATTTCAAAGCGAAAACCGGTTGACGCCCGGCGCGAGTTCCCGTCGCGTGCCCTGCCATACAAACTCGCCGGGCGTGCGAAGCCAGCGCTGAGGCGGTCCGTGTACGATTCAATCAAATGGGCGTCCGCGATTTGCGGCCTCTTGGAGGGCCAGGCTTGAAGGCCGGGACTTCAGCAGGTGAGTTGTGAGCGCCGAGCGCCCGCGCCGGGTCGTGGTTCAGATATGATCAAGGTCTCGATAGGGGGGCAGATTCCAGGTGGTTTGTTTGGTCCAGCGGATCATCGTCAATTCGTATGGATGGGCGAGGCCGTCACCCCGCGCGAGCTTAGCGTGCAGTTGCAGCGTCGGGCAGTCGGCCAGCCCGCGGAATAGCTACCGATATTAGTACTTATAGAGCGCTGCATAAATAATGCAATGATCAGCGCAAAAAAGGGGGAAGCTCTGATTGCAGGATGCAACCGCGAAGTTTCCCCGGCGATTTGCGGACTTTTTCGATGGAACGGATGAGGT
>JBEKSR010000204.1:0-5848 GCA_049516835.1 Bryobacteraceae bacterium | reverse complement strand
CAAATCTCAAACTGCATTGATTCAGTAACGCTCTGACGTAGCAACCAGTCTACGAACAGCGTCAGGAACTCGCGCGTGCCCGTCGCGAGGGTTTATTTTGCAAGTCCCTCTTTAGCTTGCCCAGACAGGCCGAAGGCCTGCCCCACCTTGCCCCACGCTTACTGCACTGACACCGTCACTTGCCCCTGGGTGCTGTAGCTCAATCCCGTGGCTGGGTCGGTTAACGTAATGACGATCGGCACTGCGCCCGAGGGAGCGCTGGCCGGGATTTGCACGTTGACCTGCATCACCCCGGAAACGTCGCCCGGCGCAGAACCGTAGTACTGCACCGTAGCCGGGAGACCGCCGATTGTGGCTGTGGCCTTCAACTGCGGTTGTTTCCAGGGGGCCGGGACGTTGATCGGCGCGATGGCGCCGGTCAAGCCCGCGGGTGATGTCTGCCCCTCACCCGTCATGTAAACAGACACCACCGAACCTTTCGGGGCCAGTGTACCCGGTCCGTTTCCGGTCACGCCATCCTGGTTGATAATAGCCCCCGGTCCAGTACCCTGCTGGTTCTGCGTGAAAATCCCGGGCACGGCTGGCTGCACGCTGTATATCAAAGGGGCCGACTGCACTCCCTGGTACTCCACTACCACGCTGGTGGTGGTCCGGCCCGCGACCTCGTACGGCACCACCACGACGGTCTGAGTGGCGAGTGCGTAGACGACGGGCGCTGGAATGCCGTCGAACAGCACGCGGGTATTGCCGGCGCTGGTGCTCAGCGCGCTGCCGTTCGCGGTGAGACTGCCGAACGTAAGGCTAGGAGGCCCGATGCTGGTCCCCGAGATGTAGATCAACTCTCCGGGAGAAACGGGGCCCGTGGCATAGCTGGCGGCGTTCTGGATGGCCGCCGGTCTCACCACAATCTGCGTCACCGTGAGGTTCACGGTCACCGACGCCGCCGCGGCCGTCGGAGAGTACGGCGATGTGATGGCGATCGTGCCGGTGTAATTGCCAGCGGCGAGACCCTGCGTGTTGACCGACACCGACAAAGTAGCCGGCGTGCTCCCGCTGGCGGGCGAAACCTGCAGCCAACTGGCGCCACTCGAGGCAGTCGCCGAGAATGGAGCGACCCCGCCCGACGACAAGAGTTGGAAGGTCTGCGCCTGCGGAGCGGTCAGCCCGACGGTGTAGCTGAAACTCATGCTCGTGGGCGAGGTCGTAAACGTCTGCGACGAAACCACGGTGAGCGCCACCGGGATATTGATGGGGCTCCCGCTGGCGCCCGCCGACGTAATGGTGACCGTGCCGCTGTAGGGGCCCGCCGGCAGGGTACCCGCGACCGCCGCCAACCCCACTTGTAGCGTAGCCGGAGTGGTTCCGGTCTGCGGGGTCACGGTGAGCCACGCGTTGCCGTCGGTGGTACTGGCGGCCGCGGTGAAGTTGAGGGCGCCGGGCGAGCCGGAGACACTCACATTCTGCGCCGCCGGTGCGGCGCCACCCTTCACCTGCGTAAAGGTAACCGTCGCCGTGGGCGCCGAGATGGTTCCCGGAGTCACCGTCAAAGTCACGGGAATAACGGCCGGGCTGCCGAAGGCAAACGAGCTCAGTACAATGACTTTGCCCTGGTACGTGCCGGCAGTGAGTTTCGAGCCATCCACGGAAACGTTGAACGATCCGTTGGTGGTGCCGGTCGCGGCGGGTACCGAGAGCCAGCCGTACCCTCCATCGGAAGCCGAGGAAATGAAGGTCAGCCCAGGCACGTTACTGGATACGGCGACCGACTGCGCGGGCGGCGCCGACGCGCCGATGCTCTGTGAGAAAGAGAGGCCGGCGGCCGGAGCGACTGTGATCGTCCCGGAGGTCACCTGTAAGACAACTGGAATGGGCGTTCCGGTCGCGGCGGGACTATCGAGAACCGCGCCGGAAGGACCGGTTGCCGTCACCGTGACACTGCCCGTATAAGTCCCGGGCGCGAGACTGGCCGGCGGAGTCGCCTGCAGCCCGACCGTGCCAGGTGTGGCGGACGGCGCCCCGTAAACCCCCAGCCACGGCACTGTCGGCTGTCCCCAGACCAGCCCTAGCACATCGGTGCTAGTGCTGGTAAGTTTGACATTCTGGAGCGGCGCCGACTGGCCGCTGTAGGCTTGGGCGGTAAACACCAACGGCTGCGGTGGATCCACCAATAGCTGGGCGTTGCTACTCACGTAAAGCGTCACCGGAATATCGACAGCGGTCAGCGCCGCCAGGGTTTGCTGATTCGTGGCGGTTATAGCAATATGCCCGGTGTATGTACCGGCCGTGAGACCGGATGTGTTGGCGGACACGGTGAAGAGGTTGTTCGTAGCTCCGCTGGTCTGGCCGGTCAGTATCAGCCACGAAGCAGTTGTGGTGGCGCTGTAGCTCAGCGGCATCCCGTTGCTGCTGGTGAGCGCGATGTTCTGCGGAGCGGGAGATGCCTGGCCGATCTGGTACGCAAACCATAGCGGGCTGGCGCTGGCGACCAGCATGGGATTGTTGGTCACGGTCAAGGTCACGGTGATGGATTGCGTGACGCCACCGCCCGCGAACGACACTGTGCCGGTGTAGGTTCCAGGGCCGAGCGCGCCAGGACTCACCCCGATCAAAACAGGAGTGGGAGTGGTGCCGGAGGTTGGCGTGACAGTCAGCCAGGACGTGGACGCGGTTGCGGTGTACGGCAGCGCCGCGCCGGTGCTGCCTGGCGTCACGGAAACGGTCGCCGGCGGCGTGGTTCCAACCTGATAAGTGAAGGGGGGTATCGACGTCGGGCTTATGTTCAGCAGCGGATTCGTCGAGACCGTCAGCTTGACCGGAATAGACTGGGCGGGGCCGGCGGTATTCAAGACCAGATTGTAGTTGCACGGACTCGCCGTCGGCGTGCAGGCAGCCGGAGGAGCGATCGTCACGTTGACGGCCAGGGTTTGACCCGCCTTGACCGTTCCGCTGGGCTGGCTGAAGGTGAACCACGAATCCCCCGCGAGCGTATAGTTGACGTCCTGGGTGCCGGCCGTAAGCGCGATAGGCTGCGTCAGCAGATTATTGGTTCCGCCCACCTGGTAGTTGAACGAAAGTGAAGTCGGGTTAGGTGTCAATGTAGGCGCAGCACTGACCACCAGCGTCACCTGGACGCTTGCCTGGGTGCCGGTACTGGGCGTAAGGGTGATGTATCCGGTATAAGTGCCGGGCGCGAGGTTCTGCGCCACCGAGGTGTTGATCTGAACCTGAACCGCATTCGTCGGGGTCCCGATGAGGCCCGCTTGCAGCCAGGTGGCGCTTGCGGTCGGGGCGCCAACCGAGGTGCCGGAAGGAACGGTTAGCGCGGAACTCTGCGCCGGCGGAGCGTTTCCGCCGACGGTGTATTGAAACGTGAGAGTTGCCGGATTGACGCCAATGCTGCTGACCGAAACGTTGACCGGAACGCTGTGGAAACCAACCGAATCGGAGCTGAACACCGACAGCGCACCAGTGGCGCTGGCCGCCAGCGGATCCACCGTAACCGTGATGGTTTGCGGCGTCTGGACGTTGCCGCCGGTACCGAGCGACGTATGCAGCCACGAAACCGTAGGTTGAACGGAGTATATAGTGATGGCCGAACCCGAACTCGTGAAGGTGAGCTGCGATGTTGCGCTCGTGTTCACCTGCGCGGTGATGTTGAGCGGGTTGGGGCTGATGACCAGCGTCTGCGCGCGCAACGCGCCGGCAGCCGCCAGCAGAAACACAATCAGGTTGAGAATGGAATAGAGTCTTTTCAAGGCACACCTCCGGCGATCGGCAGTCCGGACGGGGGGAACACCTCAATGCACCAGGTACCCTGCACGGCGCGTGCCATCCGGCTTTTCTCCTAAAAACATAATGAACCATTTATGTTTTAGATACAAGAAAAATCGCAGCTTAGGGCGAATTGCCGCGCGGCCTGGAGGGCCCCCCGGCCGGTGTCCGCCCCGGCCTCGCGGCGCAACCCGACACACTGGGTGTATCGCCCGGCCACGATTCAGCCGGGCGCTCGCGCGCCGTACAGCCCGTGCCTGAAGATGTGCTCCAAAACCGGTTCGGGGACCTCGGCCGGGCGCTCGCCCGCCGCCAGGGCGCGGCGGATTTCCGAGGAAGAGACCGGCAGCTCGATGGTATCCAGCCGTTCCAGGCGGACTCCCGGCGGCGCTTCATAGAGGTGGCCGGGGCGGCTCACCACAATGAAACGGACCCTCCGCGCCACGTCCTCCCATCGGCGCCACGTCCGGATCTCGGCGAACGCATCCGCGCCAATGATGAAAAACAGTTCGTCCGCCGGCCCCATCCGGGCCTGCATCTTCTCGATGGTATCGATCGAGTAGCTGCGCCGAACGCCCTCTTCCAGCCGGGAAACCTCGAAACGCGCTTCGCCCTGGCAGGCTATTTCGGCCATGCGCACGCGGTCGTCGTATGGCGCGTGGGTGATTCCGGCCTTGTGCGGCGGATGCGCGGCCGGCACGAAGAGCACCCGGTCAAGCTGAAAACGGTCCGCCGCTCTCCTGGCCACCGCCAGGTGGGCCTTGTGAATGGGGTCGAACGTGCCTCCGAAAATCGCCAGTTTCATGTGAGCGGCAGGGCCGCTTCCTACGCCCTCTCGATCTTCACCGAATGGACCCGAACTTCCTTCACCGGCCGGTCCTGTCGGTTGCGCGGCGCTTGCGAGATCTTCTTCACTACGTCGTATCCTTCCGTCACTTCCCCAAAAACACTGTGGCGATTGTCCAGATGCGGAGTGGCCGCCACGGTGATAAAAAACTGGCTCCCGTTGGTATTCGGCCCCGCGTTCGCCATCGAGAGCATGCCCGGCTTCGAGTGCTTCAGCTCCGCGTGAAACTCATCCGCAAAACGGTATCCCGGGCCGCCCCGTCCCGTCCCTTCCGGATCGCCGCCCTGAATCATGAAACCCGGAATCACCCGATGAAAAATGGTGCCGTCGTAGAACGGCTTCCCCGTCTTGGCTCCTTCCGCCAGGCCGACGAAGTTCTCCACCGTGCGCGGCGCCTGGGCGGCGAAAAGCTCGATCTTGAACCTGCCTTCCGTGGTATCGAATACGGCGTAGATATGGTTGGCCATCACTGCGATTGTAGCAGTGGTGAGGCGTGCTTTAGCTTGCCGTCCCGAGCTTTCCCCGGCCACGACGCTGCTATGATGAATCCAGGGCCGATAGGTTCCCGCGAGCCGCGTAAAAAATGAGTTTCCATGCAATCAGCCCCGCATCGGAGGGTTCGGAATGCGTCCGGAGGTTTCCAGCCCTCTGACACTGAAAGAGCATCGGGAGTTGAGCCGCGAGCTTCGGGCGGCCCGCGCTCGTTTGCGCGAACTGTCTAACGTGGTGGTCGCCGTCTACGGGCCGAACAATCGCGCCGCCTTCAGTTTCCTGAAGATCGCCGACGCCATGGACCGCCTGTGCCAGGACCTGCAAGTGCAGGTCTCACAGGACTACCCCGGCCGTAACGTGGACGGCCTCTACCTGTAAGCGCCCCGGGGCTTACCAGCCCACCGGTTTCCCCCGATTCTGCTCGTCCAGCCACTTTTGCAAGGGCGCAAAATAATCGCGAATCGCCGACGCGTCCATCTCGCGCGTGCCCGCTATCTTCTCCAGCGCCTCCTGCCAGGGGCGGCTCTGCCCCATTTCCAGCATGGCGTTCAGCCGGCTGCCCGCCGCCTTGTCCCCGAAAATGGAGCAGCGGTTCAGCGGCCCGGCGCAGCCGGCCGCCTGCGCCAGCGCGCGGTGAAACTGAAACTGCAGGATGTCGGCCAGGAAGTATCGCATGTACGGCACGTTGGCGGCTACGTGATATTTCGCTCCCGGATCGAAATCCGCTTCGCTGCGCGC
>JBEKSR010000203.1:0-5869 GCA_049516835.1 Bryobacteraceae bacterium | reverse complement strand
CGGTACGCGCCGATTCCCACCTGAGCCCTTTCGGTTAGGACATACAAGCCTGCCACCGGCAAGCTACTGGAATCCCAACACTTACCTTCTTTTGTGCCTCTTAACTTGTAAACTCCCGCTAGTGAAGCCGAAGGACTTCTTTCTTGGGCACACAGACGTGCCGGTGCGATTTGAAATCGAGGTTGAGCTGCTAGGCAGGATCTACGAGTACGCTATCGCGTTCGAGCTACCGGAAGGATTCAAAGAACTCCGCGTGTGCGAAGAAAAGCTCGCAGTCGAGGGCCAGTCCGTCTACACTCGAAAAGAAGCACAGGTTCATCTCGCAAAGGCGGGCCAGCAGCAGGAGAAGGAGGCGAAGTTTCGTATCGACTGGCATCTAGTGGCTCTGCCGATTGTTCAGGAACAGTCGCAGAAAGATCCTTTGTTCATCTTCAAACAGTGGCTCGCCCGCATGTTGATTCTTCGGCCGATTCCCAGCTTGATTGCAGGAGACTCCACGCAGGAGACGCTGGAACCTAATCTTCAGGTCACCAACTTTGGCGCGTGGTTTTCGGGCCTCCTGGCTTATACGCCGGCTGCCTATACCAAGATCGACGAGTATCTGAGGCAGGTAATGCCCGATCTGAAAGACATTAAGAATCCGGTGATTGGCAAAGACTCCCGAAGCCTTGTCGTCCAGTTCTCCAAACTGATACCCTCGTCCCCTCAAGTGTTGGGAAGCGTGGATGTTCTTTTCGAGGATCTGTCTGACGGCGAGAAATGTTTCATGATATGCGCCCTTGTGCTTGCGGCGAGCGATGCCCATGACCAATTGCTTTGTTTTTGGGATGAACCGGACAGCCACCTTGCGCCGTCCGAGGTTGGGCACTTCGTGCTAGCTCTTCGTAAAGCCTTTCAATCCGGCGGTCAGTTCATCATGACCTCGCACAATTCCGAAGCCATTCGCCGCTTCTCCGACGAGAACACCCTTGTGCTCCACCGGAGAAGCCACCTTGAGCCCACGGTCGTTCGCCCGCTCAGCGGAATCCAGATCAACGGGGATCTCGTCGGCGCGCTGATTCGCGGCGATGTGGAGCCATGATCAACAGATACCAGCCGCACGTCCTGGTGCTGCCCGAGGACGACGCCAACAGGAAATTGGCCAACGGCTTTCTCTTGGATTTGGATCCGTCCGCGCTTACGAAGATCCAGGTGCTTCCGGAGGTGGGCGGCTGGCGAGTGGTCCTGGACACTTTCGAGTCGGATCACGTCGCTGAAATGGATCGTTTCACCGAACGGTACATGGTTCTATTGATCGACTTCGACGGCGAAGAAGGGAGGGTGAACGATGCGAAGCGCAGGATTCCCGAGCGTCTGAGCGATAGGGTCTTCATCCTGGGCGCCTGGACGAAACCGGAAAAGCTAAAGAGCGCCGGCCTGGGATCTTACGAGACCGTCGGTAAGGCAATCGCCAAGGATTGCCGCGAGGACACTGATACCACCTGGGGGCATCATCTCCTTCGGCACAATGCGAGCGAGATTGACCGCTTGCGGCGTCAGGTTCGGGCGATCCTATTTCAGCCTATTTGAGGGCGGCGACTTCTCCGCTTGACGCGCCCGCTCGCACTTCGGAAATGGTCCCCGGGACATCCTGGAGGGTGGTTCTGGTCAGACCGTTGGCCACCGCTTGCTGCCGCTGGCGCGCGTCATGGTGGAGGGGCCCGATCTGGAACAGGTGGAGCGCTTCAGCGAGAGAATCGCGGAGGCCATCCGGAGGGAGATGGGGGCGTGCTAGGACAGGCCATCGTTTTTTGTGGCCTGCCAGCTCGGAGCACTTCCTACGAGCTTATCGGGAAGCCCCTTGCGGCGTATCGCAGGCGCAGAAAGAAGAAACATCAATGAGCCAGAACAAGTTTCCAGACGGGTGGGACGCGGACAAGGTACAGCGCGTCCTTGCCCATTATGGAGAACAGACCGAAGACGAGGCATTGGCCGAGGATGAAGCCGGCGTTCGGCCTTCCGAGACCGTCATGAATGTGCCTCACGATCTGGTGTCCAAGGTCCGGGAACTGATCGCGAAGCAGCATAGCTGATCCGCACGCGGGATCGGGTTGGTCCACGTTGATGGTGGGCGGCACAACACCATCCTGCCTAGCCAGTTACATCCCCGCGGTCTTGGCGGTGCGGCGGACAACGTTAAACGTGCTGTCTTGGGCGATCACGTGGCCGGAGAGCTTCTTCTTGCTGTTGGCGATGATGCGGCGGCCGGCCTCGGTCTTATCCAGGTTCACCAGCGCGGTTTGAATTCTCTTCGCCAGCGCCTCGTCCAATCCGATCCGCACCGCGATGGCGTCGTGAGGAATGGGGTCGGTGCCGGCAATAATCACGAGATTGTCCGACGGCATTCCGCTGGCCTTGGCGATTCCGAGAGCGTTGTCGTACGTGGCGCCGGCATCGACCCGTCCGTCCAGGACGGCGGCGATTACCTTCATGTGGTCGCCGGCGAAAATGGTTTCCTTGAAGAAGCTGTCGGGGCTGATGCCCTTTTCGACGAGCATCGCTCGCGGGTAGACGTAACCGGAAGCCGATTTCGGGTCGACGAAGGCAAACCGCTTTCCCCGCAAGTCCGCAATCGACTTCAGCCCTCCGTCCTTGCGGGCCACGATGATGCCGCGGTAGGTTGCGGAGCCGTCGATCACCGACTGGGCGATGATCCGGATCTTTCCGCCGCGAACGGCGTCCACGTACGCAAACGGCGAGAAACTTCCGATGTCCACTTCGCCCGCCTCCATCTGTGCGCGCAGGTCCCCGTAATTGTTGGCGACGTACAGAGCGACCTTCTGCCCGATGACGCCGGAAAGGTAGGACGTGAGGGGTTCGAATTCGGCCCGCTCGCCGGCTTGCCCCAGCACGGGCGTGAACCCAAACTTCAGGTCTCTCGCAGCGGCCGGACGACCAGCCAACGCGGCAACCAGAACGGCAAGAACCAACCAGACGACGTGACGGCGGCGCATCATCCACCTCCAGTTGTAGCAAAGCCTACTTCATGAGTATACCGACAGCCCTCTCCAAAACCGGGTCTCTGCCATTCAAAAAATCCTGTATCGTCGGCGCGACGGTGACGTCCGGAATGTTCCCGTTCCCCTCAATGGGCCGGTCTCGGGCGTCGCTGATGTAACCGTTCGAGATTCTCACCACCAGGCCGCAGGGGAGCACCGCGAAGGTGCCCACACCCGACAAATTGCCGTGGGTGGTTGTGCCGACGGCGATGACGCGACGCGCGCTCCGCAATTCACACGCAAACAGATCGGAGGCGCTTCCGGTAACATCATTGACCAGCAGCGCAACCGGGCGCGTGTATTGCCATCCGCCGGTTGGATCGAGATAGCCCTTGCGTCTGTCGAGATCGGAATGGCCTGGTCCATTCTTGATGTAACTGACACTCGCCAACATGCGTTTCTTCAGAAGCCGTCCCACGATTCGTGGCTGTCCAAAGCCCCCCGTGTTATCGCGAATATCGAGAATCAGACCGGGCGCATCCCGCAATGCCTCCAGGGCGCGATCGAATTCATCGGCGATCTCTTCCCGTCCGTTAAACGATTCAATCTGGATGTATCCCAGGCCTGATGGGTGGCGGCCGAAATGCACAAAATGTTGCCGCGTCAGCGCAAAAGCGGCCGCCCGGGCCGGTGGCCGAATCCCCGGACCCGAAATCCGCCGCAACGCAAGTGTTTTCGTCCCGCCGTCCGGCGACCGCAGTGTCACGGCTGCCATGCTTCCGCTTTCGCCGGCCAGCAGACGACGGCCCGCTCCGCGGTGGTAAGCACGCTCCGAAGAGCACGCATGAAGATGCGGCCTCAGCGCCTCCATCTTTTCCGCGACAGTCAATCCGTCGACCGACAGGACTTCCCAGCCCGGCGTCACGCCGGCGACGGCCGCCTCCGAGCCGGGTTTGACTGCAACCACGAATGGTCTCTCCTCAAATAGATCGATGGATAAGTCCGTGGCGTCCTGCAGCACGAGATCTTTGTAGCCCTGTAACCACGAATGAGTATCCTTCAGCTCATTGACAAGTCGAAAGATCAGCGCGTAAAAATCGTCGTCGCTGCTGGTGGTATCAAGCTGCTGCCGGTAGCGCCGCCCCACTTCCTGCCAATCGATGGACTTCAGCTTGAAGCACGCGTACGCGGTGTCGATAGCGTTCCAAAGGGCATCGAAGTTCTCACGCCGTTGCTGCGCCGAGAGATTCTTGGCGAGCGTCATGCCGGTGGGGGGCTGCGCAGTCACATACGCCTTTGCCGGCCTCGGCGCTTCGGCGGGACGGGACGGAGTCCCGGACGATGTGCGCGCCGCATCCAGATGTCGAATCCACGTGACCGGCCGCTCCAAACCCACTCGGGCTACGTCCAGGATGCCAGGCGAGCCTCCCTCGACTGCCAGCGCCTTCTCGAACCAGGCAATGGCGCGCTGCCGGTGTCCGGCCCGGTCCTCGATGTAACCTAAATACACGTACGCGTAGGACAATGTTTCGGAAGTGGCCCCCAAACTACCGCTGTCCACGATCTCGAGTAGCAGCTTTCTGGCGTTCTCGGCGTCCTTATGCTCGCCAGTCAGCGATGTCCGCGCCATCTGCAGTTGGGCCTCTCCAGCCCCGGACTGCGCTTGAAGACCGAGCACCATTAAACATGCGGGGATGAGAAGTCTTGCTCCCGAGGTCCGCATAACCAGCCGGTTTCTCTTACAGCTTGCGCAAAACCAGCGCGGAGTTCTTGCTGCCGAAGGCGATGCAGTTGGCCACGGCGTGCTCGATCTGGAGCCGGCGGCCGGGCTCGGGCACGTAGTCGAGGTCGCACTCGGGATCGGGCTGGTCCACGTTGATGGTGGGCGGCACAATGCCATCCCGCATGGCCAGCAGCGTGGCGGCCACGCCGGCGGCGCCGCACGCGCCTTGCGGGTGGCCGATGAGGCTCTTCAACGACGAGCCGGCGAGCTTGTAGGCGTGCCCGTCGAACGCCAGCTTGACGGCGCGGGTTTCGATGCGGTCGTTCAGCTCCGTCGAAGTGCCGTGGTAATTGATATACTGCACCTCCGACGGCGGAATGCCGGCTTCGCCCAGCGCCAGGCCGATGGCGCGCGCGGGCTCTTCGCCGCATTCCTCCAGGCGCACGCGGTGGAAGGCTTCGCAGGTGGAGCCGTAGCCGGCGATCTCACCGTAAATGTGCGCGCCGCGGGCCTGGGCCCGCTCCAGCTCCTCGACGATGAAGAACCAGGCGCCTTCGGCGATGACGAACCCGTCGCGGTCCTTCGAGAACGGCCGGGAAGCGCGCTGCGGCTCGTGGTTCCAGCTCGAGGTCATGATGCGCATGAGCTGAAAGCCGCGCATGATGAGAGGGGCGATCGGCGCATCCACCCCGCCCACCACCATCATGTTCAGAACGCCCGCCCCGATGTTGCGGTAGGCGTAGCCCAGGGCGTCGGTGGAAGAGGTGCAGCCGGTGGAGACGATATGGCTCAGCCCGCGGAACCCGAAGCGCATCGAGACTTCGCTGGCGAGCGTGCCGATGGTGCCGGTGGGAATGGTGTAGACGCTGCACTGCTTCAGGTGGCCGGTGTAGTAAAGCCGGTATTGCTCTTCGGTGAAATCCATGCTTCCGCCGCCGGATCCGACAATCACGCCAATGCCGCGCAGTTGGTCGCGCGACATGGGGCCGGCATCCACCCCCGCGTCTTCCAGGGCTTCGCCGACGCTGGCCACCGCCAGCGGCACGGCGCGCGAAACATGCGGCCGGTCCTTGACATCGACGTACAGTTTCTCGTCGAATTCATCGGGCACTTCGCCCGCCACTTGCACGGCCAAACCCGACGGATCGAAGCGGGTGATCCTGCGCAC
>JBEKSR010000202.1:0-6007 GCA_049516835.1 Bryobacteraceae bacterium | reverse complement strand
AAGAGGGTAGGTCTGCCCTACACGCGGTAGCGAGAGGCCGTCATTGACGCGCAAGGAGTTGCGCGACGAAACCACCCCAAAATGGCGGAAAACCGTCGTCAACTGCGAAAGTCAGGCTAACGATATGCATCCTCTTGTATCGGTTCAGGTTACGGCAAGGCGGGCGCCCCGCGAAATGTAAGCGACGCCAAAATAGTGACTGAAAAATCGATAGGTCCTTTCTTTTCAGCGGGTGTTTCTCAAAAGCGCGGAAGTTGGGCTAAGAACCAGGAGCGCGAATGAGATGGCGGCCATCGGCACGCGTGGCTACTGCGGCTGCCTCTCCACATGGATCGGGATGAGCCGGAACAAACCGCTCCGCGACCCGGCCTTCGCCCCCGTGGCCTTAAGCGCCCCGGCGTCTTTCGGCAGCGTGTACACCGTCCGCGGGGCCAGGTTCTCCACGCGCCCGTCGCGGTACCGCGCCACCGCCGGAGCGTCCACCGTCTCCACCACGTCCCCCGGCGCCACCAGCGCCGAATTCACGCCCCGCGGCGTTGGCACGCCGTTCAGAATCAACCCGCCACTGCTCCAAACGGTAGCGAACGGCAATACCAGCGAGAGCAAAACCCGCGCAGTCATTACATCGGATTATAGCTGACCTCACGTCCCGTCCTCGCTGATCGCCATTCTCTGAGCCGCGCGCAATTCCCCCCTGTGCGGCCTCATTTCCCCGACAATCTGAACCCATGTTGCGACCTGCCGGCCCGGAGGTGAGTCGGTATGCGCGAAGGGCACGCGTACCGTTCAGTCCAGATCGAATGCAATTCGAAGAGCTTCATTGAGTCGCGACGTTGTCGCGGGCGTCAGCTCCCCACGTCGGCGCAGCAGCCGCTTCTTGTCGAGTACCCGCACTTGCTCTCCAAGAATCACCGAATCGGCGTCCAGCCCTCCTCCCGGCGCCCTTACGAGCACGTGACTGGGATAGATGCGCCGGCCCTCACGGTGGGTGGTGCATAGCGCGGCACTCACAATGGGACTCGATTCGTTGATCGCATCGCGGCTGACAACCACGACGGGCTGTGACCCGCGCTGCTCAGATCCTTCGACCGGATCCAATCGGGCGTCATAAACCTCGCCCCGCTTCATAATCGCCGGTTGCGAGCGCCGGGCCCCGGCTCCTCGTGGAAAGTTTCCCAGTCCGCTTGCGCAAACTCCCCGAGAATCTGGTGCACATCCTTCTGGTAGTCGACATCGTCCGCCATATGTTGAAACTCCGCGTCCAGTGCGGACCGTCGCAGCTCGGCCAGTTGCCGGCGAAGTGCGCTTTCGACCAACTCATCCCTGCTCCGAGCGCGGCCTTACTGGACCACCTTGTCAACTGCTGCCAAGAGGTCAGATGGCAATGCCAGCGTTGTGGGTTCAGTGTTCATAAAGACGATTCCCTCTAACAGTAGACCCCTTTCAACCTGCTGCGTGCAAGTTGTCCGACTGAAGCCGTATGCTCTCACCCCACCTTCACCGGGATGAACAGCGGCGGATTCTGCTTCGCCATGTCCACCACGTGCGCATACTTTGCCGTCATACGCGGGGGGAGGCGTTTAACCCGCGTCGGTTGCCCGATTGCCGCCTTCGTTACCCCAGGACCGGCGAGCTTCCCGGCCCCCGCTCAGACTACGCGTTGCAGCCGTACGTCACCGGCGAACGCATGGCGTCGCATGAAGCCCGCCGGCGCGGTCTGATCGCCTGAACAACCTGGCCGCTCTCTCCGTGACCCACAGGGCCGGAGGTGTGTTTCGCCGCTAGAACCAACCTGTCTCATGCGGTTTCACTTTTTCTCGTAGTCGAAACATGATCGCTTCGAGCACTTCCTGCGCGAGGGCGTGAGCAGCTTGAGCTTCTTCAAGAGCTGGCTCGTACGGCGCGCCAGGATAGCGGAATCGGACCGCATACTTCGTCAAGGAATTGGTACGCTGAAGAAGATCACTGAGTGTTGGGTCCGCCTGTAGGCACTGCCTTCCTATTTCGCCGAGTTCATGCACTTGGCGGAAGGCGATGTCGTGCCATGTCAGGAAACCCTTTAGTGCTTTCTCGGCAGCTTGCTGGCTGTGGAACAAGGCGCCTTCCACGTCCGGAGGCGTTACCGCCAGCAGAATCTCCACGCGACGCAAGTCCTTGACGGCCTGCTCCAACCATGCCCGGGTGTCGCCTGCCAGAACTTCATCACGCGGCATACAGGAGTTTCCCCTCCTGCATAATGGTCGATGGCAGTGAGGCTCTTAGATGCAACCTCTTCTCGAACTCGGTTTTGGTCCAGACCAGGATGTCCTTCGCGAGACCCACGCCCCACAAGGCTCGATAGCCTATTTCGCAATCCTGCTGTTCGCGCGGAGCGTCGTCGGGCACCACAACCATGATGTCGTAATCGCTATCCGGACCCGCATCGCCGCGCGCCGCCGAACCGAACAGGTAGATGCGCAGCGGGTGATACACCTCTACCAGGCGCCGCACCACCTCGGGCAGCACCGGGTCGTCGGCAGAAGGCGGTTTGAAGGTCTCGATCTGGGTTTTAGACATGCCCACCAGTCCCAGTTTGCCACAGGCAATGGCCAAAAGGTCGGCCTTGTGTTCTCACCCCACCTTCACCGGGATGAACAGCGCCGGATTCTTCGGGTCGGCCTGGCCCAGAAACTCCTGCACCGCGCGCAAACCCCCGCTCAGACTATGAGTTGCAGCCGTGCGTCACCCGCGAACGCACGTCGTCGCATGAAGCCCACTGGCGCGGCCTGATCGCCCGAACAATCTGACCGCTTTCTCCGCGACCCACCGGGCCGGAGGTGAGTCCGCTCAGTTCAGCCTGATACCCTCCCGCCTCGGAAGCCTGATCCCCCTGGCAACCTGAAAGACCATGTTGGGACCTACCGGAACGGAGGTGTCTCTGCTCACCCCAGTTTCAACGGAATGGACGTGAGTGGGTCGGTCCGCCGGCTCGCTCGCTAGCCCTTCTTCCCCCACCGCGCCGCCGCCGCTTCCTTTGCGATCTTGCTCCGGCGTTCAGGGGACATGACCGAAAACCCTTTCGCCACCTTCTTCCGTCCGCCCTTGCGGCCTAGCGCCACAGCCGCCGGGTTCTTCCGCGTAGCCATCGCTCAGTAGCATACCACCCGTTCCTGAAAAATACCATAAGCGATTACCGCATTTTCTCTTGACTGCCTTAAGCGCTTATGGTATTATCTTCTTATGAAACAATCCTTCGCATCCGCCTCTTGCCCCACCTGCGACACGCTCTTTGAACGCCTTCCGGTCGAATACGACGAAGACGGCGGCTATGCCTTCCTGGAAATGCATCCCTGCTCGGGATGCGGCACGATGCTCTGTGCCGGCTGCGATCAGTTCCACTGCGATGGATGCGGCCAGACGTTCTGCGCCGACCACCTGGTATCGGTCCCGGACGGAACCGACCGCCCTTTGCACTGCTGCGAAGCGTGCGCCGCTGAATTCGAACCGCTGGAGCTGCCCGCGCGGATCCCGCCACAATCCGAAGTCCTGGCGCGACCGCACCTGGAGGCCGCCTGAGATGACGTGCGAACGGTGCCGCAGGCACACGCGCTCCCGAAACGAAGCGGCAGAAGAGCAGGTGCGTCGGCGCCAAGAAGCACACGAAGCCTCCCTGACGATGGGCCGGGTGGTCACCGGGCCGAAAGGCCGCGAGACCTCGGAGGAAACCAAAAATATGGCAGCCCCATCTCAACGCACCCCGCGTGAAGTCGTAGACTTCCCGCCCAACGTCCCGGTACCCGTGGCCCTGCAATACGGCCAAGGCAAGACCATCTCCAATCAGCACGGCGAACGCATGATGTATGCGCTCACCGATGGCCGCGTGATGTTCCTGGATCTGGCAGTCGCCGGACAGATCGAATCCGCCGGAATCAACGTCCGCGAATCGTTCACCATCACCCGGAAGACGGATGGTCAGAAAAGCTCACCCAGCACCTGGGAAGTGGCCCGCCTTCCCGGCGAGCAACCGAACGGAACACTCGTCGTCCCCGCACCTGCCGCCGCCGCGACGAATGGCACCGCAGCAACTCCGAAACCAGTGGCATCGGCCACCGCCGCCACCCCCGATGTTCCGCGCCGGCAGCCGGGCCGTTCGCTGGTCGAAGACGCGAATGCCCTGGTGGATGACTTCGCGGCCGTCCTGGAGCACACGCTCAACAAGTACCAGGGACGCATCAAGCCCGAAGAGGCGAAGGCGCTACTCATCACGGCACATATCCAGCGCGGCCGAAACGTAGCATAAGACACGAACGCGGCGGCCTTCCCAAAGCCGCCGCATCCCTTCCCTTCCAATCCTCCGGGACCAACCATGTTCACCGAGCAACAACTACGCTCTTACCTTGCCTGGGCGGTCCATGGCCGGAAGCCGCCACGCCGCGCCTCGACGCCCACCCGCAGAGGGCCGCCACGCAACGAAGACTACAAGGCCTGGATCCGGACGCTCCCGTGCTGTGCTTGCGGGGTAGTAAGCCGGAGCGAAGCCGCTCACACCGGGTCGGACGGAGGCATGAGCATGGAGGCGTCGGACTATTCCTGCGTCCCTTTATGCTCCGACTGCCACACGCAAGCGCCGGGCGCGTATCACCGCGTGGGAAAACGGGCCTTCGAGCAGTGTCACGGGCTTTCGTTCGCGCGCATCGTGACGGGGCTGAACCGCGGGTGGCGAGAACGTCGAGCGGCGTAGAGATGGTTTGTCTTTTACCCTCGACGTACAACGTATAACCCGCTATTCTCAATCTATGATTCGGACGTTCTCCTGCAAGAAAACCGAGCGGTTATTCAACCGGGAGCACGTCAGAGAATTCGCCCACATCACATCAGTAGCCCAACGCCGCCTGCTCGCGCTGAACAACGCGCTGGCCCTCACCGATCTTCAGATCGCGCCCAGCGACCACCTGGAAGCGTTTCAGAGAGACCGCAAGGGGCAGCACAGCATCCGGATCAACAATCAATAACGAATCTGCTTTACCCGGAAAGAGGATGGTCCCTATGACGTCGAAATCACCAACCACTACCGGTAAGAGAACTGCGATGAGCCGCAAATTGCCGCCCGTTCATCCCGGCGAAATCCTGAAGGAGACCATGGAAGATCTGGGGATTAGTGTGAATCGCCTGGCGCAGGCCCTGCACGTGCCTGCCAACCGGATTTCTGGGATCGTCGCCGGCCAGCGCTCAATCACCGGGGAAACCGCCTTGCGGCTCGCCCGCTACTTCAACACGACGCCCGGCTATTGGATCGGCATGCAGGCCCAGTTTGACCTCGAAACAGCGCGCGATGAATGGGACGCGAAGATCCAGTCCGAGGTATCGCCGCGCCAAGCGGCGTGAACGGCCGGTACAGCCTGATAGTCTAGCAAGCCCATGCAACTGGAGTTTCACCAACTCGGCCTGAGAGCGTCTGCGAATCCGCCACCCAAAGCGCCCGCGGCGGCTGTTGGGCTGATTGGCTGAACCGAGCCAGCCAGAGCTCGTGGTGGCGATGTATGGCCGTGACTTCGTCATCCACCGCGCCAAACGCATCGCTGACGCTCCAGCAGCGGGCCGGAGGGCCGTGACGATCCGAAGCCCATCCAGGTCGCGTAGTTTTGGAAGCCGACGCACTCCAAGAAAAACGAAACTCATTCGGCCGGAAGCCAAACTCGGCCAGAAAACTTGGGTAGTACCTGAAAAGCGCGTTGATTGCAAATTGCAATAATTTGAGCCACACGTATTCCAAAATCATTTTGGGTTGATTTAACCGGAACGCTCGGCCACGTCGATTCAATACCGCCGGTGTAATCCAGAATCCGCTCGCAGCACTCCCGAATGTGGATTGGGTACAGGCGCGGGTTCTTAGCTGGCATGGTGTCACTTGGATCCGGCGTGAATCTGCCGATTGCCGCCCCGAAGCAGCCCCCGGCGTGAGCCAGTGGGTTCCGTCCGAGGGCCGTCAACACGGGATTCGACGAGCAATTACGACTCGGAGCGATGG
>JBEKSR010000201.1:0-6029 GCA_049516835.1 Bryobacteraceae bacterium | reverse complement strand
CCACCGTAACGGTATCATCCCAGCATCCGACGATGAGTTGATCGTCGCGCCGGCCTCGATCCGCCGCGATTGGGGCTCACGCGGTATCTCGGCCCAGCCAATTCTTTCTCACGTCCCGCGTCGAGAAAGACTTCCCTGTTTGGTTCCGGCTACGCCGGGTTAGGGAGCGGATACGCAATCAGTTATGACGCTCTGTTTAGTAAGGGATTGGAACCCAGGAGGGCAGGTCGGGGACCTGCCCCACTCAGAACTCCAGCCGGAACGCGATCTGGCAGCGGCGCGCGGCGGAGCCGTAGGGGAAACCATCGGAGGCGATGCCCACGCCCACTCCCGGCGCCGGCTTCACCACGCCGGCCGTCGTGGTATACCCCAGAGTGTTGATCGCGGTGATGAACTGGTTGTTGAGAACGTTGAACGCCTCGAACATCAGCATTCCCTTCACCCGCTCCGTGAAGGGCAAGGTGCGCGTCAACCGCCCGTTCACGGTGTACTGGTTCGATCCGGTGCTCAGGCTGCCCACCCCCTCGAACGGCACCCGGTTCCAGCCTCCCGATGCGTTCAGGGAATTAGTGTAGGTCATGGTGACGCCGGAAAACTGCTGGGCGCCCACAATCATCACCGGCGTCCGGTGTTGCGGAGAGGCCAGCGTGGCGATACCCGAGACTTCCCATCCGTTCACCAGGAAACGCGCGAAAGGGGAATTGCTCTTGATCACCGTGGGCTGCCACAGCCAGTTCACTGTGCCCCGCTGCCGCTGGTCCGCCTCCGAGTTGCCCTTGTCGCCGCTGTAGCTGCCGGGCGTGAAGTTCGAAGGGATCCCCGGAACCACCGGCGTTCCGCTCACATCGTCGATCGCGTGCGACCAGGTATAGGACGCCTGCACGCTGAGCGTGCGCGCCACTTGCTTGCGCAACTGAACCGCCACGGCGTCATACCAGGACGATCCGCCGTTCTCGACCTGGAAAACGTGCGCCTTGGTCCCATCGTTCCTGGCGGTATAGACGTTGGTGGCGAAAGTGCTCGTCGCCTGGTTGCTGGCATTGTCGATGGTGTATGTTTCAGTCGTGGTTGGAGCGACCAGATTGGCGTCCGTTGCCGTCCACAACTTGAAGCCCCGGATGTTCATCAGGTTGACGGTAAGCGCGGTGTCCTTGGTCAATCGCCTCTCGATCGCCACCGTGGTCTGTTGGGTGTAGGGCTGGCGCACTTTGGACGCGGCATACATGATGTTGGGCGTGCCGTTCGGGAGGGTGGCGGTGGGCGCAAACACCTTGGGGAAAACCAGTGCGCCGGACTGATTGGGATTCACCACAATGTTGGTCTGGTAGATGCCATTGCCGAGAAACAGCGCATCCACAATCTGGCCCGTGAAGGGAGCGTAATACCAGCCATAGCTGGCGCGAAAGGCCGTGCGGGGGCTCAACAGATAGGCGAGGCTGGCACGCGGAGTCAGATTCAAGGTGCGCGACGGAATGGTGCCCGTATTGTAATAAGGGGTAGCCATCTCCGTCGGTTGCGACGTTTTCGTTTTTTCCCAGAGAAAACCGCCGCTCAGCGTGAAGTTCCGCGTGACCTTCCAGGTATCCTGGACGTACACATGGATCTCCCTCAGGCGCAACGAACGGACGGGATCGCCCAGGGTCTGCGTGAAATACGAGTAGTTCCTCGAATTGACGGTGGTCAGGTCTTGCGCAAAGGCCGTCAGCGACGAATAAAAGAAGGTGCCGTTGGAGTTGGCGAGCTCGTTGATCGCGTCGCGGGTCTGCGACGCGTCGAAGCCCAGCTTCAAGGAGTGCCCCAGAGCCGTCAGGCTGAAGTTGTCGACCAACTGGTACCGCCGTTCCGTGAAGGCGCTCGCGTAGGGATGGTTCGCGCCGAGCGTCACTCCCGCCACGTCGATACCCGCGTTGCCGGTGGACAGGTTGGTTTTCGAGGCGGCGCCGGAAAAACGGTCCTCGAACGCGCCGAAGCGTGCTTCATTGACCGACGTCGCAGTCTGCGCGCGAATCCAGGAAGCCTTTCCGTAGCGGACATCGTCCCGGGAATTGCCGATCCCCAGCAGTCCGCCATCGGGGGCCACGTTGCCGGTTTGCGCGCCCTCGGGGAAGCGCGAATTCAGGGCGTTGGCCTCCACTCCGAACGTATTGCGGTCGCTGCGGCGGTAATCGATCTTCCCCAGGCCGGTGGCCATACGCTGGGAGAGCGGCGACACCACATTCATTTGCGCCTGGATGAACTGGGCTGCGGCTGCGCATATCGTCGCCGATGCCTTACAATTCGAGGCAAGCACGGCGGTGCCGGCGGCATTGGCGATCATCGGGCTGGTGATGCGGTTCATGTCCTGGAAATCGGCATCCAGGACTTCGGCATTCAAGAAGAAGAAGAGTTTGTTGGGGAGAACGGGCCCGCCAACGCTGCCGCCCTCCTGGTCCTGCTTTTGGAACAGACTCCGCCCCATCGCGTACCGCTCGGCCGAGCTCAGCGTGGGCTTGGCGAGATATCCGTACCCGGCGCCGTGAAAACTGTTGCCACCGCTCCGCGTCACGGTGTTGACGGTTCCTCCCATGAAGCGCACGAATTCACTCGAGGCGTCGCTGACCAGCACTTGCACCTCTTCCACGGCGTCCTGCGAGATCTGGTTGGCAATCCCGGGCCTCCGCAGGAAATAATAGGTATTGGCGGTAGAGACGCCGTCGAGGAGAAAAGAATTGGAGAATGGCAAGCCTTGAAAGGCGATGACCCCATGGGCGCTGTCGGTGGAAACCGTCGGCGCCATGCGCACCAGTTCATCCAAGCGGCGGTCGCTGGTGGGCAACCCGTCGATCTGCGGCCGGCCGACCAATGTGGATACGCCGACCCTGGTATCGTCCACCGGAGCCACTGCCCTGGCGGGGTCCACCTCGGGAATGGAGCCTCCCTCCGCTTGCATCATGACGGTGAAGTTCAGTATCTGCCCGATGGAGACATCGAAGACCGTGGATTTCCAGTCCACGAATCCCTTCCTCGTCACTTTCAGGCTGTACCCTTTCCCGGGCGCCAGCGAGGGCGCGTCGAAGGTGCCGTCGTCCGTCGACATCATGCTGCGCCGCACGCCCATCGATTCGTTAGAGAGGAGCACCGTGCTGTCGGGTATGCCTTCGCCGTTGGCGTCGCGCACGGTTCCGGTGACCGCGCCATATCCCGCCACCGATTGCGCATATACGCCCGTGGCACAGACCACCGCGAGCAGAAAGAGGCCAAATGTTGATTTCATGCGTTCCTAAACTCTAGAAGTACGATTGTAATCCTTCGCGGCACGAACATCCCGCAGCACAGCCGCCCAGCCGGGGTAGCCACGGGCGGCCGAATAGGCGTCTTCTTCCAGTGTAAACGCTATGTCCACGCGCGCGCCAGCCGGCATCTCGCCGGCGCGATCGGCGAAGTTCCAGGCCTTCAGCGCCAGCGCGCGGCCGTTCTGCCGCACCATCACCCGCAGGTGCTTCTCCTTCATGACCACGGGCTGGCCGGCGACTTCCACATCCAGGGCGGCCATGATCGGCGGGGGATTGCCGTGGCCGAAGGGCGCCAGCGCCAGAACTTCCTGGATCGTAGGGTCCGTGATGTCGCCCAACTCGACCACGGCGTCCACCTCCATCCGCGGCAGCAAATCCTCGGGAGACAGGCGCGCGGCGGCGTAGGCATTGAAGCGCTGGCGGAATTCGTCGACGCGAGCGGCTTCGAGCGTGACGCCGGCGGCGTACTGGTGGCCCCCGAAGCGTACGAAGAGGTCGGGCATGGCTTCCATGGCTTCTAGCAAGTGAAATGCCGGAATGCTCCGCCCGGATCCCTGCGCCAGGCCGTCCTCGGGGTTGCGGCCGAGCACAAACACCGGGCGGTGCAGGCGCTCGACCAGCCTCGACGCGACAATGCCAAGCACGCCGCGGTACCAGTCCTCGGCATAGTAGACCAGGGCGGCGGACGATTCGTCCACTGCCAGGCGCTCGCAGGTGTCGCGGATCTCGTCCTCCACCTGCCGCCGCTCGGCGTTCTGCCGGTCGAGTTGTTGGGCCAACTCGCGGGCGCGCGCCGGGTCGTCGGTGAGGAACAGATCGATCACCGCCATGGCCGTATCCATGCGGCCGGCCGCATTCAGGCGCGGCGCAATCTGAAACGCCACCTGTCGGGCTGTCGGCACAGTGTTGCCGGTAAAGCCCGCCACGTCCAGCAGCGCGCGCAGTCCGGCGTTGCGGACGGCGCGAAGACCGTCGAGCCCGTGTTTGACCATGATGCGGTTCTCGCCGGTGAGCGGCACCACGTCGGCCACCGTGGCGATGGCCACCAGCTTGAGAAATGATTCGCAAACGCGCCGCGTCTTCTCCGCCGGCCATGGCAGCGTGGCCAGCAGCGCCTGCGCCAGCTTGAACGCCACGCCGGCGCCGCACAGGTTCTTCTCGGGATACGGGCAGTCGGGGCGGTTGGGGTTGAGCACGGCCAGCGCCGGCGGCAATTCCGGTGGGGCAGGCCATCGTTTTCCGTGGCCTGCCGATGGTGCCTCGGGGAGGTGATGGTCGGTCACGATCACGTCGACGGCCAGTTCGTTGGCACGGCGCACCGCTTCAGCGCCGCGGATTCCGGTGTCGACGCTCACGATGAGCTTCACCCCTTCGGCGGCGGCGGTCTCCACCACTTCGGGACGCATTCCATAGCCATCCTTGAGGCGGTGTGGAACGTGGTGGCTGGCGGCGCCGCCGGCAAGCTCGATGGCCTTGGTCAGAAGCACCACCGAAGTGGTCCCATCCACGTCGTAATCGCCGTAGATCAGGATCTTCTGGCCGTCGCGGATGGCTTCTTCGAGGCGCGCGACGGCCCGCGGCATGTCGCGCATGGTCAGCGGGTTGTGCAGGTCGTCGAGCGAAGGTTGGAGGAAGCGGCGCGCGGCGGCGGGGTCGCCGAGTCCGCGGTGCACCAGAATTCTGGCGGCGGGGGCGGCGATGCGGAGGGCGGATGAGAGCGCCTCAACGTCGCGCGGATCGGTGCTGGGAAGCAGCCAGCGGGATTGGGTCACTAGAGTCCTTCGCCTGGCGAATTTGATGCCCACGAGTCAAGCTGAATTTCGACGCGGAGACGCGGGGACGCCGAGAAGAACGCGGAGAGGATGAGAGATCGAGAGTTCCCTCTTCCCCGAGTTCGAGCGCGGAGGGAGCGGAGACACGCGGTGTTCGTGAGGGATTCGCGCAGTGATGCACGGTTCTTTTGAGGCCCGCCGCCCCGCCTAAGTCCGCGTCCCGAGCCGAATCCTCCGCTGGCTCCGTGTTCCAACCTCCGGAAGCGGCGCGCGGCGCCGCCCCATGCATCGGTCTTTTTTCTCAAAGTTCTTCTCCGCGTTTTTCTCTGCGTCCCCGCGTCTCCGCGTCGAAGTCCACCCCTCGCGGGGCGTCCAGCATCGCTTGCCGGTCTGAGGCACGGCCTCGCTAGTTCTTGGAGAAGTAGCCGCCGAGGGAGTCGCCCTCGTCCAGGTCTTCTTCATCGGCCATCCGCGATACGATCTCGTCCTCGACGCCGAGGAAGTCTTCGTACCAGTCGGGCTGCGCCTGGTAAACGTAGAGGCGGGAATGGTGATCGAACGCCAGGTCGAGAGAGCAGGTGACGCCTTCGAAGATGCGCAGTTCGCGCAGGCGCGACTCGTAATTGCGGCGCTCTTCGCGGGTGAGCTCGCAGTCGTCGAGCCGCGCCAGAAGATCGTCCAGGTCGGCGGCTTCAAACTCGCGCGTGGCGTACACCACGAGGTTAATTCCGGCCTTGCGGGCGACTTCCAGAAACATCCGGAAGTCGGGGTGATGCTCGGTGTCCCAGAGGACCACGGGCGGGCCTTCCAGACCCCCGGGATGGCCGTGGAAGACGGCGAATCCGGCCGAGTCGAGGTACTCCAGGACTTCCTGCTTCAGTGTGTCGAGATTCAAATCCACGTAAATGCCTCAGCCCTGAGCCGGCACCAGAATATCGGAGGGTCCGGCCAGGTCGCGGGCGGAGGGCGTAACAATCGTCTTCGG
>JBEKSR010000200.1:0-6062 GCA_049516835.1 Bryobacteraceae bacterium | reverse complement strand
TTTGAAGATGCCGGAATCCGAGGGCCAACTGGCCTCGACGTGCGAGCTGCCGCAGCCCGCGGACGCGCCACCGGGGCCGCTGGTCCCCAAGAACATCAAGAGCATACCGCCGGAGCGCGCGCTTATGCCGCAGCAGCCGCCGGAAGTGCGCCGGCACAATTTTAAAGAAGTGGCGCTGGGGCTGGACCTGGAAGCGGCCCTGCACGAGGCGGAGCGCTGCCTGCGCTGCAAGAAACCGCGCTGCATCCCGGGCTGCCCGGTGGGGATCGATATTCCCGGGTTTATCGCGGCCATCCAGCAGAAAGACATCAAGCGCTCGTACCAGATTCTGAAGAGCACCAACGCCTTGCCGGCGGTGTGCGGGCGCGTGTGCCCGCAGGAAACGCAATGCGAGGTGACCTGCGTGGTGGGGGCCAAATACCAGCCGGTGGCCATCGGAAGGCTGGAGCGCTTCGTGGCCGACTGCGCCATGGGGCGCGGATGGGACGAGTTTCCGGCGATCGATGTGGCGACCCAAAAGAAGGCGGCCATCGTGGGTTCCGGCCCGGCGGGCCTGGCCTGCGCCGGAGAGCTGGCGCGGAACGGCGTCAAGGTGACCATCTTCGAGGCGCTGCACGTGGCGGGCGGCGTGCTGAAATACGGCATCCCGGAGTTCCGGCTGCCGGACATCATCATCGACGCGGAAATCGAAAACCTCAAGAAAATGGGGGTCGAGATCCGGCTCGATACCGTCATTGGCAAGCTGTTCACCATTCCCCAGCTTGTCGACGGGATGGGTTACCAGACGGCCTTCGTGGGGACCGGCGCCGGATCTCCGAAGTTCGCCGAGATTCCGGGCGAGGCCTACAATGGGGTCTTCTCGGCCAACGAGTTCCTGACGCGCGTGAACCTGATGCGGGGTTACCGGCAGCCTCTCTACGACACGCCGGTGGGCATGGGCAAGCGGGTGGCGGTGGTGGGGGCGGGCAACACGGCCATGGACGCCTGCCGCGTGTCCCTGCGCATGGGCGCCGAAGCGGTGACCTGCGTTTACCGCCGCACGCGCCGCGAATCGCCGGCGCGCGCCGAGGAATTGGAGCACGCCATCGAGGAGGGCATCCAGTTCATGTGGCTGACGGCGCCAGTGGAGATTATGGGCGATTCTTCGGGCTGGGTGACGGGGATGCGCTGTCAGAAGATGGAGCTGGGCGAACCCGATGCCTCGGGACGGCGGCGGCCGGTGCCGATGGCGGGCTCGGAATTCCCGATCGACGTGGATACCGTGGTTTATGCCCTGGGCACCACGGCCAATCCCATCATCGCGCAGACCACGCCGGGGCTGAAGGTCAACAAGTGGGGCTACATTGAAATCGACGAGCGCACCGGAATGACGTCCGTGCCAGGCGTGTTCGCAGGCGGCGATATCGTGACCGGCGCGGCCACCGTGATTCTGGCCATGGGAGCCGGCAAGCGTGCCGCCCGCGGCATGTTAGAGTACATGTCAGTTCCCACCGCAGGGAGCGTTTGACATGCCATCCACTTGTCCCAAGTGTCGCAGAGTTTTGGAAGAAGACGAGATCTGCTGCGCCCAGGTGCGCTATACCTGGCGCTGCAAGAGCTGCTTCAAACTGACCACCGGGTTCGCCATTCCGTATGGGAAGTGCTTCCTGTGCGGCGGCGAGCTGGAGGTGATTCCGGGACGCGACCTGGGCGACTCGATGCGGTTCCGCGCCATCCGGGACGCGGTGCAGTTCGAGCTCGATTCGTTCCACTTTTACAAGCTGGCGCGCGACAAGGCGCGCACGCCGGAGCAGCGCGCGGTGCTGGAACGGCTGTACGAAGCCGAGCTGGACCATCTGCACGAGCTCGAGGAGAAGTACCACGCTCACCTGGATCGAGAGGTGGTGGAGCTTTCCTCTGACGAACAAAACCTGCTTTCCAACTGGCTGTTCCGCGGCATCCACTTGACGGAAGACTCGGGGCTAGTGGAGCTATACCAGGTCGCGCTCGAAATGGAACGCCGCACGCGCGACCATTTCAAGAAGCTGGCGCGGGAGTTGCCGGCAGGGCTCGAAAGAGATCTGTGCGAAGAACTGGCCGCCGAGGAAGAAGAGCACGTCGCCATGCTCGAGACGGAGCTTGAGCAGATCGGCTAGCGCGGCGATGGCGCCGAAGGTTTGCGTTTCGAGTGCCAGTCCGGATGAACGGAATGTTGCCGCCAGAAGGGCTTCGTATACCTGGCCGAAGCCGACCTCGCGCGGGCCGCCGGGTTTCTGGGGATGACCGCGGCGGCATTTGAACGCCAGTACGTCTACCGCACCCGAAACCGGATGCGCCTGCGAATGCCGCGCAATTCCCTGTGCCAGTTCTTGCGCGATGACGGCTGCTCAATCCATCCGGCGAAGCCAACCCAATGCCGCATCTTTCCATTCTGGCCCAAACTGGTGGAAAGCCGCCGGGAATGGAAGAAGGCCGCACGCTGGTCCCCGAGAATCGGGAAGGGGCCCTTGATTCAGATTGAAACCGCGCGCCAGCGGGCGCGGGAGATGCGGGAGGCGTATCCGGGCATGTATTCGCAGACCGAATTCGACTGAGCCAATAACCCGGCGGCAAGGCCCAATTCCGCGCCGCTGCCGAGGCTGCTTCGCACGGTACACTAGATTCTGAATGACTGTCGGCATAGTTTCCGAAGTATCGCCGGGCGAGCGCCGGGTGGCCATGGTTCCGGGCGAGATCGCCGTTCTCAATAAAACTGGCACCCAGTTCCTGATGGAAGCCGGAGCGGGCCTGCGCGCCGGATTCCCGGATTCCGAATACACCGACAAGGGCGTGCGCATCGCCGGTAGCCGCGCCGAGGTGTTCCAGTCGGCCGACGTGGTGGTCGAGGTGCGCTCTCTTGGCGCCAACCCCGAGACCGGCGCCGCGGACCTGGCGCTGCTCCGGCCGGGGCAGGCGCTCATCGGGTTCGGCGAGCCGCTGACCGCGCTCGACGCGGCGCGTTCCCTCGCCGAGCGCCGCGTGAGCTTCCTCGCCATGGAGCTGATGCCGCGGATTACGCGCGCCCAAAGCATGGACGCGCTCTCCTCCATGGCCACCATCGCCGGTTACAAGGCCGTGCTGCTGGCGGCCGATGCCCTGCCCCGCATGTTCCCCATGCTCATGACCGCCGCCGGAACCATTGCCCCGGCCCGCGTGCTGGTGATTGGCGCGGGCGTCGCCGGGCTTCAGGCCATCGCCACCGCCAAAAGGCTGGGAGCCGTGGTCAGCGGCTACGACATCCGCACCGCCGTAAAGGAGCAGGTGGAAAGCCTCGGCGCGCGCTTCGTGGTGCTCGAAATGGAAGCCGGCGCGGCCGAAGATAAGGGCGGGTATGCCAAAGCCATGGGCGAGGAGTTCTACCGCCGCCAGCGCGAGCTGATGGGCGGCGTCCTGGCCGGCCAGAACGTGGTCATCACCACCGCCGCGGTGCCGGGAAAGAAGGCGCCCATCCTGATCACACGCGAGATGGTGGGCCGCATGGCGCCGGGATCGGTGATCATGGACATCGCCGCCGAGCGCGGCGGAAACTGCGAATTGACGCGGCCCGGCGAAGTGGTGGAAGCCGGCGGTGTCCAGATCTTCGGCCCCCTGAATCTGGCTTCCACCATTCCCTACCACGCCAGCCAGATGTACGCGAAAAACATCGCGACGTTTTTGAAGTACCTCATTAAAGACGGGCATCTCACCCTGGACCGCGGCGATGAAATCGTGCGCGAAACGCTGGTGACGTACGCGGGAGACGTGGTGCACCCACGGGTGCGGGAAGCCATGGGACTCGCCGCGTTGCAGACCGTTTGACAGGAGCTTTCATGTCCTCTGATCTCGAGATCACACTATATATCTTCATGCTGGCGACTTTCCTCGGGCTGGAGGTGATCCGCAAGGTTTCGCCGCTGCTGCACACGCCCCTGATGTCGCTCACCAACGCCATTTCGGCCATCTCGGTGGTAGGCGCGATTATGATTACCGGCGCGCAGGGGGCCACCACGCTGAGCAAGGTGCTCGGGTTTATCGCCATCACCGCCGCGGTGACCAACATCGTCAGCGGGTACCTCATCACCGACCGCATGCTCAAGATGTTCAAGAAGCCGGGAGGGAAGAAGTAATGGCGCACCTGGTCAGTTACGTCTACATCCTTTCGGCCGCGCTTTTCATCCTCTCGCTGAAGTGGATGAACTCGCCGGTCACCGCGCGGCGCAGCGTCCTGGCAGGCGAACTCGGCATGCTGATGGCCATCGTCGGCACCCTGCTCGCTTTCAAAGTGTTCAACTGGGAGTGGATCCTGGCGGCGTTCTTCATCGGAACCGCGGTAGGCATTCCCATCGCCTACATCATGCCCATGACCGCGGTGCCACAGCGGACCGCCATGTCCCACGCCTGCGGGGCGCTGGCCGCCGCGCTGGTGGGAACGGCCGAGTTCTACAGGGCCAACCAGTTCCACGAGATTCTGCCCACCTTCGTGATGGTCCCCCTCATGCTCGAAACGCTGCTCGGGTTTCTGACTTTCACCGGCAGCCTGATGGCCATGGGCAAATTGCAGGAGGTGCTGCCCCAGCGCCCCATCACGTACCGCGGTCAGAACCTCACCAACTTCACGCTGTTTGGGATCGCCGCGGGACTGGGAGTGTGGCTCATCATCAACCCTGCCCAGACGTGGATCTTCCCGATCTTCGCCGGCCTGTCGCTGGTGTTCGGCGTGCTGCTGATCATTCCCATCGGCGGGGCCGACATGCCCACGGTCATCGCGCTCCTGAACTCGTACGCGGGCCTCTCGGCCTGCGCCATGGGTTTTGTGCTGGGCAACAAGATGCTGGTGATAGCGGGCGCGCTGGACGGCTCCTCGGGCCTGATCCTTTCGATCATTATGTGCAAGGCCATGAATCGCTCGTTCACCAACGTTCTGTTCGGGGCGTTCGGGCAGCTCCAGGTGGCCCACGGGCAAGCGGAAAAGCGCCCCGTGCGCAGCGCCACCCCGGAAGAAGCCGCGTCGATTCTGGACGCCGCATCGAGCGTGATCATCGTGCCCGGCTATGGCCTGGCGGTGGCGCAAGCGCAGCACAAGATTCGCGAGCTTTTCGACGCGCTGATGCGCCGCGGCGTGGACGTGAAATTCGGCATCCATCCGGTGGCGGGCCGCATGCCGGGCCACATGAACGTGCTGCTGGCGGAGGCCGACATTCCCTACGACCGGCTGTACGAGATGGACGACATCAATTCCGAATTCGCGCAATGCGACGTGGCCCTGGTGGTCGGCGCCAACGACGTCACCAACCCGGCGGCGCGCACCGACAAGTCCAGCCCGATTTACGGCATGCCTATTCTCGACGTGGACAAGGCGCACACCGTCATGGTCATCAAGCGCTCCATGAGTCCCGGCTTCGCGGGCATCGACAACGAGCTGTACTACATGGACAAGACCCTGATGCTGTTCGGCGACGCCAAGGTGTTCGTGACCGAGATCCTCAAGGAGCTACCGGCGCGGGCGGCCGCGTAGCCGGGGGCCGGGGGCCGGGGAAGACACCGGGGTCTCGCGGTCCGGGTCGTGTTCAGTACTGAAGCTTGATGGAAGCCAGCTTCACGATTGCCGCGATGTCTTTGGCCCCGGTCACGTCCATGCGAACCGCGGTTCCCTCCGGATACCGCTTGCCTTGCTCGACGATTGCGGCCACTTTCCGGGGAAGCGCGCTTTGGCGCGCGGCTTCGACCGCCCGGTCGCCGAGTACCAACGCTGCCCGGAAGCCGCCGCGGCATGGAGAGAGATACAAGATGTTCCTGTTCTTCACCTTCAGACGCAGCGCCCATCCGGCCTTGGGGGAGTAGGAATTCCACTCCTGCACAACGATGTTCGATTCCGCCGCCAACCGGGCTATCAGTTGGTCCCAAAGCACCCTGGCAAGACCCAGCTCCGCCGTGAGCTCGTCGTCCGACGGATCTTCCTCTTGGCTGGGTGCGTTTTTCTCCTGGTATCTTCCTGATTTGAATTCGGTTATCTGACGAACTGCGACTGAATGCGTCTGGCTACAGTTTGCCAGTTGGCAGGCTGA
>JBEKSR010000199.1:0-11475 GCA_049516835.1 Bryobacteraceae bacterium | reverse complement strand
GGGGCAGTGCCGGTCGACGAATTGATCGACGATGCCCCGCACCATTTCCATGACCCGCTCTTTCTGATCGATGCCTTCGAGCAACTGGCGGCGCATGCCGTAGACGGCCTGGCGCTGCTTGTTCATCACGTCGTCGTATTCCAGCAGGTGTTTGCGGGCCTCGAAATTCTGCATTTCGACGGCTTCCTGGGCCTTGGCGATGCGCTTGGTGATGAGCCGGCTCTCGATGGGCACGTCCTCTTCCATGCCGAGCCGCAGCATGAGGTTCTGCATGCGCTCGCCGCCGAAGATGCGCAGCAGATCGTCCTGCAGGGAGAGGAAGAAACGCGAGCTGCCGGGGTCGCCCTGGCGGCCGGACCGGCCGCGGAGCTGGTTATCGATGCGCCGGGATTCGTGGCGCTCGGTGGCCACGATGTGCAGCCCGCCCATGTCGGTGACTTCGTCATGCTCCTGGTCGGTCTGGGCCTTGAAGCGGGCGAAAACTTCGTCCCATTTGTCGCGGCGCACCCGGTAGAACTGGTCGTGGTGGGTGAAGAAGTAGAAGTGCTCGTCGGCCACGTACTGGGCCTCGTCTTCGGAGAGGCGTTCGGCCACCTTGTCTTTGAGACAGGCGTCCTTGGTCATGAACTCGGGGTTTCCACCCAGCAGAATGTCGGTGCCGCGCCCGGCCATGTTGGTGGAGACGGTGACGGCGCTCTTACGGCCGGCCTGCGCCACGATGGATGCTTCGCGCTCGTGATTCTTGGCGTTCAAGACCTCGTGCTTGACGCCCATGCGCTTGAGGATGGCGGAGAGCCGTTCGGACTTCTCGACCGAGATGGTGCCGACCAGGACGGGCTGGCCCCGCTGGTTGAGTTCCATGATCTCCTTGGCGGCATTGCGAAACTTCTCCACCTCGGTGCGGTAGACCATGTCCTGATTCTCCTTGCGGATCAAGGGGCGGTTGGTGGGAATGACGGTGACGTCGAGGTTGTAGATTTTCTGAAATTCGGCCGCTTCGGTTTCCGCCGTGCCGGTCATGCCGGCGAGCTTCTTGTACATGCGGAAGTAATTCTGAAAGGTGATGGTGGCGAGGGTCTGGTTCTCGCGCTGGATCTTGACGTTTTCCTTGGCCTCCACGGCCTGGTGGAGACCGTCGGACCAGCGGCGGCCGGGCATCAGGCGGCCGGTGAACTCGTCGACGATGATCACTTCGGGGCCCTCGTCGCCGTCCTTGATGACGTAATCGCGGTCGCGCTGGTAGATCACGTGCGCGCGCAACGCCTGCTCCGCGTGGTGCTTCCACTCGATGGTATCGAGGCTGTAGATATCGCTGAGGCCCAGCAGCCTGGCGGCTTTGTCGAAGCCTTCTTCGGTGAGCGCGACGGCTCGGTGCTTTTCGTCGATGGTGTAGTCGCCGGTGGTGTATTTTTCGCCCGGTTCCCGGCCCTCGATGACTTCGCCGCGGACCAGCTTGGGAATGATGCGGTTGGCCTTGTAATACTTGTCGGTGGATTCCTCGCTGGGGCCGGAAATGATGAGCGGTGTGCGGGCCTCGTCGATGAGGATGGAATCGACTTCGTCGACGATGGCGTAGTTGAACGGGCGCTGGACGCAATCGTCGATGCGGAACTTCATGTTGTCGCGAAGGTAGTCGAAGCCGAATTCGTTGTTGGTGCCGTAGGTGATGTCGGAGGCGTAGGCGTCCTTGCGCTCCTGGTCGTCGAGGTCGTGGACGATGACGCCGACCTTCATGCCGAGGCCCCGGTAGATGCGGCCCATCCATTCCGAGTCGCGCTTGGCCAGGTAATCGTTGACCGTGACGACGTGGACGCCCTTGCCGCCGAGGGCGTTGAGATAGCAGGGCAAGGTGGCGACCAGGGTCTTGCCTTCGCCGGTCTTCATTTCGGCGATTTTGCCGTGGTGCAGCACCATGCCGCCAATCAACTGCACGTCGAAATGGCGCATATTGACGAAGCGGCGGCCGGCCTCGCGGACCACGGCGAAGGCTTCGTTGAGGAGGTCGTCGATGCTGGCGCCCTGCGCGATGCGCTCTTTGAATTCGATGGTCTTGGCGGCGAGGTCGATGTCCGACAGTTGGCGGATCTCGGGCTCGAGATCGTTGACCGCCGCCACCATGGGCAACATGCCTTTGATCTCGCGCTCGGTCTTGGTGCCAAAGATCTTCGCCAGGATGTCATCGACAATCATGCAAGGTCTCGTTACGGAGGGAAGTCCGTCAGTTCTTATTTTACTCTGTCGCGCGGGTGGGGCAGGCGGTTCCGCCTGCCGGCCCACTATATCCGGACCCGCGCGGTTGGCACGTCATCGGGCCTTACGATACCATCGGCTTATGGCGGGTTCCGCGCGCCGCTTCTCGCGCAGATCGTTTCTGATTGCCGGGCTGGCGGGGACGCGTCTGGCGGCCCAGGCTCTCAAGGGCGCCACGTTTCCATCGGACTGGCGCCGGTACTCCGATCCGGCCACGGAGCTGGAGGTCTACCGGCTGACGGACCCGGCTTATTCCAGCACCATGCCGGCGTATTACAACCGCGCCATCGAGCGGTCGAGCGGGTGGATGCTGTTTTGCTGCGGCCGCGGCGGATCTCGTCAAGCCTTCCACATGGATTTGAAGGGCGGCGAGACGCGGCAGTTGACCGAGGCCGAGGAACTGGACGGCGCGTCGATCGCGCTTCTGCCGGATAACCGCTCGTTCTGCTACTTCGCGGGGCGCTCCCTGCATATCGCCAACCTTGCCACGTCGCGGGAGCGCAAATTGTACCAGGTTCCGGAGGGTTGGGACCGGGGCGCGGGAATGAGCGTGTCGCCGGACGGAACGCACGCCATCTTCGCGGAGCGGCGCGGCCTAGCCTCGCGGCTCCGCCTGGTGACGCTCTCGCACGGGGCGGCGCGCACGGTGCTGGAGGCGCCGGTCGAGATGAGCGATCCCATCGCGCGGCCCAGGCGCGCGCAGATCCTGTACCGGCAGGCGGACGAGGCGCTGTGGCTGGTAGGTTCCGACGGGAAACAGAACCGCCGGCTCAAGCTGGCAGCCGGACGCATCGGGGCGGCCAACTGGGCGCCGGACGGCAAGACCATCCTCTACTTGAACATTCCCCAAGACCGGACGCAGTTGAACGCCATCCGCGAATACGCACCCGATACCGACAGCGATCAACTGGTCGCCAAGACCAGCCAGTTCGCGCATTTCGGATTCAACCGCGACACGTCGGTGTTCGTGGGAGCAAGCCGCAATGCCGCGTCGCCGACGGTATTGATTCTGCTGCGCGCGACGCGGCGGGAACTGACGCTCTGCGAGCACCGGGCCAGCCATCCGGAAACCGTGGCGCCGGTGTTCGCGCCGGATAGCCAGCGTATTTACTTCCAAAGCGACCGGGACGGCCACCCGGCCATTTACTGCGTACACACGGAGAAGCTGGTCGAGAAGACGGGCGGCACACTTTAGTGGGGCAGGCGCTTCCGCCCAACCGGCCCCCACCTCTTATCTTGCGACTGTTTCCTTGGGGGTCGAGAGGTAGCCGACGATCTCGTTCTTCTGCACCTGGTTGATGACCAGTTCGTACGGCAGGCGGCCGCCTTTGGCGGTGTAGAACTGGACGGGCTCATTGATGCTCTTGTTCTCCTTCAGGGTGAGCTTGTCGTCCGCCATCACCTGCACGCTGTACCGGTTCTTCTTGACGTCGGCATTCTTGAGAAGCAGCGTGATATCGCCGAAACGTTGCGGCTGCTTGGTCTTGCCGAGCTTGATGTCGAAGTAGTTGCGCTCGCCGAGGCGCTTGAGGGCAGCCAGTTCCTTGGCATTGGTGGCAACCAGGCCGCTCTGCACGCCCAGATCGCCCGTAACGGACTTCAGGTCGGCGATGGTCTTCTGCAATTCGGCTTGGGTGGCGGACACCTGGGTCTTCACGTTGCCAACATCGGTGGAGACATCGGCGATCTTCGAGTTGGCGGCGGTAGCGGACTGCTTGACGTCGCTGATTTCGGAACTGACCTGCTGCTGCACCTTGGCTTGCTCGGCTTCGATCTGGCGCGCCAACTGCTCGGCGCGGGCCGTGGCTTCGGCCTTGGCCTGGGCGGACATGGTCCGGGCCTGATCGTGGAGCGATGTACGAGCGGCCTCCAGTTCTTCCTTCAATGTCTCGAGGTGGCGCTGCTGCGCGGCCGTGGTGACCGAAGAGGCGTCCCTCAAATTGGTCAACCCCGTCTTGAGGGCCTCGTCCATCTTGGCCAGGTCCGTACGGACATGATCGATCTGGACGTAGAGGTAGATGTTGGCGGCCACGAGGGCGATTATGGCGCCCGCCACGAGCGCGGTGAGGAGAGGCGAGCGCGGGGGCTGCGGCTCCGTATATGTCGTTGGACTCACTTTGTCGAACTCCTTCTGGCTTCTTACAGTATAGATGGCCCGGGAGGGCGTTTCGGTTTCGCCTAAACGAGGTCGAAAGACTGGCCGGGCGCTGGGATCGCCACACTTAGATTGTACGTGGAATGGAGCAGTTTGGCGAGTGTCTGGGACTGCTGGGGCTCGCCATGCACCAGAAAGACCTGGCGCAGGGATGGCGCCAGCGGCCGGATCCACTCCATCAGCTCGCCCTGGTCGGCATGCGCGCTCAGCTCATCCAGGCTCGAAATTTCGGCCCTGACACGCATGGGCTCACCAAAGATCCGCACTTCCGTCCACTTCTCGATCAGCTTGCGGCCCAGCGTATCCTGCGCCTGGAACCCGGTGATGAGCACGGTATTCCGCGGATCTTCGATGTTGTTGCGCAGGTGGTGCAGGATGCGGCCCGCCTCGCACATTCCGGAGGCGGAGATGACCACGAAAGGCCCGTGCAGGTCGTTCAGCTTCTTGGAGTCGGCCACCTCGCGGATGTACTGCAGGCGCTGGAAACCGAAGGGGTCCTCGTGGTGCAGCAGGTACTCCCTGGTCTCATCGTCGAAGCACTCCGGGTGATCGCGGTGGACCGCGGTGACGTTCAGCGCCAGCGGGCTGTCGACAAAGATGGGGATGTTGGGAATGCGCTTCTCGTTGGTGAGCTGGTGCAGCAACAGCACGAGCTGCTGCGTGCGGCCCACCGCGAAGGCCGGCACGATGATCCGTCCGCCGCGCCCGGCGGTGCGGTTCACGACGTCGGCCAGCTTGTTGATGACGTGGCTGACATTCTTGTGAAAACGCCCGCCGTAGGTGCTCTCCAGGATCAGGTATTCGGCGGGCGGCATGCTTTCGGGATCGCGGATGATGGGGAGATTCGGCCGGCCAAGATCTCCGGAAAAGCCCAGGCGCACCCTCGCGCCGTTGGACGCCTCTTGAAGCACCACAAAAGAGGAGCCGAGAATATGCCCGGCGTCGTAACTCACGTAGCTCAAGCCGGGGGCCAGAATGTGCGCGGAGTGATACGGCACGGGCTGGAGCAGCGGCAGGGTGCGCTCGGCATCCGCCATGGTGTAGAGCGGCACCACATGGCCGTCTTCGAGGCCCATGGACTTGCGGTGGTCGAGCCGCTTGTTCAGGAACTCGGCGTCCTTTTCGTGGATATGGGCCGTGTCGCGCAGCATCCAGTGGCAGAGATCGATGGTGGCCGGAGTGGAAAAGATGGGGCCGGAGAAGCCGTTCTTGACCAGCGTGGGAAGGTTCCCGGAATGGTCGATGTGGGCGTGGGAGAGAACCACGGCATCGATGGAGGAACCTGCGAACGGAAGATTGCGATTCTTGCGGTCGGCCTCTTTCCGGCGGCCCTGGTTCAGCCCGCAATCGAGCAGAAAGCGCTGGCCGCCGGATTCCACAAGGTGCATCGAGCCGGTGACTTCGCCGGCCGCGCCCCAGAACGTAAGCTTCATTAAGGGTCATGGTAGCGCATCGCGAAACAAGAAGGGGACGTTCTGTTTGGGCAGCGAGCGGCAGCGCCGGCGTGGCGCAGACTCTCAGTCCAATGCCACTTAGTTTTCGGAAACCGCAAATCCGACGAAAACTTGTGGGGGCCTGCGGACCCGCTTTCCAGCGGGTCCAGCCGGCCGGAAGGCCGGCTTGCGGGCAGGATTGCCCGCCCCACAATCCATGCAGAATATCGATTTCACGAAAACTAAGTGGCATTGGGCACTCAGTCCGCCGCGTCCCGGCTCATCGGGACGCGTTTTGGCGCACGTCCGGCGCGCGGTTCCCCGCGTCTCACGGCAGGCCTTGGTATTCCAGGACGTCCATGGCTTCCCGGTTGAGACGATCGGCGTTGGCGTCGATGATTTCCGCGTCCTGTGCTTCGCGCCGGGACTTCTCCAGTGGCACGGAGCAGGCGGAACGCTTCGAGTCTGCCCAATCCCTACACTTTGGAGGCTCTTCCGGGAGTGTGACGGATGTCTTGATTCGAGGCATGAGTTGGTGGACGACGGGGGGATCGAACCCCCAACCTCTGCATTGCGAACGCAGCGCTCTCCCAATTGAGCTAGTCGCCCACTCGAGCCAACAACTACAATATAACAAATGGCGGTCGGGCGGATTACCAGGCAGATCCGGCGCATGCGGCGCGATTGGGACCAACGCGCCCGCCAAAACGCGCGCTACTACGTGGTCACCGGGCAAGACCGCTGGTCCGACGAGGAGTTCTACGAATCCGGCCATGTCACGCTGGAAGAGGACATTCTGAGCGACCTCGCCAACGTCTGCCAGGGCATGGACCCTAAAGACATGCGGGTGCTCGAAATCGGGTGCGGCGCCGGGCGCGTCACGCGCGCGCTGGCGGGCCTCTTCGGCCAGGTTTACGCCGTGGATATCAGCCGCCGAATGGTGCGCCAGGCCCGGCGCGCGGTGGACGGGTTCCCCAACGTGCGAGTATTCCGAAACAACGGTATGGACCTCCGCGCAGTGCGCGAACACTGGTGGAACCGCTTCGGCCTGGGCGCCAAACTGCAAATGGATTTCGCTTTTTCCTGTATGGTGTTTCAGCACATCCCCAGCCACACGATCATCGAGAGTTACGTCCGCGAGGTCAACCGGCTGCTGCGGCCCGGCGCACTCTTCAAATTACAGGTGCAGGGATCTTCGCTGATAGAGACCCAACCGGACGATACCTGGGCGGGCGCGCCGTTTAGCGAGCGGGATGCGCGCGAGATGGCGCAACGCTGCGGCTTCGAACTGCGATACCAGCACGGCGCCGGCAGCCAGTACTACTGGCTCTGGTACTTCAAGAAACCGGAACCCCGATAGCCGCGGGCCATGGCTCAGGCGCCGTGGGCCGACGCATGTTTCTGCCGCTCCTTGCGGCGGGCGGCCCAATACTTCTTCATCCTGTCCGAAACTTCCTGGCGTTCCTGGGGGTCCATGAACTTCCGGCCGCGGCGCTTGACACCCCCGGTGAGAGCCGGAACAGCGCCGGCACTTCGCTGCAATTCCTCCAGCGAAGCGATTACCCGCTCGAGTCTCCCTTTCTCGGCGTATAGTTCCTGTATGGCTTTGTTTAGGTCCATCGCATCTATGACTATCGACTAAGCACCCAAGTCTTGTTAACTGATTACTAATGTTATACCAGTTACGTGGCCTAATTCCACTAAAAAAAACAACTAATGAGTTACAAAAGGCCAGTGTGGTACTAGCTTGATAACATGCTTGGTAACGGCTATATATCCCACTATGGCTAGCAGGAGTAGCAAGGGCAGGACGATGGTCAGGGTCTTACGCCATGGGAATCTCCGGTTTTCGCGATGTAGCACGAGCAGGTAACCGGCGAGGATACCCACATAGAACAGCAGGCACATGGGCACCGCAAACAGCATCATGTTGAAGACGTCGGGGGTCGGGGTCACCACGGCGGCGATGATGAAGATGATCAGGATGGCGTAGCGGCTGTGCCGCACAAGAAACGCCGGGCTGGCAAGTCTGAGCAATGTCAGGAAAAAGATCAGAACCGGGAGTTCGAAAACCAATCCGACGCCGAGAATCACGTTCACAAATAAATCGAAATACTCGGTGATGGAAACCATCGGCTCGACGTGGTTCCCGCTCCCGATGCTCAGCAGGAACGTGAGGCCGTAGCGGAAGGCCACGAAGTAGGCGAAGATGCCGCCGAGAATGAAGAGGCCGGCGGAGGTGAGCACAAACGGTACCGCCCATCGCCGCTCCTTGCGGTACAGCCCAGGCGAGATGAAGGCCCAGACTTGATACAGGACCCAGGGGGACCCGAGGAAGATGGCGCACAGGACGGGCAGCTTGAACCAGATCACGTTGAAACTTTCCATGGGGGTGATCTGCTTGAGCGTTTGCGGGTAGCCGAGAGTCTTGAGGGCCTGCACGGCCGGCTGGGAGACGAAGTTCCAGAGCTGGTTACTGAAACTAAGGCTCACGACGAAGGCCGCGGCTACGCCCCAGAGGGCCCGAATGATGCGCGTCCTCAGCTCTTGCAGATGTTCCAGGAAGGACATGCGCAGCATGCCGTCCTCTTCATCGCCGGAGTCGCCTCCGGAGGGCGGCGGCGGTGGCGGAGTCTTCCCTCCCCCGCCGGAGCGAGGTTTCGCCTTTTCCACCGCGGTCACGGGAGTGGAAGCGGACGCGGAAGACGCGGCGCCAGCTTGGGGATCGCCGGTCCCCTTCAGCTCGTCGGAAGAATTCATGCGTTACGCGATGTGTTCAGCCGTGGGGGAAGCCGTCTCGGTGTGTCCGGCCGCCGTTTCGGCGCCGTGGGCGACAGTGCCCTCCGGCGCATCGGCTGATGGTGACTCAGCGCCCTCAGGTGCGGATGCGCTTGCAGTGGATGGGGTAGCAACAGTGGAATCGTAGGTCTCCGACCCGTATGAACCCTCGGGCGTGGATTCAGACGACGAATAATCGTAGTTGTAGGTATCGTATTGATACTGGTTGGTGACTTCCTTCAACGATTCGGTTTCTTGTTCCAGGCTTTTCATCTCCCGTTCGAACGTAGATTTCAGTTCGCTCTGGGCGCGCCGAAACTCGGTCAGGGCCTTTCCCAGGGAGCGACCCAGTTCCGGCATCTTCTTGGGGCCGAATAAGATCAGCGCCAGGAAGAAGATGAAGATCATCTCCGGCACACCTAGCGGGCCCATCGTTCGTTTCCTCCCATTCGGGCTTTCGAAACCATGATACCACGCGGGGGCGAGCGGGCCGCGAGGTGGGGCATGCTTTAGCTTGCCCTTTTTCCCCCATGCTCCATCGCTACCTCGCGCGCCCCGCTCACTTGGGCAGCAGCGACAGGACGCCCGGGCTGGGGCTGGGAATCACGTGGGCCGCGATCAGACGGCCCAGGCCTTCCACCTTAGCCTTGCCGGCATCCACCGCGGCAGTCACAGCCGCCACGTCGCCCTTGATCAGCACGGCAATGTAGCCGCCGCCCAGCTTTTCGCGGGCCAGCACTTCCACCGCGGAAGTCTTCAACGCGGTGTCGATGGCCTCGAATACGGCCGTGAAGCCCTGCGTCTCAATCAGACCCACGGCGAAGGGCGATTGGCCCTGGTCGTTCATAGTCTCCTCCGGATACTGCACGGTTGGCTGCTCGATCAGCGGGCTGAAATCGGGCTGCGCTTCATAGGCTGCTTGTGAAAGGGGCGACGGCCCCGGTATCACGTGCGCAATCACCGCCGTGCCCATGGCGTGGGCGGTTTCCTCGGCCGCCCGCGTGGCCATCTGGATATTGGCCAGGGGGCCGTAGAGCTTCAGGCACACGCCGGGGCTGTCGTTCAGCTCCGCCTGGAGCACGCGCACGCCGGCGGTCTTTTCCATGGCGTCTACCACCACCATGGCCGGGGACCATCCGCCAATCTCGATGAAGGCGAGCGCGCCGTTCACAGGACCCCCCGCTTCTCAAGTTCGCGCATCACTTCGAAAATCACCTGCTCGACCTTGTCCTGCTCCGGCTGCCGGACGCGCGGCGCACAGCCGGCGGCGGGACGTTCCACCAGCTCGAAATCGGCCAGAATGCACTGCAGCACGGCAGCCAGCGCGGTGCGGTCGGCCTGCTGCGCGCCGGTCTGGGGCTGGCGCGAGCGGCCCATGCGGAAACCCCGCAACTCGGCGGCGGCGCGGAAGCCGTCGGGAAATTCGAACGGGTAGAGCATCGCGTCGAACAGTTCGAGGATGCGGTACTGCCACTTCATCGCCTCCGCGTAATCGCCGGCGCGGCAGAGATCGTAGATGCGGCGGGTCACTTCCGGCACGGCATTGCCGCTGGCGTGCGTGCCTCCGTCGCAGCCGATCATCAGCATGGGCGCGAGCACGGCCTCCCAGCCCGTGAGGAAGCAGAAATCGGGGCGCAGCGGGCGCACGGCGGAGATCAGCCGCATCATGAAGGCGAGGTCGCCGGATGAGTCCTTGATGCCCACCACGCGCGGGAATTCGGCCAGCCGCCGAATGGTGGGAACGTCGATGGGGCTGGCGAACATGGGGATGTTGTAGAGCGTGAGGTCGATGGGAGAGTGGCGCGCGATCTCGGCGAAATAGGCGTACACCGATTCCGGAGTGAGTTTGTAATAGAACGGCGAGACAATGGCGACGGCCTGCGCGCCCATGCCGGCGTAAGCCTCGCAGGCGGCGACCGTCTCGGCCACGTTGGCTTCGGCGGCGCCGGCCAGGATGGGAACGCGGCCGCGGGCCTCATGGCAAACGATCTGCACGATGCGGCGGCGCTCTTCCGCCGTAAAACGCGTGAACTCGCCAGTGGAGCCGTTGGGATACAGACCGTGGACGCCGCGCTCGATCAGCCAGGAGATGAACCGGCGCAGCTCGGGCTCGTTGATTTCCCCTCGCTCGTCCAGCGGGACCAAGGTCGGAGTGAAGATGCCTTCGAGCTTAGCGGACATGCCTGCGCCTTCATAGGTTTACCATCTTTCGTTCTTGGGGCGCAAACACGGCGCGCCGCCCCGCCCCGGAGCTTACACCTTGAATCCGCGGCTCCATTCGCGGATGGACTTCACTTCCTGTTCCGGAATGTGCAGGAACTCCAGAAACTCCTGGTGTTCCTGGGGCGCCGACTTCTCGAACTCGGCGTGCCATCGGTGCATGTCATCCTTGGTAAAACCGGCGGCGCTCATGATAGCTGTCCACTTCTCTTTCGTAACCATGGGAATTCTCCTGAATTGATCTGTGCTCTTCAGCAGGCGCGCGATGGCCCGCTGGTGTTCATGGAGGCGTTCGATGCCGGCGCTCAATTCGACAAGGCGCCGGCGCAAGACGGCGGCGGCGTCCGTGTGGGGAGCGTCGAGGATGGAACGAATGTCGCGGAGCTCGAGCCCGGCATCCCGGTAAGCGCAAATCTGGCGCAGGCGGCCGAGATGGCAGGCGCGCGCGAGCTTGGTGACGGTCAGCGGCATCGCTCTACTATCAGTGTCAACCCTGAAGCTGTAGACAGGTCAAGGAAAAAGGGGTCAGACGCATTTTCGGAAGGCGCAAAAATGCGTCTGACCCACTGCTGTCCCAACGTTTTTGCGATAGGGCTTGTAGCCACCACATCCCTCAAGGCTTAGCCCCGATCGTAGCAA
>JBEKSR010000198.1:0-6160 GCA_049516835.1 Bryobacteraceae bacterium | reverse complement strand
GCCAGGCACTCGACAACCTAATCCGGGAAATCGGTCTGGAGGTGGCCGCCTGAATTCTCATGAACGAAACGAGAACAAAATTCTCGTTTCAGCGCCTCTTTCAGGCTAAAGCATGCCCCACCGGCTACAATCGGAGAAGTGCCGGGCGTTTATCTTGCCTATCCTTTTTGCGCGCAGAAGTGCACCTACTGCAACTTCGCGTCGGGCGTTTTCCCGCGCGCTCTGGAGGCGCGCTATCTCGACGCGCTCGCCTCCGAGATCCGCGCCCACCAGTGGGAATGGATGCCCGAGACCGTGTACCTGGGTGGCGGCACTCCGAGCAACGTCGCGCCGCAAGCCCTGCGCCGGCTGCTCGAACTCATCCCCGGCCGGCCCTGGGCCGAAGCCACCATCGAAGCCGCGCCCGGAACCGTCACCGCCGAAAAGGCCCGCGCCTGGGCGGATTGCGGCATCAACCGCGTGAGCCTCGGAGTCCAGTCGTTCGTGGCGAAGGAAATCCGGCGCACGGGGCGCAAGCATACCGCCCAGACGGTGGCCGATGAGATTGGTGTTCTGCACGATGCCGGCATACGCAACCTGAACATCGACCTCATCGCCGGACTCAGCGGCCAGACGGAGACGAGCTGGCGCGAATCGCTCGACTGGATTGGGCGGCTGGCCCCCGCGCACGTCTCCGTGTACATGCTGGAAGTGGATGAAGACAGCCGCCTGGGCCAGGAAATACTGCGCGGCGGCCCGCGCTACGGGGCGGGGGAGACTCCCGGCGATGATCGGACGGCCGCGCTCTATGAGATGGCCGTCGAGCGGCTCGCGGCGCTGGGCATTCCGCGCTATGAAATCTCCAATTTCGCGCGGCCCGGCTGCGAATCGCGGCACAATTTGAAGTATTGGAAACTGGAGCCGTACGTGGGCTTCGGCGCCGACGCGCATTCCTTCGACGGGTGCGTGCGGCGGGCGAATCCGGAATCGGTGGAAGAATATCTCAGTGGGACTGGGCAGGTCGGGGACCTGCCCCACAACGCAGAGCGGTTCTTTGTGGGGCTGCGGCTGATGGCCGGTATTCGTCCCGCGCCGGAGGAATGGCGGCGGTTCGAGGAGCCCATCCGCCGCTTTCTGGATGCCGGGCTGCTCGAAACCGCCGGCGGCGTTCTCCGCCTCACCGGCCGCGGCGTGCTGCTCTCCAATGAAGTTTTCCAGGAGTTTCTCACCCCATGATCGATCTGCGAAGCGATACCGTCACCAAGCCGACGCCTGCCATGCGGCGCGCCATGATGGAGGCTGAAGTCGGCGACGACGTTTACGGCGAAGACCCCACCGTCAACCGTCTCGAGCAGCGCGCCGCCGAGATCACCGGCAAGGAAGCCGCGCTATTCGTGCCCACCGGCACCATGGGGAACACCATCGCGGTCAAGCTGCACACCGAACACGGCCAGGAGGTGATCTGCGATTCCCGCTCCCACGTGCTGGATTACGAGCTGGCCATGATGGCGTGGTTCTCCGGGTGCGTGGCGCGTGCCATCCCCACCGAGGACGGCATCCTCACGTGGGACCAGGTGCGGCGCCACATCCGGCCGCCGCATCCGCACTATGCGCCCACCGGCTTGATCGAAATCGAAAACACGCACAACATGGCGGGCGGAACCGTCTACCCCTTGAGCGTCATCCGGGAAATCTGCGATGGCGCGCACGAGCGCGGTTTGAAGGTCCACATGGATGGCGCGCGCGTCTTCAACGCGGCCGCGGCAATGAACGTGCAAGTGCGAGAGATTGTAGCTCCGGTCGATACCGTCATGTTCTGCCTCTCGAAGGCGCTGGGCGCGCCCGTGGGTTCCATGCTGGCCGGTGAGTCCAGCCTCATCGCCAAGGGCCGCCTCTACCGCAAGCGGCTGGGCGGCGGAATGCGCCAGGCGGGCGTTCTGGCCGCGGCGGGATTGATTGCGCTCGAAGACACGCCCCAGCGGCTCCCCGAGGATCACGCCAACGCCCGGTTCCTGGCCGAAGGGCTGGCGCGAATTCCGGGCATTCAGATCGATCCGCGGAAGGTCGCGACCAATATCGTGGTCTTCGACGTTAGCGGCACGGGCCGCGTCAGCGCCGAAATCAGCGCGCGGCTGAAGGCGCGCGGAGTGCTGATCAACGGCATCAACGAGCGCCTCATGCGCGCGGTGACGCACTACGACGCCACCCGTGCCGATTGCGCACAGGCCCTCGAGGCGGTAGCCGGCGCGGTGGCGTCATGAGCCTGTGAAAACGGTATCATGGAAGGAAACGTAATCATGTGCTTCACGACCCATCACGCATCCCGCCGGGACCGGACTTCCGCATGTTGAGATTCATTTCGCTGCTGGCGGGCGCCTCCATCGCGCTGGCGCAGCAGTATTCCATATCGACGGTGGCCGGAGGCGCGCCGCCCGCCACGCCGGCCGCGGCCGCGAGTGTCTCGATGGGGCAGCCAGGGCGCGTTGCCATCGATGCCTCGGGCAATCTCTATTTCAGCAGCTCGAATTGCGTCTTCAAGATCAATGGCGGTGGAACTGTGACGCTCGTGGCGGGAACCTCGCGGGCCGGCTTTTCGGGCGACGGCGGCCTCGCCGTGAATGCGCGATTGAACGCTCCGCAGGGCATCGCCTTCGACGCGGCGGGCAATATCTACATTGCGGATTCCAGGAACAATCGCGTCCGCCAGGTGAGCCCATCGGGCATCATCACCACCTTCGCGGGCAACGGCGTGATCAGCCCCGGCGGCGGCCCCAGCGCTTACGGCGATGGCGGCCCGGCCACCAGCGCGCAATTGCATTTGCCCATGGGCGTGGCCGTGGACACGTCGGGCAACGTGTACATTGCCGACACCGGCGATAACACCATCCGCGAAGTCACCACCGATGGCAACATCGCCACCATTGCCGGCGACAGCTTCGCCAGTTACCAGGGCGATGCCGGCCTGGCCATCAAAGCGGAATTGCACGGCCCCGAGGACGTCGCGGTGGATTCATCCGGCAACATCTACATCGCGGACACCGGCAACGCGTACGTCCGCAAGGTCACCACCGATGGCAACATCAACTATATCGCCGGCGACGGAACCATCGGTTTCTCCGGCGATGGCGGGTACGCCACCAGCGCCGCCTTGGTCGCGCCCTTCGCGCTGGCGGTGGACTCCTCCGGCAACGTCTACTTCGCCGAGAACGGCGACAGCCGGATTCGGAAGATCGACGCCAAGAGCCTCGATATCAGCACCGTGGCCGGAAACGGCACGCCCGGATTCACCGGCGACGGCTCGACTGCCATCAGCGCGGAACTGAATTCCCCCACCGGCGTGGCCGTGGATTCGGCTGGGAATCTATACATCGCGGATTCGCTGAACTGCCGTATCCGCAAGGTGGCCTCGGGCGGAAGCATCTCCACGTTTGCCGGAAACGGCACTTTGAGCTACTCCGGTGATGGTAGCGCGGCCAGCCAGGCCCAGCTCAATTCGCCTCAGGGCGTGGCGGCGGACGCCGCCGGCAACCTGTACCTTGCGGACACCCTCAACAACGTGGTCCGGAAGGTCTCGCCGAATGGAACCATCTCCAACTTCGCCGGGAATGGCGGCGCGGGCAGCTCCGGAGACGGCAGCGCCGCCACCAGCGCGCAACTCCACGGGCCACAGGGGCTGGCCGTGGACGCGTCCGGCAATCTCTTTATCGCCGACACCATGAATGCCAAGGTGCGCAAGGTCTCGGCCAACGGCGTCATCACCACCGTGGCCGGAAGCGGCACCCCCGGCTATGGCGGCGATGGCGGCGCGGCCGCCAGCGCGCAATTGAATCTGCCCATGGGCGTGGCGGTGGACTCTTCCGGCAACCTGTACATCGCGGACTTCGGCAACAGCCGGGTGCGCAAGGTCTCGGCCAGCGGCGCCATCATCAGCACCGTGGCCGGAAACGGAACCGCCGGATACTCCGGCGACGGCGGCCCGGCCGTTAAAGCGCAATTGACTGGCCCTCAGGGCGTGGCGGTGGATGCCGCCGGCAACCTGTACATCGCCGACACCGAGAACAATCTGATCCGCGAGGTGACCCTCGACGGCCTCATCGCGACGGCCGCTGGAAACGGCATCGCGGGTTACTCGGGCGATGGGGGGCAAGCCACCAATGCGCAAGTCGGCAACCCCGTCGGCGTGGCCGTGGATGCCGCAGGCAATATCTACATCGTGGACGCCAGCACGCGCGTGCGCCAAGTCTACCCCAACGGTCTCATCGTGACCATTGCGGGCAACGGATCTCGAGGCTACACGGGAGACGGCGGTCTGGCCACTCAGGCGCAGCTCGATGCTCCCTCGGCCATCGCTGTGGGGAAAAACGGCAACTTGTACGTGGCGGACATGGCCAACAACGCCGTCCGGCTGCTCCAGTACGCCGGCAACGGCCTGGGCGTCAACGCGGTTACCAACGCCGCCAGCAACCTCAGCGGACCGGTGGCGCCCGGCGAGGTGGTGGTAGTCTACGGCTCCGGATTGGGCCCTGCCCGGCTGGCGCAGTACCAGCTTGACCCAACCAGCGGCCTGGTGGGCACCAATCTTGCCGGCACCAGCGTCATATTCGGCGGCACGCCGGGACCCGTCTTGTATACCTCCGCCACCCAAATCGGCGTCGTGGCGCCCTACTCCATCGCGGGATCAAACGTGCAGGTATTCGTCCAGTACCAGGGACAGACCAGCGCTCCCGTGACATTGCCGGTGGCCCCGGTGGCCCCGGCTCTCTTCACCCAGGACAGTTCCGGCAAGGGTCAGGCGGCGGCCTCCAATCAGGACGGGACACTGAACGGGGCGTCCCATCCCGCCAAAGTGGGGAGTTACATCTCGTTGTGGTTGACCGGCGCGGGCCACACGAATCCAGCAGGCGTGGACGGTATGCCGGGAGCCGCGCCTCTGCCGAAGCCGGTGGCCCCGGTTGCGGTGACGATTGGCGGACAGGTCGCGGTGGTGCAGTATGCTGGCCAGGCGCCCAACGTGGTGGCCGGGGTGATGCAGATCAACGCGCAAATCCCCAGTGGCATTCAGGCCGGCAACGCGGTCCCGGTGGTGGTACAGGTAGGCAGCGTCTCCACCCAGGCCGGTGTGACCGTGGCGGTGTCGGGGAATTAGCGGGGCAGGAGGCCAGCCACATGGAGCGCCGCTCTTTGCGCGAACGGATGCGCCGTACCATGGCCTCGCTCAAGCGTCTCCTGAAGCGCGAGAGGCCGGACCCGCCCGATGATCCCCACGCCATGGTGACCGCCCCCAAGAAGCCGCGCCCGCCGCATCGCAGCGCCACCGTGGCGGATGAGCCGGAGCGCTGAAACTCCCGTCACGGAGCAACTGCCTGTTCCCGGTATTCCCACTCCTCGCGAAGCAGGGCGGTGGTTTCCTGATCGGTTCGAGTGGTTGGGGTCAGGCATACAGGAGACGGCCTTTGGGTTCGGGGACCGGACGCCCCAATCCGCGTGCGGTCTCGATCCATTCGCCTATGACGATTTCCGCGTTGGCCAGAGCTTCCTGCCTGCTCGCCCCGTCCGCGGCGCATCCGGAATTGCGGAACCACCCGGCCATGCGCTCTTTCCAGTCCACGCCCGTTAAGCCGGGCCATTCGGCGGCCGACTGAAAGAGACCTCCTTCCTCCAGGAATTCCGGCGCCTAGCCAACGATCTTGCGGCGGAAGCTGTCCAGTTCCATGCCGCTGTCGCGATACGCGTAACGGATGCCGGGGCCGATCACGCACGGCGGATTGGCCACCATTGAATCGAACCTACGCCCCGCGGCCGGGTCGAACGCGTCTCCCGTGGCAAACGACGCCGCCGCATCCGGCTCCCAGGTCGAGGATGTTGCGGAAGCCCCGCCGCACCGCAATCAGGGCCAGGCTCACGGTGCTGTTGGTAACGCCGGAGACCATGTCCGGGCTGGCTCCACGGTCGAGCAGTTCCGGTTTTCGGCGGCCGCGGCAAACCCCGCCGAGCGCAGCACATATCGGAAGCACGCGGCCTGCTCCGTACTGACCGCCGCCAGGCGTTCGGCATCGGCTCTAGCCCAACTTCCACACGACAATTGTAGGATTTGGCCCAAAAGAGGGCTTCCCGATGTGTATCTCGTTTATGCTCAATCAGGCGCCTCTAGAAATTCGGAAATAGTCACGAATTATTGAAG
>JBEKSR010000197.1:0-6314 GCA_049516835.1 Bryobacteraceae bacterium | reverse complement strand
ATGAAATCGCACAGCCCATAACGGGCGTAACACTTCATGATGTGCCAGAGGATGGGGCGGCCGCCGATCTCGACCATGGGCTTCGGCCGGAACTCCGTTTCTTCTCGCAGGCGGGTTCCTTGCCCTCCGCAAAGGATGACGACCTTCATAATAAGATTCGTCTCAAGTCCTTGTGAATGATGGGAGTATAGCACAATCCGACGCCTCCCTCCGCTGGGTTCCTCTCCCGCGCTCCGCGCCCGCGCCTCCGCCAGGGCATGGGAGCGATCCGCGGAACCCAGCCGGCCCGTTGGGCCAGCGTAACCCGGCTTCCTGGGGCCGGCACAGATGGTAGTCGCGGGAGGCTATAATCGACGTTCATGCACAGCCCATCCGTCCTGGTTTCGGGATCCTGTGGCCTGATCGGTTCGGAGGTCTCGCTCTTCTTCGCCCGGCAAGGCTTCCGCGTGACCGGCATCGACAGCAACCATCGCGCCGTCTTCTTCGGTCCGGAGGGTGATACCAGTTGGGTCCTCGAACGCTTGCGGCGCGAGATGCCGGACTACCGGCATGCCGCGCTCGATATCCGAGATAGAGACGGAGTGCTGGCCCTGGCAGCGGAACTTCGGCCGAACCTCATCATTCACACCGCCGCCCAGCCGTCGCATGATCGCGCCGCCGCCATTCCATTCCTCGACTTCGAGGTCAATGCGTTGGGGACTCTGCACCTGCTCGAGGCCGCCCGGCGTTCTTGCCCCGAAGCGCCGTTCATTCACATGTCCACCAACAAGGTGTACGGCGACCGGCCCAACGCCATCGCCATGCAGGAACTGGAAACGCGCTGGGATTATGCCGACCCGGCCTACGAGAACGGAATACCGGAGAATTTCCCGATCGATCAGTCCAAGCACTCTCTCTTCGGCGCGTCCAAGCTGGCGGGAGACGTAATGGTGCAGGAGTACGGGCGGTACTTCAATATGCCCACCTGCTGCCTTCGCGGCGGCTGTCTCACGGGGCCCAATCACTCCGGCGTGGAACTGCACGGATTCCTGAGCTACCTGGTCAAATGCAACGTCGAGGGCCGGGAGTACAAGGTGTTCGGTTACAAGGGCAAGCAGGTGCGCGACAATATCCACTCCGAGGACGTGGCGCGTTTCATGTTCGAGTTTTGGAAAGCGCCGCGCGTGGGCGAAGTGTACAACCTGGGCGGGGGCAAAGGGAACTCCTGCTCCATCCTCGAGGCGTTCCGCATGGCCGAGGAAGTCACCGGCCGTCCCATGAACTGGCGCTATGTGGATGAGAACCGCATTGGCGACCACATCTGCTACTACAGCGATCTGCGTAAAATGAAGACGCACTACCCCGGCTGGGACATCGCCAAGCCGCTCCCGGCGATCTTCCGGGAAATCGCCGGGAGTTGGATGCACCGGCTCACTGAGGCGGTTTGATGCGGCTCCTGATCACGGGCATCTGTGGATTCGTCGGCAGCGCCGTGGCGGAGACCCTTCTCGAGCGGCGGCCAGGGTTGTCGATCGCGGGCATCGATAATCTGATGCGCCCGGGCTCGGAGGGCAACCGGCTGCGTCTGCGGCGCATGGGCGTCGCGGTTTTCCATGGCGACCTCCGGAAGGCCAGCGACCTGGAACCGCTGCCCGCCGCCGACTGGGTGATCGAAGCCGCCGCTCAACCGAGCGTGCTGGCGGGTGTTCAGGGCGGCTTCAGCAGCCGCCGGCTGTTCGAGCATAACCTGGTCGGCCTGGGGAATGTGCTGGAACTGTGCAAGGCGACGCGGGCCGGCCTGTTGTTGCTCTCCAGCAGCCGGGTCTACTCCATCCCGGCCCTCCAGTCGCTTCCGCTCCGGGATGTTGGCAACGCTCTCCAATTGGACATCTCGCAGCCTCTTCCGCGCGGGGTCTCCGCCAAAGGCATCGGCCGGGACTTCTCGACGAACCCGCCGCTGTCCCTCTATGGCAGCACCAAGCTGGCCGCCGAGACCCTGGCGCTGGAGTGGGGCGCCGCCTTCGGCTTCCCGGTTTGGATCGACCGCTGCGGTGTCCTGGCCGGCCCCGGGCAATTCGGAACGCCCGACCAGGGGATCTTCTCTTACTGGATCAACGCCCATCTGCGGAGGCAACCGCTGCGCTACATCGGTTTCGGAGGGGAGGGCAAACAGGTCCGGGATGCGTTGCACCCGCGCGACCTGGCCGCCTTGCTCGATTTGCAAATGACCGCCGCGCGGATGAACGGGCAGCGGATCTACACCGCCGGCGGGGGAATCGCGAATTCCCTTTCCCTGGCGCAACTCACGGCCTGGTGCGACGGCGCCTTCGGTCCGCACCGTCCCGAGCCCGATCCTCGCGAGCGCCCCTACGACGTACCGTGGGTGGCGATGGACAACGACGAAGCGGAGCGGGATTTCGGCTGGACGGTGGAAACGCCGATCGTGAGCATCCTGGAAGAGATCGCGGCTCACGCCCTTGCGAACCCCGACTGGCTCGAGAGGAGCGGTTTGTGAAGCGCCAGCCGGAGCCCACATCCCACCAGCCGCTCGAGTTGCTTTCCGTGGTCATCCCCTGCCGCAACGAAGAGGGCGCCATCCCTTCCGCCGTCGAGCATCTGCACGTGGAATTGCGCCTGCACGACGTCCCGCACGAAATCGTCACGGTGGATGACGGCAGCACGGACTCCACCTGGCAGGTGCTCGAAGCCCTCTGCCAGCGCGTACCCACCCTGCGCCCCGTGCGAAATACGGGGGAGAACGGTTTTGGGAGAGCCATCGCTTTGGGCATCGACCATAGCCGGGGCGATGCCATCGTGATGATGATGGCCGACGAGTCGGACGACTGCCGCGACGTGGTCCGCTATTGGAAGCTGCTGGGCGAAGGCTGGGATGCGGTTTTTGGCTCGCGCTTCATCCGCGGCGGCGGCGTCATCGATTACCCCCTGCACAAGCTGTTCATCAACCGACTGGCGAACCTGTTTCTGCGGTCGCTGTTCCGCATTCCGCTGAACGATTTTACCAACGCCTTCAAGGCCTACCGCCGCGAAGCGCTGGATGGCTGCCGCCCGTTTCTTTCGCCCCACTTCAACCTGACCGTGGAGCTGCCCCTGAAGACCGTCGTACGCGGCTACTCCTGGACCACCATGCCGATCACCTGGCGGAACCGGCGCACGGGGATTTCGAAACTCAAGATCGGGGAAATGGGCAGCCGGTATCTGTTCATCGCTCTCTACTGCTGGCTGGAAAAATACTTCAGCCGCGGCGACTACCGCAAGAAGCAGACGCCGCTTGGAACATCGCGCGCCGCGGACTCCAACGGATAGCCAGGGGCCCCGGTTGCGAACCGCAGGCGGCGGCGACGGCCCTACATGGGTCTGGGAGAACCGCCCTGCGCAGTGTGCTGCCCCTCGGCGGTCATGCTCAAAGCCGCTGCGCGGCGTCCGGCAGTCCCGGAAACTTGTGGTGCGGGGGATCCGCCAGAGAAGAGAATCTCGCGATCTCCACCGAAATTCCCGGCCATCGGCGGAAGTTGCTGGGCGTCCAGGTCTCTCAGCTCGCGTTCCCGGTCCGGACCGCATTGACCGGCCGATTGTCAATCGGCCGTGAGTTCAGTTAGGCGATAACACCGAAACAGGTGACAATTGCACTCGTGGAATCCAGCCCTGCGCCACTCCGGCTGGCGTACCTGCTCAGCCAGTACCCTGCCGTGAACCACGTTTTCATGCTGCGGGAGATGCGCCTGCTGCGCCGCTGTGGATTTGAAATCCACGCATTCTCCAGCGGCGGTCCCGACCGGCCCCTGGCCGCCATGACGGATGTGGAGCGCGAGGAGGTCCGGACTACCAGGTACGTGAAAAACGCCGGTCTTCTGCGGTTCGCCGGCGCTCACATCGGCACGCTATTCTCCAGGCCGATTTCCTGCTTCCGCGGTTTGTGTTGCGCCCTGTGCATGGGGATGTGGTCCCCCCGTCACGCACTGTATGGATGGTTCTATTTTACGGAAGCCGTACTGGTGGGGTATTCCATGATGCGCTTGGGGCTCCGCCACCGGCACACGCACTTCGCCTCCACCGTGGCCCTGATCGTTGCCCGCACCTTCCCAGTCACCATGTCAGCCACCTTTCACGGCCCGATGGAGTTCGAGAATCCCGCGGCCTTCCGGCTTCGTGAGAAAATCCGCGCCTCTCTGTTCTCCTGCGCCATCAGCCGTTATGGGATCAGCCAGCTCATGTATGTCTCCGGCCGCTCCCAATGGCCCAAACTCGAATTGACGCTCTCGGGGTGGACCCCGCCGAGTTCGCGCCGCGGCCGTTTCGGTCCGGCCCCTCTCCCTTTCAAATCGTTTCCGTCGGCCAGCTTGTGCCCGTAAAGGGGCACCATGTCCTGATGGGCGCCGTCGACGCGTTGGCCCGGGAAGGCCACCAAGTCCTGCTCCGTTTCGTGGGAGAAGGCCCAGGCCGGTCCGAGCTGGAGCGGGAGGTCGAGACCCGCGGATTCCCGCGTAGCGTCTTCTTCGTCGGGAATGCAAATCAGGATGAGCTGCGCGCGATCTATCGGGAATCCGACGCCCTCGTGCTCTCCAGTTTCGGCGAAGGGCTTCCTGTGGTTCTGATGGAAGCCATGGCGATGGAGATACCTTGCATTGCCACATGGATTACCGGCATTCCGGAATTGATCCGCAATGGCATCGACGGTTTGCCGACCCCTCCCGCCGACCAGGAGGCTCTCGCTCGCGCGATTCTCAGGCTCAAAACCGACCCCGCCCTTCGCCTCAGGCTCGGCCAGGAAGCCCGCCGGCGCGTGCTCGATCAATACGACCTGACCAAGAATGGGGAGCGCCTCGTTGAGGTATTCCGCCGACGGCTCGGTGCGCCATCCACTACCGCACAGGCCTTGCTCGGCGGCGCCGCGCCGCGGATCTGATCCCGTCCGTCAGGAGCGATCCGGCGCTATTTGGCCCTTAGTTCCGCCTGAAGCTGGCGGTAGGCGGCCTCTTCGTAGTTGGTCTTCAGCCGCTCGCGGGCTTGGGTCCTGGGATCGACGGGGCGCGGGCCTTCCCGTTTCAGTGCGCGGCCTAACATGACGGTGGCTTCGGCATCGTTGGGATTGCGCGCCACCGCCGCGCGGAAGCTTTCGACAGCCGCCGCGTATTGCCCCGATTGCCACAACACGCAGCCTAGGTTGAAATGATAGTCGGGGTCGGCGTCGTCGCCTTCCAGCGCTTTTCGAAAACTGGCGCTGGCGGCGGCGGAATCGTTGCGCTGGGCCTGCGCGGCGCCCAGGTTGTTGTAAACCTCATTCAGAGGCACCGACGCCGCCACAACCTGAAAGGCCTGCTCGGCGCCCTTGAAATCGCCGCCATAGTAGCGGCACAGGCCGAGAAAGAACTGCGCTTCCAGATAGTGCGGGTCGGAGCGGCCGACGCGCTCGAGCCAGCCCGCCGCGATCCCGTACTCTCTCTGTTCCCAATAGGTCTTTCCCAATTGAAAGCAGGGCTGGGAGTAGTGCGCATCCAGGCGCGCGGCCTGCGTAAAGAAACGATGACGCTGCTCGGGAGAGGCCGCCAGAAGCCCGCGCACGTAGCTTTCCATGGCGTCAAGGCGCACCGGCGGACGAGCTTTGAGAAACTCCTCTTCCGGAGGCGTGGTCTCCGGGTGCAGTTGCTCCAGCGCCTGCCAGCCCAGGCGAGCCTCCACCGCGGCCAGGTCTTCCAGCGCGCCCAGTTCGCTGAACGCGGGGCCCTGGCGCGTGCGCTGCAGATCGAGAATCCGCGCGGTGATGCGCAACGAGCTTTTCGACTGCTCCTTGCCGGCCTCGGCGGAAAGCAGTTCGTAGTAGCCGTAGATGATCGTCGAAGCGTCCAGCGATTCCCCGATCTTGATGATGGAAGCGTGCGTGATCTCCGCTCCGGGACGGAGCGACAGGCGGCGGTACGCCTCCAGCCGGTCTTCGCGGTCCAGCAACAGCAGGCCCTCGGAAGAGAGCGAATCGCGCACGGTTTCCGCGACGCTTTCGCCGATCCAATCCAGGTTCGCGGACTTGGAATGGTTGAAGAACGGAAGAACCAGAACCGTTTCCGCGCGGAGAGCGCCGCCGAAGAGCGCCGCCAGAACCAGAAGCCGCCACATGCGATTCCAGTTTAGCAGCGTGGCGCAGCCTCTCAGGCTGCCGCGTCCCCACTCCTGGGGACGCATGGCTCGCGGCCCGCAAAAAGTCTCCGCAAGAGCGGGGAGCGGTCCCTGCCGGGAACGTCTCTGGCGTCAGAAACCGACGATGCTTGACACGTTTGTCAGAATGGAATTGGATTCGGCAAGCTAAGGCCGTTCACACACTG
>JBEKSR010000196.1:0-6340 GCA_049516835.1 Bryobacteraceae bacterium | reverse complement strand
CTACCTCAAGAAACTGGAGCGACTCGGCTTCAAGGTCAGCTTAGAGCCGGTCGCCGCCTGACCAGCACAAGCCCGAGGAGATTTTCGGAAGAGAGACACCAGCGTCCGCGCGGCGCAAAAAAACGCGCCTTGGGACGCGGATGTCTGGCCCCTCGGGTGTCGGGCCCCTCGGGTGTCTGGCCCCACGCGGGTGTCTGGCCCCGACGGGGGTCAGTCCCCGCGTCTTCCACCGGCAGGGGCGGTGATGCGGCCGGGCATGTCGGCCAGCACATAGCCCATCACTGCCAGGGCCGCCATATTCTTGCGAAAATCCTCGGGGTCCACCTTGTCGAGAGTATCCGCTTCGGAGTGATGCCAGTCGAAGTAATGCGTGCCGACGGTGCGCTCGGCAAGGCCGGGCACGCCATCGCGGACGAGCGGCGCGATATCCGAGCCGCCCCCTCCGCCGGTGATCTCGCCGGCGCCGACGCGCTCGAGCAGTTTCCCGATCTGTTTGAGCAGCTCGAGCGAATTCTGATCGGCGCCGGCGCCGAACCCGCGCGGCGCTTCGGCCCCGCCGTCCATTTCGATGGCGGCCACATGGTTCTTGATCCGGCCGCCCACAAATGCCCGGTACTCCTGGGCGCCGCGGCCACCGTTCTCTTCGTTCACCCAGAACGCCACGCGGATGGTGCGCCGCGGCTGAAGGCCCAGTTGGTGCATCAATGCCAGCGCTTGCAAACACGCCATGATGGACGCGCCATCGTCCTGGGCGCCCTGGCCCACGTCCCAGGAATCGAGATGGCCGCCGATCACTACGACCTCTTCGGGCTTTTCGCGGCCGGGGATCTCGCCGATCACGTCGCCGCTGTCGGCATCCGGCTCCATGTGCGCGCCCATCTCGATGTGCACCTTCACCGGAACGCCGTCGGCACAGAGGCGGGCGATCATCATGGCGTCTTCCGGAGACACGGCGGCGGCCGGGATCTTGGGCTGACGGTCGTCATAGCTCATCTCGCCGGTATGCGGGGCTTCGAGAGCGAGGGGCGTCACCGACCGGACCAGCGCGGCCACGGCGCCGAGAGCGGCCGCGCGGGACGGGCCCGACGAGCGGTACATCCGGGTCGGGCCATAACCGGTGTAGGGCTCGTTGTAGACCACGATCTTGCCCTGCACTTTCTCGCGGCCCAGCCTGGCGAGCTCGTCGAAGCTCGAGACCGCCACCACGTCGGCGGTAATTCCACCCGGCGGAGTGCCCACGCTCATCCCCAGGCCTAGCATGTGAAGGGGCTTGTCGAGCGGCGCGACGATCCGGCCCGATTCGCCGCCCCGCACCCAATGCGGCACCTTGGTGGGGATGACCCGGACGTTCGTGAGGCCGGCGGCTTTCATCTGTTCCGCCGACCATGCGATGGCCTGCTCGAGCGCCGCGGAACCGCTCAAGCGGCTGCCGATGCGGTAGCACAGGTAGGCCAGCCGATTGTAGCCTTCGGTATCGGCCAGCGCCGCGTCAATGAGCTTGCCGGCCACGGGGCGGTACTGATCCGCCAGGTTCGGCGAATCGGCTGCGTGGCAGGCACCGGCCGCAAGCAGAGCCAGAGAGAGTGTGGGGATGCGCCATGTCATAAAGGACACTATCGCACGAAGGGGACGCAGGCCGGAACTTTCTTCCGGCGGACACAACCTGCGCAGTAAGCTATTTCTTGATGAACAGCGACACCGCCATGCCGAATCCGATGGCGATCACGATGCGCCGCACGGCCGTGCGCCCGATCTTCCGCGCCACCCCCGCGCCGCCGTATCCGCCCACCACGGCCGCCACCGCCATGATCACGACGTACGGCCAGTAGACCATGCGCGCCCAGATGAAGTAGGCCGCCGCGATCCCATTCACGCTTCCCCCGAAGACCACTTTGAGGCTGTTCATCTCGTGAATGTCCTGAAGCCCCATGATGCTGAGCGCGGCCAGCATGAGGATGCCGATGCCCGCGCCGAAATAGCCGCCATACAACCCCACCATCAACTGAAATAGCATCACCCCGGCGAACCAGTTGGCCGACCGGTGCGCCGGACGCCCATCCGCCTTCAAGATCCGCTGTATCGGTTCCTGGGCCATGAACAGCAGGGTGGCAAACAGGATCAGGAACGGCACCATGCGGTCGAAAATGGCCGGCGGCGTCCAGCGCAGCAACAGCGCGCCGGTGAGTCCGCCCACCAGGCTGGGCACAATCAGCCACCGGAAGCGCGGCTCGGCGTCGCGCAATTCGCGCCGGTAGCCCCAGGTGCTCCCTACCGTCCCCGGCCAGATGGCCACCGTGCTGGTGGCATTTGCCGTCACCGACCCGAGGCCCAGCCAGATCAGGGCGGGGAAGGAGACCAGCGTCCCGCCGCCGGCCACGGAATTGATGGCCCCGGCGAGGAAAGCCGCTCCGAAGGCCACGGCAGCGTGTCCAAAGTCCAGTACCAGCACCGATTCCCAGCTTACCATTCAGCGCCCGATATTCCCCTTACGACCTTTAGGATTCACACTTTAGCGCCTTCTTGTGGTTTTCCCGGCCGGGCGCCTTTATGATGGCACATCATGGCGCAATTTCACGTATTACAACCGGAAACTACCTACACCGGCTCGCGCATTGACGCACTGAAGACGGGTCTGCCCAAGACCACCCAGTCGCTCTGCCCCGAGTGTACGCAACTCATTGATGCCAGGATATTTGAGGAAGCCGGCAAGGTGGTCATGGAGAAGCGCTGTCCGGACCACGGCGACTTCCGGGATATCGTCTTTTCCGACGCCAGACTGTACCTGAAGATGGAGGAGTGGTCCTTCGGCGACAACCGCGGCCTGCACAATCCCGTGGTGGCCGACGCCACCCGCTGCCCGGACGATTGCGGCCTGTGCAACCTGCACACCAGCCACACCGGCTTGGCCAACATCGACCTGACGAACCGCTGCAACCTCACGTGTCCGGTCTGCTTCGCCAACGCCAACGCCGCCGGCTACCTCTACGAACCGGATATCGAGACCGTTCGCAAGATGCTGCAGGCGCTGCGCGACGAGCGCCCGGCCCCCTGCCGAATCGTGCAGTTTTCGGGCGGCGAACCGACCATCTATCCCCGCTTCCTGGACGTCCTGCGGATGGCCAGAGAGATGGGCTTCACCCACCTCCAGGCGGCCACCAACGGCCTGAAATTCACCAGCCTGGAATACGCCGAGCAGTGCAAGGAAGCCGGACTCCACACGCTGTACCTCCAGTTCGACGGCGTGTGCGACGACATCTACCGCCGCACGCGCGGCGAGTCGCTGTGGGAGAAGAAGCTGCAGTCGATCGAGAACGTCAAAAAGGCCGGTCTGAAGATCGTGTTCGTTCCCACCATCGTGAAGGGCCTCAACGATCACCAGATCGGCGACATTATCCGGCTGTCGCTGGAGTACATCGAGTGCACCAGCGGCATCAGCTTCCAGCCGGTGGCCTTTACCGGCCGGATTGCGCGCCACGAGCTGGAAGCCAAGCGTTTCACGCTCTCCGATTTCGCCCACGCCGTAAAGGAACAGACCGGTATTGCCGATCCTTACGAGGACTGGTTCCCGCTCTCCTTTGTAGCGCCCTTTTCGAAGCTCCTCGGCGCGCTCCGGGGCGAGGAGATCACCACCCTGAGCTGCCACCCGCACTGCTCGCTGGGCACCTACCTGTTCGTGGACCAGAACCGCAAGGCCAAGCCGGTGACGCAATTCGTCGACGTCGGTCCCATGATGAAGGAAATGGACATGCTGGCGCGCAAGGCCGGCAAGCGCCGCGTCCAGTTCTACACCAAGCTGGAAGCCTGGAACGGCCTGCGCAAGTTCTTCCATGAAGAGAAAGCGCCCGAGGGTCTTACCTTCACCAAGTTCCTGCAAACCCTCCAGGGCATGACCGATAAGCGCTACGGCCGCGGCGAAAGCGAGCAGAAAGGCTTCACCTACCGCACCCTGCTGCTGGCCGGCATGCATTTCATGGATTCGTACAATTACGACGTGGAGCGCGTAAAGCGTTGTGTAATTCACTACGCCGCGCCCAACGGCAAAGTGTATCCGTTCTGCGCGTACAACTCCGGCCCGGTCTACCGCGAGCGCATCGAGAAGGAATTCTCCGTGCCGTTCGAGGAGCAGGAAGAGATGCGGCGGCTCACGTTGAAGGGGAAGAAGGGCTGCGGGTCCTGCGTGGGCGAGCCGGAACTGGTGGGGTAAAGCTCTCGGCGAAAGCTGAAGTTACGGCTACGCTGCGAACCGCAGGATTTCCACCTCAGCTCCGCTCTTGACCGCGAGTTCGGCGCGCTCCAATACTTGCCCGGCCACGTCGTCCGACAGGTAGTATTCGCCGCAGTTCTCACAGATCGCGGCCGGCACACCCTTGAGGATGACCGTGGTCGCCCCGCGCTGGAGGGTCACAGTCGCCTGTCCTGGGTGTGTCTCACCGTGCTTGCATAACACGCACTTCATTCTGCCCTCCGTGTCCGAAGATCATTCTCCCACCGATCGGGTTGCGGCTCGTAAACGGTTATTACGATGCAGGCCGCGGCCGCTCGGTCCACGGCAACCACCACGTGGATTGGCCGGACTGCATGGCCACTGAAGACTAGCCGCGCACAATACAAAGCGTCAACCTCTCGATCATTCCGTCCTGCTGACTGCTATTACAGCACACCGGCGTCCGTGGGCGGTTCACGGCTGCTCCCCTACCGCTTTCCCGGCGCCTCGCTCCCAAACTGGATCGTGGAACCCACCCTGCACATCTTCACGCCAAGGTCGGGAGGGCGGAGTTCACCGCTTTCAGAATCGCTCCTCGCGCTCCGCGACGATCGCCTCAGACCAGGAACTGGCGTCGCCTGCCGTCATTCCGCGCACCTCCTCATGAGTGGGGATGTAGCCCGCGGCCGCGACTTCTTTGCGCGCCTGTTCCAAGAAACTCCTATCGACCAAGAACGCCAAGGAATCGCCTGAAATGCTGGAGATGGTGACCCTGACGCGCTGGTGTTCTTCCAGCGGGAGAGGTTCCAATGGCCGTAGGACGCCGTTCTCATAAACCGCATCCACGTGGTTGGTCATAATGCCTCTATTCTACGCCGGTTTCGCACCGTCGCGAAGGGACTCAATGTCCGTACTCTTCGGGTCCTTCTTCGCCCAGGCCGCCTCGACCACGGCCCGTTCGACGGTCGCCCGCCCGACACCCAATCCGGCGAAAATGGCCTGTTTTCAAATGCTCGGGTTTTGAGGAACTCCGAGGCTCCCGGCAGCTATATTCTTATCTACAGCGGTACAATGAAGGTGCCATGAAACTGGAGATCGAGCTTGAGGTTCCCGACGGCGCCGTCGACCAGTGGGCCGAAGCCGAACTTATTCGTTCGGTCAAAGAGCAGACTGTCCTCAAGCTCTACTCCGACGATCGAGTCACCGTTGGCGAAGCGGCCGAGATGCTCGGTTTGACGCGCATCCGGTTTCTCGATCTTCTGCGCCGGACGGGCGTCGGTTTTCGGGTCGATCTCGACGACGAAGACTTCGCACAGATCCGGCGCTGGCGCGAAGATCACGCCCGGCAGAGCGGCCGGTGAGTGCGGTCGTCTCCGACAGTAGCCCGCTGAACTATCTGGCGTTGCTGTCGGATTTCGGTCTGCTCCGCCAGATCTACCACGGCTCCCGGCCCCGCGCAGGTGGCCGCGCTTCGCAGTGCCTTCCATCTCGACCTCGGCGAAAGCGAGGCGGTTTTGGTGGCGGAAGCGCTCGGGAACGCGCCTGTTCCGCTGGATGAGCGGCGCGGCGTGCGGTGTGCCCGTTCGCGCGGCCTTGTGGTGATTCGGACTCCGCTGATTTACGCGGACGCGAAGATCCTTGGCCTCATCGGCAGCGTTCAGGAGAAGCTCGACGAACTGCGCTCCCACGGGTTTCGGCTTTCGACCCGTCACTACGAGCGGATCCTCGAGGGTCTCGGAGAGTTATAGCCCCCGTTCCCGCACCTTCACCCGGGCGCTCTCGGTCTCCTGCTCGATTTCCAGCTTGTAGCTCGACCGCTCGCGCGGGATTAGTCGAATGGTGATCTCGGGGTGTCCGGCCATCGCCACCAGCGCGCCGCTGGCTCGGTGGGGTTACACATCCACAACTACCGGCCGGTCGCTGAGATTCTGCATCTCCACGGTGGAGGAGCATGCGGGTCCGTAGGCCAGCGCGGGCACGGATTGAAAATGGCAGGCACGAAGTTCCTTGAGGTCTGGGCAAGCTAGTCAAGGGCTTTGCCCTTGGTATCCCTGGCAGGTGCTCGGGAGGCGTTCATCGCATAAACTTCCAGGTAGTGAGCTTGGAGGACAGCGATGAACGCCTTTTACCAACACC
>JBEKSR010000195.1:0-8482 GCA_049516835.1 Bryobacteraceae bacterium | reverse complement strand
ACATACGCGCTGAAGAACACGCGCCAGCCGAAGATGGCGGTAACCCCCAGGAAGCTGCCCATCACCATGACCCGGATGGGAACTCGCAGGCTGGCATCCACATAGCCGGCCAACGCCTGAAATAGGAACGCGATGGCGATCACCATGCAAAGCTGCTGGGCCAGCCCGAGGCGCGATCACACGTAAATCTTCGAATAGAGATCGTGGAAGTGCATACCCAGGAGAATGCTGGCCAAGACCAGGAGGATGCGCACCAGCCCGCCGTCATAGAGCAGGTAGACGGTGGGATCGACTCTGAGAACCAGGTACGTAGCCGAAACGAACGACGATGCGATCAGCAGGATTTCCGAGCTGAGAAGAGCCAGCGGGCCGGCCGGGACGAAGACGCGAAATAATCGAATCATTCACGGATCCGAGAGACTACATCGGTACCAGTTCCACATCATAACTGGATTCGGCGCTTCGCTCGGCTGCGTTTTGGACCGATTCACGCGGTTTGGATTACAATCACTACACAATGCTAAAATTCACCGTTTGCCTGTTGCTGGTCACGTCGGCTTTCGGCCAGAAGAAGCCGATTACGCTCGAGTCGATGAACCAAGGAGGCCGCGGCGGGGCGCCCTCCGGCCCCGGCCGCGGCGCGGGTGCGGCCACTTGGGCGCCGGACGGCAAGACCTTCGTCTTCCGGCAGGGCCGCAGCCTCATGATCTACGACCCCGCCACCAAGAGTTCCAAGGATCTGGTGGCCGTGGATGCCATGGATGCTGCCGCCGCCGCTATGAACCCCCCGCCCAACGATGGGCCGTTCGATTGGACCAACCGGCGCGTGCGCGCCGGCGGCCTTCAGTTCTCCTCCGACGGCCAGGAACTGCTCTATGCCGGCGGTGGTGACCTGTTCCTGATTCACCTCGATACGGGCAAATGGGACCAGCTCACCAAGACGCCGGTTCCGGAGTTGGACCCCAAGCTCTCGCCGGATGGCAAGATGGTTGCCTTCCGCCGTGGATGGGACCTGTACTCCATCGATGTCGCCACCCGCAAAGAGACGCCGTTGACCACCCACGGCGCCGAGACCCTCCGCAACGGCGGCCTGGACTGGGTCTATCCGGAGGAGCTCGAGCTGGGCACGGCCTTCTGGTGGTCGCCCGATTCCAAGTCCATTGCGTATCTTCAGTTCGACACCAGCCGCGAACCGCTCTTCCCGCACGAGGACCTGCTCCGCACGCGCGCGCTGTACGAGCCCGAGCGTTACCCGCAGGCCGGTGAAAACAACGCCGACGTGCACCTGGGCGTGGTGCCGGCCGCCGGCGGCCCCACCCGGTGGCTCGAAGTGGGCGACACCCGCAATTCCTATCTCATCGCGCGCGCCGGCTGGATGCCGGATTCCAAGAGCGTTTACGCCATTCGCACCAATCGCGTGCAGAATCGCCTCGAGATGCTGGCCATCGGCGCCGACTCCGGCGCGTCTTCCACCATCTTCCGCGAGTCCGATCCCTACTGGATCAATCTCCGCGGCGACGTCGAATTCCTGAAGGACGGGAAGCGGTTTCTATGGACCAGCGAGCGCGATGGCTTCCGCCATATCTACCTGTACTCCATCGATGGGAAAAGCGTGCGGCAGTTGACCAAGGGTCCCTGGGAAGTCACCGGGGTCGCGGCGGTGAATGAAGCCGAAGCCGGAGGGCGCGTCTTCTATAGCTCCGACGAGCCCACCCCGTTCGAGAACCACTTCTACAGCATCGGGATCGACGGCCAAGGCAAGCGCCAGCTCACTGCGCCAGGCTCCACGCATACCATCTCGATAGGCCCGGGCGGCGCGTATTATCTGGATACCGGTTCCAACCTGGGCAACCCGCCGCGCACCACGCTGCACTCCGGCGACGGCACCGAACTGGGCGTCTATCGCGAGGCCGACCGCACCCAACTGGAACAGTTCGAGATACTTCCGACTGAAATTGTGAAGTTCAGCTTGAGCGACGGGACGCCGCTCTACGGCCGCCTCATCAGGCCAGCCGGTTTCCAGCCGGGCAAGAAGTATCCGGCCGTCGTCACCGTGTACGGCGGGCCGGGCGTGGCGGGACCCATCCACAATACCTGGACGGGCATCAACATCGACCAGGTGCTGGCGCACAAGGGCTACGTGGTCTGGCAAGCCGAGAATCGCGGCATTATGGGGCGCGGGCACGCGTTCGAGACCGCCGTCTACCACAATTTGGGCGTGACCGAGTTGGCCGACCAGGTAGCCGGAATCCAGCACCTGGTCTCCCTGGGCTTTGTCGATCCCGACCGCATCGGCATCCACGGGTGGAGCTATGGCGGCTTCATGACGCTGAACGCCATGCTCAATGCTCCGGATGTGTTCCGCTGCGGTTTCTCCGGAGCGCCGGTCACCAGTTGGCTCAACTACGACACCATTTACACCGAGCGCTACATGGGTCTGCCGTCGGAGAACCCCGAGGGCTACAGGAACACGGCCCTGCCGCCGAAAGCCGGGAACCTGAAAGGGAAGCTCATGCTGGCGCACAATTTCGAGGATGACAACGTTCTCTTCCAGAACACCCTGCAGGCCATCGACGCGCTGGAGCTGGCGGGCAAGCAGTTTGAGTTCATGCTGTATCCGCAGAAGGCCCACGGCGTGACCGGAGCCGCCTCGCGCCAGATGAACCAGATGATGGTGGATTTCTTCGACCGGAATTTGAAATAAACGTGAGACGCCGCTGGACGCGGACCTATTGGCGGCTCGAACGCCAGACCTCTACCGTGTCAAGGTAGCGCACGCCGTCACTTACGTACACTTACACCGAAAACAGAGAGTTTATCGAATCGCAAAGTGCTCCGGAAGTGCTACGGAGCTGCGGAAGCGTTACGGATTGCTACGGGCTTTTCGGGCGCGGTTAGCGCGCCGTAGCTGAACTCAATATCGAGGAAAACGAAGGCCGCCAGCGGGGATCGATGCCGGGCGGCCTTCTTGTTGATCGCGGTCCTCAGATGTGTCGTCTACCCGCATTCGAACCGGGTGCGCTCGCCTGAGATCGTAGCAAACCTCAGGCCGCGAGCGACACGGTTGACTCGATACTCACGACGCGCTACTGTTTCTAACGCATGCCAAATTCGCCATCCGCTTCCCAATACCGATCTACGCGCCGGCGTTTTCTGCTGGAAACCGGCGCCGCCACGCTGGTTGCGTCCGCACCCCTTTCCGGCGCGCCGCCGCAGGAGAGCGCCGGCGCCGCGCCTGGCCGCCCGGACCTGATCCGGCGTCCGTGGCGCGCGAGCTGGATCGCCGTGCCGGGCGCTCCGGCCACCGAGTACGGTGTGTACCATTTCCGCCGGACCTTCGAACTGGCGGCCAAGCCGGAGCGGTTCGTGGTCCACGTGAGCGGCGACAACCGCTATCAACTGTTCGTGAACGGGCGCCGGGTAGCCTGGGGACCGGCGCGCGGCGACCTGTTCCACTGGCGGTACGAAACGGTGGACGCGGCGCCCTACCTGGAGCCCGGCAAGAACGTGTTTGCCGCGGTGGTGTGGAACTTCGGCGAACTGGCTCCGGAAGCCCAGGTGACTTTCGCAACCGGATTCCTGGTGGACGGAGATACCGCGGCGGAGAGCGTGGTGAACACGGGCACGAGCTGGAAGTGCGCGCGCGATGAATCCTATTCGCCGGCGCCGGCCAGCGAGGTGCGCGCCTATTTCGTGGTGGGGCCGGGCGACCGGGTGGCCGGCCCGCGGCACCCATGGGGTTGGGAAAGCAGGGAGTTCGACGACTCCGGCTGGCCGGCGGCGGTGGTGGTGAGCCCGGCGGCGGGGCGCGAAGCCCGCGATGTCCACACGCGTTGGATGCTGGTGGAGCGGCCCATTCCGGCCATGGAAGAGCGGCCGGAGCGATTGCAGAGAATCCGGCGCGTGGCGGGCATTCCGCAACCCGCGGCGTTCCCCGCCCAGCCGGGACCGTTCGAGATTCCTGCCCGGACGCACGCCACGCTGCTGCTGGACCAGACCTGGCTCACCACGGCGTATCCCGAGCTGACGGTGAGCGGCGGGAAGGACGCGGTGGTCACCGTGGAGTACGCGGAATCGCTCTACCTGCCGCCCGCGCCCGGAAGCCGCAGCCGGGAAAAGGGGAACCGCAACGAGGTGGAGGGCAAACAGTTCATCGGCGCCCGGGATCAGTTCATTCCCGACGGCGGAAGCCGGCGCACCTTTCGCCCGCTGTGGTGGCGCGCGTACCGCTACGTGGAACTGGACGTGGAGACGAAGGACCAACCGCTCACCATCGAAGACCTGCGTGCGACCTACGTGGGCTACCCGTTCGAGAGGCGCGCGCAGTTCGACGGCGGCTCTCCGGAGGTGAACCGGATTCTGGACGTGGGCTGGCGAACGGCGCGCCTGTGTGCCCACGAAACCTACATGGACTGCCCGTATTACGAACAGCTCCAATACGTGGGCGACACGCGGGTGCAATGCCTGATTTCGATTTTCAATTCCGGCGACGCGCGCCTGATGCGCAATGCCATCGGCCAGATCGACGACTCCCGGCTGGGCGATGCCTGCACCATGAGCCGCTACCCGACGCGGCTGGAGCAGTACATACCGGGCTTCTCGCTGTGGTGGATCGGGATGGTGCGGGATTACTGGTGGTATGTGGACGACCCGGCCTTCGTCCGCCGCATGCTGCCCGGGGTGCGCGCCGTGTTGAGCTTTTTCGAAGGCTACCAGAAGAAGGACGGCTCGCTCGGCCCGCTGCCGTGGTGGCGCTACTTCGACTGGGTGCCGGGGTGGCCCTCGGGCGAGCCGCCACAGGAAGCCGGCGGATCGTCGGCGCCCTACGGCCTGCTGCTGCTGCTGGCGTACCGCTGGGCAGCGGAGTTGGAAACCGCGGTGGGCCTCGGCGGGCTCTCCGAGGTTTATCGGGCGCGCGAGAAGCAGCTTCGCGAAACGGCGCAGCGGCTTTACTGGGATGCCGGCAGGAGCCTGTACGCCGATACGCCGGCCAAACAGCAGTTTTCGCAGCACGCCAATACCATGGCGGTCCTGGGAGACGTGATTACGGGCACGCCGGCGCGCGACCTGATGCTGCGCACCCTGACCGCGCCGGGGCTGGCGCAGGGGGCGCTGTTTTTCAAGTTCTACATCAACCTGGCGCTGGTCAAAGTGGGCGAGGGCGACAGCTACCTGGATCGGTTGGGCGACTGGCGGGACATGCTGGCCCGCGGGCTGACCACGTTTGCCGAGACCATCGACCTGCCCAATAACCCGTCGCGTTCCGATTGCCACGCGTGGAGCGCGAGCCCGAATATCGAAATCTTCCGGACGGTGCTGGGGGTGGACTCGGCGGCGCCCGGCTTCGGCCGTGTCGTGGTGCGGCCCCACTTGAACAAGCTGAAGTTCGTTTCGGGTTCGGTGCCGCATCCCAAGGGAAAGGTGGAGGTGCGGCTGGAACCGCAGGGAGCGGGGATGGCCGCGAACATCACACTGCCGCCGGACACGCCCGGCGAGTTTGTATGGCGGGGCGCGCGCCGGGAACTCGCGCCGGGCGTCAACCGGTTTTCACTATGAGATTTCGATTCATCGTGATGCTCAGCGCCGCGGGCGCCGGGGCGCTGGGGCAGTCCGCCGGTCCGCGGACCACGCACGTGGAGCGAACACCACGCTCCGCTGCGGACGGCGCAGCGTCCTCGGTTTGTCAGGACGATTGCGTCGGTGTCGACGCAGGAGTACGATGCAAGCAAGATGCGTGAACTGATCAGGCGCTACCAAGACTGGCAGCGCCGCGGAAAGTGGGGAGCCATTCAATCCCCATAAGGCAATCGTCCTGCCAAACCTGCCACAGGCTTCCTCCAAGTCCTCTTATCGAAACTGCTCCGGCGATCAAGAGCAGTCACGCCCGCTGGCTCTGCCGGTGGAGAAACGGATCGACACGGACGAAACGTTGGTTACGAGAGAAAATGCACCCCAGTTCCTGCAATGATTAACCGCGCGTGGGGTCACCTGGCGCCAGCCAATGCCAACGGCTTCAAATCCGCGGACGGAAATGGGAAACCTAGATACGCCGCCATGGTCGGAGCAATGCTGCGCATGTCCATCTCGCCGAGGGTGAGACCTTTCCCCACTTCGGGCCCCGCCATGAAAAACGAGGCGAGCATTTCCGGATGCGATTCCCGCCCATCGCCGCAATGGCCGTCCGGTCCAGAATCCGGGCGATGCCATTCGCCGGAGTGCCGGCGAGCCGCCGCAGCAGTTGCTCCACTTTGACGCGCGTCGCCTCGTCCTTTGGATCGTTCAACCGAATGGCTGCCGAGCCACCGTCCACGTTGGGAAACGCCTTCCAATCCGACACCAGCGGCGCTCCCCGGAAACCGCTGCCCTGTCCGAGCGTGACCAACCCTTCATCGGCGAAGGCTTTCATCAGGTTGAGACTATGGTCGATGCGGGAAAAGCCGTGATCGGAAACAATGCAAACCGCGTAGTCCGGAAGAGCGCTGTGCGCTGCTTCCTCCAATTGTCCGAGCATTTCGTCGATCTGTTCCAGCGTGTTATTGGATTCGGGGCTGAACGGGCCAGTGGCGTGCTGCAAGTGATCGAGCGCCGCCAGATGGACGGTCATCAATTGCCGTTTCCCGTGCCGCAGGATCCAAGCCGCATACCGTGTACGCGCCCAGTCGCCGGGGATGGCGTCATCCTGGTCGACGATATACGGCCCCGCCTCTTGGGCAATCTCCGCTACGAGAGCCGGTGTGCTCACCACGCGCAGCAGTTTGAGGTCATCGGCCGCTTTCGGCGCCCGCCAGTACTCGGGAATGTTGTAGCGGATTCCCTTGGCGCCGACACTTACCGGCCAGGAAACGCTGCCCACGGTGAGCCCGGCCTTCGCCGCGGCCTCCCACAAGGTGGGTACGGCGATGTCTTCGCTGTACCAGTACCAGCCTTCAAAGTTGATTCCAAGAGGATCGAACGTGTGGTTGGAATAGATTCCATGCTTCGCCGGCCAAACACCGGTCACGATAGTCGTATGGCTCGGATAAGTAACGGTGGGCAACACACCGCGCACGCCGGACGCATGGGAGCCCTCCCGCAGGATGCCGCGCAAATGAGGAATCTTCAGGCCATGTGCATCGGCCTGGAGAACGTAGTCGGGCCGGAGGCCGTCAATGGAAATTAGCAGAAGCGCGCGCCCGCAAGCCCACGAAGGCGTCAGAATCAACAAGAGAATGAGAAGAAGGTAGCGACTCATGGCGCCATGATAACTCCTGGAGCGGGCCGGAGGCGTGCCCAAACAATTTGGGTTTCCAGTTGTGCTCCAAGGCAACGAAACTGATATAACCAGAAGGATCGGGCGCCCCGGGACTATTTCTGTCGAACCGTGCCACCTGCGGGAAAGAGGCTCTCGTGACCGCCGGGCCGCTCGCGCGTCGGGCTCCGGCTGTGCGTCCGGAGCGTACGCCCGCGCGGCGCTGAGCGGGAGAAGCTGGCGCGCGAGGCTCGATCCGAAACCGTCCCTTCGCGGGCGGCGTTACCCTTGTCGGCGGGGAAGCCCACGCGTCGCATAGCGCGGTGGTTCCGTGCCAGCGACACTTTCGAGCCGCGGCAGTGCGCGCTCGGACTCGTGCGCCCGCGCGCGGGATAACGCGCGCGCCGCGTCGGTTCCGTGCCAGCGCCACTTTCGAAGCCGCGCTGGCGCGCGCAAGCACCGCACCGCGCCGGGCCGGCGAGACGCGAGTGGGCGGCGCAACCGCCTCAGCCATCCGTTTGGGGATATTTCCCAGTACCCCGTAAACCGTCCGGAGCGGGCAGATCGGTAAACGGTGGGCGGCTTTCCGAGAAATGAGCCATTTCATCTTATGGATTCCGCCACACCAAACAGTAGAATAATGGGCGCGCGATGAAATGGATTGGAGCACAAGATCTCGACCGATAGGCCGGGACACAGATCGGGAGAATCGAAGTTGCCCGGCTAGCCGGTGCGTTCAGGAGAGCCTGTGCCTGCTTCAGCGACAGCCAGTTCCCCATGCGCTCGCCAATCGACTTGGCGCTCTTCACGCGGGCGATGCCGGCCGCCAACTCGGGCGCCAGCAACCCGTTGTCGGCCGCCTCGGCTGCCAGCTTCCGCACGGCTGTAATCCGGACGTTGATGCTGACCGAGCCGAGGCTGCGGGCCTCAAGGGCGACTCGCCAGGCGCTCACGGTGGCCTTCGTGAAGCCGGGCCGCGGCTCTTGGCCATACCACGCGAAGAACTCGCCCAGCCCCAGATTGTAAACGCGCTTGGTGATCGGGTAGGAGACGCTGTCGAGCACCAGCGCCTTGAGTTTCTGCCATTGGTTCGTTTGTGGAAGAACAATCAAATCAGTCATTTAAGGCCCTCATATTGCAGAGGGTTTTAAGCAGGGTGCCCAGGCGCATGAAGTTTCCGGGTTAGCCAAGCTCTGGTCGGCACCCTGCTTAAAATCCCTATGTGCTAAGCCGCTGGAGCAGCCCTCAAGCTAT
>JBEKSR010000194.1:0-6396 GCA_049516835.1 Bryobacteraceae bacterium | reverse complement strand
CAATACCTGTACGCGCAGCGATCCGTTGGCGGCTGGAGCCAGCTATCCGGCGATCACAGTGACGGTGAACGTGGCGGCTAATGCGCCGTCACAGGTGACCAACCTGGTGAGCGTTTCGGGAAGCGGTTTCGCTACGAATGCCAGCGACCCCACAAACATAACGGCGTCTCAAACTCCCGTGGTGCCCAGCGGCAGCGTGGTGAATGGGGCCAGCTTCGCCCCGAGCCAAGCGGTAGCGCCGGGATCGCTGGTATCGATTTTCGGGACCAACCTGGCTTCCAGCACCGCCCAAGCGGGATCGATTCCGCTCTCCACTTCGCTGGCCAACGTGAGCGTCGCGTTCAATGGCATTCCGGCGCCGCTGGTGGCGGTCGATCACCTCTCCACTTACGACCAGATCAACGCGCAGTTGCCCTGGAACGTCTTGCCGGGGGGGGCGCAGAGCGGCACGGCCCAGGTGGTGGTGACGCGCGGCGGGGCGGCTTCCGTGGCAACCAGTTTCCAAGTGGCCGCGTCCGCGCCCGGGATCTTTTCGCTGGCGGGCACGGGGACCGGCCAGGCGCGCGCCATCAACAACAGCGACGGCACTTTCGCTGCGCCGTCCGGCTCCGTTCCAGGCTTTACCACGCACCCGGCCAAGATCGGCGACCCTGACGGCATAGCGATCTTTGCCACCGGCCTGGGCGCGGTCAGTCCTCCCGTGGCGAATGGCGGCATTCCGGCCAGCGGCCTGAGCAACGCGGTAACGGTGCCCACCGTTCTGGTGGGCAATGTTCCGGCGCAGGTGCTCTTCGCCGGGATGTCTCCCCAGTATGTCGGGCTCAACCAGATCAACATCGTCCTGGCACCCGGAACCCCAACCGGCAATGCGGTGCCGCTGCAATTGCAGGTTGGTGGAATCGTGTCCACCAACCAATTGACGATCGCGGTCAGTCAGTAGGGGCGCGCAGGCCGAGTAGACCCAGCCGTCTGGCAGTGCCGGGCTGACCGGTTTTCACTACAGCAGATCGTGCCGCTCGAGTTTCTCGAGAACTTTGACGATTTCGCCTGCTCGCTGCGCGTGATCGCGCGCGGCCACCAGCAGGGCATCCGGGGTGTCTACCACGATCAGATCCCGGACCCCGAGGAGCGCCGCGCGGGAAATCCCGCCTTTCAAACTCACAGCCCTCTATTACCGTTTGCCGCTGGCTGGCGTACGTGGTATATTTGGAGCGTGTTTGATAGCTGCCGCGAATCCGGCCGAGCATTGTGAGCGACGAAACCGTCGAACCGCTTGTGTTTCTCCCCGATGAGCCCGCTTTCAAATTGTCAGGAGAATTGAGTGAAGAACATCTTCGTTGGCAACCTCGATTTCAACGTTACGGAGGAGGCGGTCCGTAGCCTCTTCGAAAGTCACGGCGCGGTCAACAGCGCCCGGATCATGACGGATCGCGACACCGGCCGCTCGCGCGGGTTCGCCTTCGTCGAAATGGAAAATGAATTGGAAGCGGACCAGGCCATTGCCGCCCTGAACGGCTACACCCTGGAGGGACGGGCTCTCAACGTAAACGAAGCGCGTCCCAAGCCGGATCGGGGCTTCGGCGGCGGCGGACGTCCCGGCGGCGGCGGCCGCGGTCCCGGAGGCGGGAACCGTCCTCGCGGCGGGCGCCGCGAGCCTCGCTGGTAAACCGGCAAAAAGCTCCGTCCTAGACGCTGGTGGTCCCGTTCTCCAGGAAGGCCCGCAGGCGATGGCTCCGGCTGGGGTGACGCAGTTTGCGCAGCGCCTTGGCCTCGATCTGCCGGATGCGCTCGCGCGTCACGGCAAAGTTTTGCCCCACTTCCTCGAGGGTGTGCTCGCTCCCGTCGTCCAGGCCGAACCGCATCTTGATGATCTTCTCCTCGCGCGGCGTGAGGGTTTTCAGAACTTGCGCGGTCTGCTCCCGCAGGTTCAGATTGATCACTGCATCGGACGGCGAAATCCCGTTGGCGTCCACGATGAAGTCGCCCAGGTGCGATTCCTCCTCTTCGCCGATGGGCGTTTCCAGGGAAATGGGCTCCTGCGCCACGCGCAGCACCTTGCGCACCTTCGAGACCGGCAGTTGCAGCCGTTTCGCGAGCTCCTCGTTGGTGGGCTCGCGGCCCAGCTCCTGGATCATCTGGCGTGACGTCCGGACCAGCTTGTTGATGGTCTCGATCATGTGGACCGGAATGCGAATGGTGCGGGCCTGGTCGGCGATGGCGCGGGTGATGGCCTGCCGCACCCACCACGTGGCGTAGGTCGAGAACTTATAGCCGCGGCGGTACTCGAACTTGTCCACGGCCTTCATGAGCCCGATGTTGCCTTCCTGGATGAGGTCGAGAAATTGCAGCCCGCGGTTGGTGTAGCGCTTGGCGATGCTCACCACCAGGCGAAGGTTGGCCTCGATCAGCTCCTTCTTGGCCGCCTCCGCCTCCTGGTGCGCCTGGGTGATGATCTCGAGAGTCCGCCGCAGTTCCGCCGCCGATGCTCCGAAACGCTCTTCGCTCTGTTGCAGCCGCTGGCCGAGGCTGCGCTGCTCCCTGCGGAGATCCTTGATGCCTTCGGCGCGCGCGCCGGGCCACGTTTCGAGCTTCTTTTGCACGCGCGCGATCTCTCGCTCGAGCGGCTTCAGGTCTTCCACCGCCGCCCGGATGCGCTCGATCAAGTGGCGGATCACCGGCGTCTGAAACTTGATCAGCCGCACGAAGCGCGATGTCCGCACCGTCAGCCGCCCCAGCTCCCAGCATTGACGCCGGTACTGCTTGGGCTTCATGCCGCGCGGAATGGCCTGGAGTTTCTGCCGGCACTGGAGGAGCTTCCTGTAATGCCGCGCGATGTCCTCCGTGCGCTTGCAGAACTCCTTGCGCTTCTCCTCCACCAGCTCGTCGGTCAGGATGGGATCCGGAATCTGGACGATGTCGCGCGCCGAGAGGACGTTCCTGGCCGTCTCGGCGCCCATGACGACGATCTCCTGGATCGCCAGCGGGGCGCGGGAAAGCGATTTGAGCGCCGTCTTCTGGCCGCGTTCCACGCGCCGCGCGATTTCGACCTCGCCCTCGCGCGTGAGCAGCGGGACCGTGCCCATCTCCCGCAGGTACGTGCGCACGGGGTCGTTGATCTTCTCCCCGACGCCCGCCGGCAGATCCAGATCGAGGAGCTCTTCCCCCTCCTCGAGCTTCTTCTCGAAATCCTTGGGCTCTTCCAGGATTTCGATGCCGGCCGTGTCCAGACCGGCCAGCACGTCTTCGAGTTCGGCGCCTCCCGCCAGATCCCCGGGCAGGACTTCGCTCACCTCGTCGTACAAGACGTAGCCCTTCTCTTTGCCCATCTGTACGAGGCGGTTCAGCCCTTCGAATTTGTCCTCAAGCGCCACTGAAGCCCCGTCACACTCCCCACGTAACCGAATCGAGATTATTGTACCCCACCGCGCGTCGCATTTCTCGGCGCCAAAATGTCACCTGCGCCCCCGCGCCGCCCGCTCCAGCCCCTGCAACTCTCCGGTCAGCCGGAGCGCCTCTTCCCAATGGCCCGCGCGCTCGGATTCATAAATGCGCGCCTTCAACTGCGAACGCTGCTGCTGCTCCCCGGTGCGGCGCATCTTCTGGATGGCCGCCAGCACTTCTTCGTGCGAAGCCCGCGCATCCTCGTTGAGAACCGCCTGGGCCAGCAGGTTCTGGTCCGATTCCTCCAGGCGCGCATGGACTTCTTCGAAACTCAACCGGCCGCCCGCCGCATCGAGAGCGAATATGGCTTGAAAGATGCGCCGCGAAGCAAAGGCGCCGATGGTCTCCATCGACTTCAGCTCCCCAATGACCTCGCCGCGCATCTCCGGCTGCGCCAGCAGCGCGTTCAACAGCATGCGTTCGTCGTGGCGCAGCACGGTCTGGGGGCCTTCCAGAGTCTTCTCGCGCCGCTCCGCCACGGCTTTGCGAAAACTGTCCAGCACCATCCCGCGCTCCACGCCGATGTAGCCCGCCACATCGTTGGCAATGGCCATGCGCTCGAGCCGGTCCGATATGCGCTCGACCGCCGGCATCAGAAACTGAAGCACGGCCACCTTGCCTTCCGTGGTGCGCATATCGTACCTGGCGCGCGCCCGGTCCGCGAGCCAGTAAAAGTACCCCTTGGCCCCCTCGAGCCGCTCCTGATACGCCGCCGCGCCGCGCTGTTTGCAGTACTCGTCGGGATCGAGGCCGCCGTCCAGTTCCATAATGCGGACCTGCATGCCCTCTTCCAGCAGCAGGCTGATGGACCGCTCCGCCGCGTTGGCGCCCGGCGCATCCGGATCGAAGTTCACCACGATCTTCTGCGTGTGGCGCTTCAGCGCCTGTACCTGCTGCGCCGTCAGCGAGGTGCCGCAGCTTGCCACCACGCCGCGGAAGCCGGCGGCGGTTACGCCGATGGCATCCATGTAGCCTTCCACCAGAATGACCCGATCGTCTTTGCGAATAGCCTCCTTTGCCCGGTGCAGGTTGTAGAGCACGTAGCTCTTCTTATAGATCGGCGTTTCCGGCGAGTTTAAGTACTTGGGTTCATCCTCGGCCGCCAGCGCGCGCCCGCCGAACCCGATGATCTTGCCCGATTCGTTCTGAATGGGGAACATCAGCCGGTTGCGGAAGCGGTCGTACATGCTTCCGTCCTGCCGCTTGCCCACCAGCCCCGCCTGGTCCATTTGCGCCGCGGGGAAATTTCGCTGCTCGAACAACCGCAGCAGCGCGCGTCCCGAGCGGTCCGAGTATCCCAGCCCGAATTGTTCGGCCGTTTCCGGCGTCACGCCCCGCCGCGCCAGGTAGCCCCGCGCCGCCTCCCCCGCCGGTCCCCCGAGATTGGCGCGGAAATTCTCCTGCGCCAGTTCGTGCATTTGATAAATGGCGCCGCGCAGCTTGGAATCCTCGTCGGCGTACTGCGAGCGCTGGGGCATGGGAATGCCGTAGCGCTCGGCCAGCAGTTTCAGCGCCTCGTAGAAGCTGATGCCTTCCTTCTCCATCACGAACTTCACCACGTCGCCGCCCGCCCCGCAGGAGAAGCACTTGTAGAACTGGTGCACCACGTGGACGGTGAAGGAAGGGGTTTTTTCGCTGTGGAAGGGGCACAGCCCCATGTAGCGCTGCGTGCCGGATTTCTTCAGCCGCACATATTCCCCGACGACGCCGACAATATCGACCGAGGATTTGAGCTGCTCGACGAAGTCCATGAAGCCCCTTGGGGCTATTATCCCGCACTCGTGCGGCGGCGGCGGAGAGCGCAATCCCGGCCGGTCGTTTCAGAGAGGTCGTGGCCGGAGCGGAAATCCTTTCCGGCCGCCGAAACCCCGCCGGTCGGCACACCAGCCACGCCGTCATCGATGCGGCATGGGCAACAGCCCGTCGCGTCTTCAAGCCTCGGCGAGTGGCATAATCGACAAAGGAGCAGCCACCCTCCCATGACACCCGAAGAAAGCAACACGATCCGCACCATCGCCCGCGAAGAAATCGCCGCCGCCGAAGCGCGCATCGCGGGCGCCATCACCACCGCCCAAGACCGCACCGTTGAAGCCATGCGCGACATGCAAAGTAAAACCCTCCGCGGCATCGAGGCCTTCGCCCGCGGCAACTTTGCCCGCATGGTCCGTCTGTAGACCGCCGACGCCTCCACCACCCAGCGCCTCGCCGCCATCGAAGAACGCCTGCTCGCCCTCGAGACACGGCAGCACCCAACGCAGTAAGAACAAGACACCAGCACGCGGGGCGCGATTTCACGTCGTCGCGCCGCTGCTCCAGCGCCTTGGCGTTTCAATCCACGCGCCCCGCGCGGGGCGCGACGGAGTCGCGGGAAAGGTACGCGTCCAGCCGCAGCTTCAACTCACCCAGACTGGGACGCGCGGTCGCGGACCGTCTGCAACCAGTTCAGTGGGGGAAAAGGTCAGCAGTGCTCTCCAAATGGCAACGAAGGGCCTGCCATTCGCTCACCAGTGCGCCGCTCACGCTGTGAGCATAGTGTTCGATCTCGGTCACAAAAAAAATAGAAAATCTTTAGCCTCCATTATCAATCACTTCCGCACATTCCGCCCCGCGAACCTTTGGATTCGTCTGCTACTCTGAAAGTGGAAGAGGGTTGTGCGCACCACTCGCCCAACCCAACGGTTTTCTTCGTGGCCACGAAGCGTTGCACTTGAGGTGGTAATGAACTCCCGGCAGCCCCTAGAAAGGCTTCGCGTCGACCAGCGGCGACGGGAGACATTGGAACTGGTTCCATAATGCCGCGGGGTCGGCCAATCGGCTCCCCGTAGGTCTTCATAGAGCCAAGGCGTCGAATCGATGCTCACATAGCGCTATCCAGCGTCTATCCCTGACTCGCAGACGCGGCTCGAATCACTGGCGGCCGGACAACGCACGGCGAAAGTCCGCAGGATTCATCCT
>JBEKSR010000193.1:0-6403 GCA_049516835.1 Bryobacteraceae bacterium | reverse complement strand
CGGTTGCCCGTGGGGCCCCCCCGCCCCCCGGCCACGCTGGGGGGGGGGGGTTTACACCCTGCGGGGGTCCCGGTCGCGCGGGGGGTGTGGCGGCGGTGGGGGCGGGGCGGTACCCCCCCGGGGGGCATGCCCGCCGGCGCCACTACCGGCGAGCCGCCGCGGCGGAACGCTGCTGATGCTGCGCGTTCATGCGCTCGACGATGATCTTCTTGGTGGTCTCCAACAGCGCACTGGCCTTGGGCATCGCATCGACGGCCTTCGCGACTTCCGGATCGGTCTGAGCGAAGACGCGGTCGCTCTCGTCCAGGTTGAAAGCGGTGATGTACATTTCCCGGGCGAGGTAGCGCGTAATCCAATCCCGGTCCTGCATGAACTCGGATTCCGTGAAACTGGTGCCGTGCTTCAGCAGGTAATCGTGGAACTCCTCGAGGAACGCGGTGTCGGGCATCCAACCCTTCGGCAGGCTGGTGCTGTGCGAGCCAAAGTACCACCGGGAGAAGTTGAACAGGCCGGCGCGGCCGAGCTCCAGTTCCAGGCGATCCAACTTGGCCGCTTCGAACTTCTCGTCGGGCGTAATCCCACCGCCGCCGTAGACCGTGCGGCCCCCCTCGGTCATCTTCACATCGAGCGGGTTCTTGGTGTCGTCGCCCTTATGGAAGTAGTAATCGTAGAACGACTTATTGGTGTAGTCGCGCTGAATCAGGCGGCCGCTGGGGGTGTAGAAGTGGGCCGTGGTCAGCGCCAGGCCGGTGTTTTCGCTGAGCGGGTAGACGGTCTGCACCAAGCCCTTGCCGAAGGTTTTGGTCCCCATGATCCAGGCGCGGTCGTGGTCCTGGAGCGCGCCGGCCACAATCTCCGCCGCGGAGGCCGAGTACCCGTCCACCAACACCACGATTGCGTACTCGTGCCCATGATTCCCGTTGCGCGCAACGTACGACTTCTCGGGCGACGAGCGGCCATGGTGGGAGACAATCAGCGCGCCTTTCTCGAGAAAGTGGTCGGCCACGTCCACGCCCTGGTTCAGCAGCCCGCCGGGGTTGTTGCGAAGGTCCAGCACCAACCCCTTGATATTGTTCTCGCCCAAGCGCTTCAGGTTCTCGTCCAGCCCGCTGCCAGTGTTTTCGGCAAAGTTCAGGATCTTGAGGTAGGCGATCCCCGGCTTAACCCAGAAGGCATCCTCCACGCTCTTGCGGCTGATGTCATCGCGGGTGACCGTGAAGGTGAGGTTGTCAGCCGAGCCTTCGCGCGAGACCACGATCTGGACCTTGGTCCCGCGCGGGCCCTTGAGCAGATCGGCGATCTCGGTGGTGTTCAGGCCATCGGTGGGCTGGTCATTCACCATCACAATGATGTCACCGGCGCGCAAACCGGCTTTGTAGGCGGGATAGCCCGGGAACGGCGCCTGCACCACGGTCTTGCCATTTCGCGGCTGGACCTGCATTCCTACTCCCGAGTAGCGGCCCCTCTGGTCTTCGCGAAGCGCCTGATACTCCTTGGGATCGAAGAAGTTGGAGTGCGGATCGAGGGTCCGCAACATGCCCGGTACCGCGCCTTTGTAGATAGTCTTGTCCGCCGAGACGGGTTCCGCAAAGTTCTGCTCCACCAAGGCGAGCACCTTGGTGAAATTCGCAACATCCTGGTCAAGTTCCGCCGTATCGGAGGGGCCAACCGATTCCGCTTGGACCTGAGGCCCATAGAATCCGCCCGCCATGGAGCAAACCAGCACAATCAGCGGCAAAACATAAAGGCTGCGCCTCTTTTGGGCCATGCAGAATCCGTCCTTCTAATGGAAAGTATACCGTACCTGACTGTTTAGACGTTGGAGGAGACGGAAGGGCTTCGAGAATCGGGGACCTCCCGGCGGATGGCGTCCAGCACTCCGTTCACGAACTGGACGGATTCTTCGTTCGAGAACTTACGGGCCAGCTCGAGGGCTTCGTCGATGGTGATGGCGGCGGGGGTACCGGCGTGAAGCATCTCGAAGACCGCCAGACGCAGGATATTGCGGTCCACAACGGGCATGCGCTCCATGCGCCAGTGCTGGGCATGCTTCGATATTTGTTCGTCTATTTGGGCGGCGTGTTGCACCGTTCCGCGCACCAGGTCGGTCACAAAAGGGTCGCGCGCGGGTTGCTCCTCGGAGTAGAGCGTGTCGTAATAGGCGCCGATGGCCTCGTCGACCGGCTGCCTGCGGGCGTCCCACAGGAACAGAATCTGAAGGGCGCGCTGCCGCGCCCTGCGCCGCGAGGGCATCAGGTGGCCTGCCGCAGGGCGCGCAGCAAATTGGCCGTTTCGATGGCGGTCATGGCGGCGTCGAAACCCTTATTGCCGCCCTTGGCGCCCGCGCGGTCGATAGCCTGCTCCAAGGTATTGGTAGTGAGCACCCCGAAGGCCACCGGCACGCCGGTCTCGGCGGCCACGTGGGCAATGCCCTTGGCGGCTTCCGCGGCCACGTAATCGAAGTGCGGGGTCTCGCCGCGAATCACCGCGCTCAGACAGATCACGGCATCGTAGCGGTGCTGGCGGGCCACTTCGCCGGCCACCAGCGGAAGCTCCCACGAACCGGAAACCTTGATGACATCGACCAGGTCCGGGTTGGCGCCACTGCGAGTGAGCGCGTCCATGGCGCCGCCGAGCAGGCGCTCGGTAATGAAGCTATTGAAACGGCTGACGATGATGGCGAATCGCAGGTCGCCGGCCAAAAGCTGCCCTTCGAATACTCTAGACATGTTATGGATCAGTGTAGCACCCGTGTGGGATAATCGTTCTACAGAGCATCCCCACATCGCATGGATCGCGAATTCATCCGCAATTTCTCTATCATTGCGCACATCGACCACGGCAAATCGACTCTGGCGGACCGCCTCCTGGAGGTCACCGGCGCGCTTTCGCAGCGCGAAATGATGGAACAGGTGCTCGACACCATGGACCTGGAGCGCGAGCGGGGCATCACCATCAAAGCGCACGCGGTGCGCCTGAATTATCGCGCCGACGACGGCAACCTCTATCAACTGAACCTCATCGATACCCCCGGGCACGTGGACTTTTCCTACGAGGTCTCGCGCAGCCTGCAAGCCTGCGAAGGCGCGCTGCTGGTGGTGGACGCGTCGCAGGGCGTGGAGGCGCAGACGCTCGCCAATACTTACCTGGCGCTGCACCACAACCTGGAAATCATTCCGGTGATCAACAAGATCGATCTGCCGTCGGCCGATCCGGAGCGCATTCGCGAGCAGATCGAAACCGTGATCGGACTGGATGCGCGCGACGCCGTGCTGACCAGCGCCAAGCAGGGCACCGGGGTCCATGACATCCTGGAGGCCATCGTTCACTTGGTGCCGCCGCCCAAAGGCTCGCCCGACGCGCCCCTGCGCGCGCTGATCTTCGACTCGTGGTTCGATTCCTATCGCGGCGTGATCATTCTGGTGCGCGTGGTGGATGGAAGGCTGCGCCTGAAGCAGAAGATCCGGCTGTGGTCCAACGGGCAGGCGTTCGAAGTGGAAGCCCTCGGGTACCAGGCGCCCAAGGCCACCCCGTGCGACGAGCTGGCGGCGGGCGAGGTGGGGTTTCTCGCCGCCAATATCAAGACGGTGTCGGACGCCAAGATCGGGGACACCATCGTGGACCACGAGGCCCCGGCCGCGGAGCCGCTTCCCGGCTTCGAAGAGATCAAGCCGATGGTGTTCGCGGGGTTGTACCCGGTGGAATCCCACGAGCACGGCCTATTGCGCGATGCGCTCGAAAAACTGCGGCTCAACGACAGCGCCTTCAACTTTGAACCCGAACACTCCGTGGCGTTGGGTTTCGGTTTCCGCTGCGGGTTTCTGGGGCTGCTGCACCTGGAGATCGTGCAGGAGCGGCTCGAACGCGAGTTCGACATCGACCTCATCACCACGGCGCCGGGCGTGCGGTACCGGGTCACCACCACGGTCGGTGAAGTCATCGAAGTGACCAGCCCCACCAAGTTCCCCGACCCTTCCGAGATCAAGCAGATCGAAGAACCCATCATCGACGCCACGGTGCTCACGCGCGAGGAGTACCTGGGCGGGATTCTGAAGCTGCTCGAAGAGAAGCGCGGGGTGCAGAAGAAGTTCGAGCACATCGGCGGCGGGCGCGTCATGCTGACGTACGAGCTGCCGCTGAACGAGATCGTCCTGGATTTCTACGACCGGCTGAAATCGTGTTCGCGCGGGTACGCATCGCTGGACTATCACCTGGCGGGGTACCGCGTTTCGCCCATGGTGAAGCTGGACGTGCTGGTGGCCGGTGAACCGGTGGACGCGCTTTCGATCATCGTGCACAAGGAGTTCGCCTTCGAGCGCGGCAAGGACCTGATCTCGCGCTTGCGCCGCCTGATCCCCCGGCAGATGTTCGAAGTGGCCTTGCAGGCGGCCATTGGCAACAAGATTGTGGCGCGCGAAAACATTTCCGCCATGCGCAAGAACGTGCTGGCCAAGTGTTACGGCGGCGACATCACGCGCAAGCGCAAGCTGCTGGAAAAGCAGAAGGAAGGCAAGAAGCGCATGAAGCGCGTGGGCCGCGTCGAGATCCCGCAGGAAGCGTTTCTGGCGGTGCTCAAGGTGGGGCCGCTCGAAGAAGGCGAATAAAGAACAAAGCCATTCTCACCGCCGAGACGCCGAAGGGGGTCACTCTTTCGCCTGTTCTAGTTGAGCGGGAGGGACGCTCCTCTTGGCCGCAGTCTTTGGCACCGCTTTCAGTTCGACCCGCAGGAATGGCACCGCGAGTGGCGGATAATTCATGCGGCATAAAGTGTTCTGAGTGTACTCCCGAAAATAGGGCCAGCAATTAAAGATGGCGTTACCTTCCTGGAACGCCTTTATCTGTTCATCCGAGGGTGTGAAGTCACCCTGTAGCGTGTAGTCCGCACCTATGATGCACTCAAGCGATATTACATCGACTTTTTCTTTGGTCGTCACCTTGAGAAAGAACCGCGTGTCAACGGTGAGGCGACTAGACTTAACGGCGGCATCTGTGGGGCGAACGTCGATTGTAAAGCTCAGCGGAAAATCAAGGTCGCCGGCGAGCGATTTGCATTTGGCATTCACTTCTACCAGTCTGATGGCCTCGATCTCAGCATTGGTGTGGACCGTTTGCCCGAGCTTTCTCTCCTCGCGGCTCTGAACGATGCTGTACGACATCTAGGCTCCTAAACCAGCATTGACCAGCCCCGCAGACTTCGCATGTTTCTCCGGCGTCTGAGGCGTCTCCGGCTGGTACGGATGTTTGATGCGGTGATGATCCGCGAAACGGTACATGTAGATCGTGGGCTTCGCCGCCTCTGCGTCGGCTTCACTCCGGACGGAACGAAGCGGACGCGCCTTGAATTCAACGCGATATCCAAGAGCAAAGGTAATGTCGGCGAACGTGTGCAGTGTCATGTTCCGTGACCCACTCAGCAGTTGGGTGATATCGGACTTGGCCTTCCCAATACGCCTCGCCAGTTCAGCTTTGTTGGTCCGCTCAGTCCTCATCAGGTGCGAGATCAACTCACACGCATCGAAGGCCAGCGACTCGCGTTCATACAGTCTGCGGCGGCGCTCGTCCGAGACGAACTCCTCAAATTTGTCCTTAAACTTCGCCGCAGCGCTCACGCTCGTTTTGTTCATCTTCTCCCTTAATCCGTTCGGCCCGCTTTATTTCAGCGGGCGGTATTTTTTCGGTTTTCTTTCGAAACCCGTGTGTGATGATCACGAGCCTGCCTCTGTGAAAAAAGCACGGCATCCGAATCTGAAAGCTCTTGAACTCGAAAAAAGTATCGTCGATTTTCTTGAATTTCTCTTCGTTTAGGATCTTTCCGTGATCTCCGAGACGCTCGAAAAGCTTGTTGAGCTTCGCCTTGTCTGCATCCTTTAGCCCGTCGTAGAAGACTTCGCCCGGCGATTTGTCATCCAGGCAGACCGCGTAAACTATAGCGAACTGGGTACCAGAGTAGGCAACGGGCCGATCCATTCAGCACACTCTACGAAGTTAACATGAATATGAACGCATCGGCAAGTCCAATTTCAATCACTCAGTGCTTTTACCGGCGAAAATGAGTCAAGAACCCCACATGGCCATCCCCTTGGCGGCAAATCGGGCGAGTGGTAGCTAATCGGTACCACCTCAGTTGCAACGCTTTCAGACCTGGAAGAAAACTGCTGGGCCTGCGCCGTGGCGGCGCAAACCTCTTTCCAATTTCAGGGTAGCAGACGCGTGTCAAGCGGGCGGGTGTCGAAGGTCCGTAAGCTATTGAGACTAAAGGGTGAGATTTATTTTCGGGGGTCGTCACCGAAAACCGGCCAATGCTGAAAAGAGGGGTCTCGCAGGGAAAGGTATTTCTTTTTCAGGCAGTTGGGTTACTTCTTATGCCTGGATGGCAGATGGCCAACTGGCCAAGCCCGCTTGC
>JBEKSR010000192.1:0-8657 GCA_049516835.1 Bryobacteraceae bacterium | reverse complement strand
GGCTGAAGGTGTTCACCCTAACCGAAGAAAACGCAGATCGTTCCCGCGAGCCGCCTGGCATCGTCGTCATACGTTTCCAGCTCGCAAGGAGTCCCAATGAGTTATTTAAGTGGCATTGGGCGAAAGCGCCTGCCCCACCAGGCCTACTTCTTCGCCTTCTCGAGAATTTCGAGGAACTTCGTTTCCCAGTCCGCGTCGGAGCTGTTGTACCCAACCTGCTCCCAGCGAAATACGCCCTTGGTGTCGAAGATCCAGTTCCGCGGAATGCCCACCACCGGCAGCACCGTGTTCACCAGCGCCTGCGCGGGAATTACCGGGAAGGTGTAGCCGTTCTTCTTCATGTAGGGATCGATTTCCGCCACCGACTCATCCACGTTGAACGTGAGCAGCACCACGTCCGGCCGGTCTTTCAGCTTGTCGTACAGTTTCTGGAACGCGGGGTGCTCCGCCACACAGAAGCCGCACCACGTCGCCCAAATGTTGATCGCCACCGTCTTGCCCTCGAGCGATTTCAGCCGCCACAGCTTCCCCGTGGTGTCCTCCAGTTCAAAGCCCGTCAGCATCCCCTCCGGTTTCCCCCACTCGGTCTCGGAACTGACTTCCACCACCGGCGGTTTGCGCACGGCCCACAATTGGCGCGTCTCCGGTGTTCCGCCGAGATCTTTCCACAGGCGCTCGATATCGGCGCTCATGTCGGCCTTGTCTTTGGCCTGCCCCTTCCAGCGGTCCACGGCGGTTTCGAGGTAAGCCAGGGCGTCGAGCTTGTGCCCGTTCAACTCGGCCACGCGCGCGGCCTGGCGGTAAAACGCGCTGTCGAATCCATCCTTGGGCGGTTGCGTGCGCACCTCTTCGAGGGCCGCCGCGGCCTTCCCCGGCTCACCCGTTCTGGTGTAGAGGTCCACGAGGATGCGCAGGCCCTCCACCCGGTAACGCTCCACCGATTTGCGGTCGCTTTCCAACTCCTTGGGGTCGGTGCTGTCGTTCTTGGCATCTGTCTCTAACCGCCGCTCGAGGCCGCCGAGGCCCTTTTGCACGAATTCGGGAACGCGTTCCAGGCCGATCCCGCGCCTCACGTACGTTTCGGCCGCTTGGTATTCGGGGGGTGGGTAACCGGACACATCGTGGTCAGTCCACATATGTTCGAGGAATGATTCAACCACCTGGCGGACCCGGGCCGGCGGAGCGTCGTCCAGCGCCAGAATCGCGACAAACTGCATGACCATCAGGCGGACGTCGCCGGGCCACTTCTTCAACATCTCGCCGGCGAATGTCAAACTGGCGGCGGCTTGTTCCTGCTTCTGCGCCGGGGAGAAATCGGACTTGTAGGGGTGCGAGTTGCGGAAGCGGGATCTCAGAATGTCGAGCGCAGCACTGTCGTTCGGAAAGCGCTTCAGGATCTCGTCATCCGCGGCCGTGACGCCCTCCGCATCTCCGGCAGCCTTGGCGCCGTTCTTGAGCATTTGATACCAACCGACGCGCTCCGGCGGCGGAGCCGCGCGCAGCTTCGCCAGATCGGCGGCGACAGTCGCGCGTACGTCCTTCAGGCGGCTGGCGGGCGTGGCCTTCAGTTCCAGATCCCAGAGCTCGGAGTACCGCTCCAGCAGCCTCGGGTCGTCCACCTTGGCCAGCCGCGCGCGAACCCCGGCGGCGATCTTCCCCGCAGTCTCCGGGCTGGTTCGCTCAAGGGCCGCCTCCAGCGCCGACGAATCGAGCGACCCCGGACAGCTCTCAAAGAACCTGGTCACTTGCTCCGTGGACTTCCGCTTGTCGACCAACCGCCCGAACTGGTAGATCTCCGAGAGCGCCAGGTGCGGCCATGGGTTGGAGGAATCCGTTTCGAGCGAGCGGTTGAGCAGCTTCACCGCCTCGCCGGTGTTGCGGCCATCGAGCATGAGCCCATAAAGATACAGGTAGAGCGAATCGTCCGGATGTTCATCCACCAGCTTGCGGTACTTCGCAGCCGCGGCGGCGATTTCGTCATCGCCCAACGTCTTCACAAACCTCTGATACTGGCGGTGCACAAACAGGTCGTCCGGCTGATCGAGAAGCGCGCCGTCCAGCAGCTTCCTGCGAAACTCTCTCTTCTCCTCCGCGGTGCCTTTAGGCGGATTGCGGTACCGCTCCTGCACCTGGAGAAAAGTGCCGCCGGCTTCGCACGGCCAAGTCCTAGGGGCCGCGGGAAGAGCGCCAGCCACGACCGCCAGTAACGCTAGAAGGCGCATGAAGACCCTGCTCTATGAGCCGCGGCGGCTCACAACACACGATGAAAATGGATTCTGTCCGGCACGAGGAATCAACAACTTACGTTCCATTTTCGGAAGAGACACCAGCGTCCACGCGGCGCAAAAAACAGCGCCTTGGGACGCGGGTGTCTGGCCCCGAATTTTCACATCTCGCGCCGGTCGGCGGCGGCGACCTGCGTGTCGGGCAGCGGCGTACAACCACGGGCGGTGAAGTTCTCGACGTTCTTGAGCACGATGGTCGAAACGCCCGTGGCCTTCTGCGCTGCCCGCTGGAAGGCTTGTAAACCCCGGCTGGCGAGTATACTCTTGGACTGAAGACGATCAATTGGGATCCCGAGGTGTTTCGAAATGAAGACTGCGATGAAGATGCTTCTGTTTCCACTCCTGGCCGTAGCGTTGCTGGCGCAGCGTCCCTGGCAGCAGATCACGGCGCCGTCGGTACGCGAGGCAGCCGCCAACTTCAAGACGCCGCCGCACGAATACGGCGCCATCCAGCCGTTCATGGGTTGGAACGGAGCAGACGCCAAGGAAAGGATGGCAAGGATCGTCCAGGATTTAGACCGGCTCGCGGCCAATGGCGTCTTCGTGGTGAACATGTCACCGGGACGCGGCGAGCCGAAGTACCTGTCGCCGGAGCACATGAACCAGGTGAAGTTCGTGGTCGAGGAAGCGAAGAAGCGGGGGATGAAGCTGTGGATCCAAGACGAATGCGACTACCCCAGCGGGTTTGCCGGCGGATTGGTCAGCGAGGAATACCCCCAACTGACCATGCAGGGGCTCGACGCGGACATACGGATCAACGTGATGCCGGGCCAGACGCTGACCATGCCCACGCCGCCGGACACTTTGGACGCGCTGGCGGTATTCGCGCAGACCGGCGCCGTCCAGACTGTGCCGATCAGCTCGAGCGGGATCAATTGGAGGGCTCCGGCGCCGCCGCCCGGCGCAGGCGGCTACCCAAAACCGTGGGAGCTGATCCTGGTCCGGCATATCTTTCGCAGTTCTCCTACGCGCGCTTCGAACCGAGCCGACGGCACGCGTGCCAAAGACAGCCAGTATGCGCTGATCGACTACCTGAATCCGGATGCCACCCGCGCGTTCCTTAAGATCACGCACGAAACCTACAAGCAGGCGGTCGGGGACGAGTTCGGCAAGACCGTTCTGGGCTTCTTCGGCGACGAGCCCGACTATACCTGCTTCATGCCGTGGACGCCCAAGCTGCCGGACGAGTTCCGGCAGCAAAAGGGCTACGACCTCCAGCCATACCTGCCGCTTCTATTCGCGCCGAAGATGACCGACGAAGCCTGGCGCGCGAAGGCGGACTACTACGACGTCTGGAGCGGGATGTTCCGCGAAACCTTCTTCGGCGTGCAGGCGGAGTGGTGCGCGAGGAACAATGTAGAGTACCTGGTCCACCTGAACCACGAAGAGGAGGGGCTGAGGTTGGACCATCCCGAGGACCTGATCCGCAACGAGGGCGACTTCTTCAGAGACATGCGGCACGTCGAGGTGCCGGGCATAGACAACCTGAGCCAGCTTGTGCCGAACGCGGTTCACACGCCGGACGCGACCTGGAACCTCAACAACAACTTTCCCAAGCTGGCCTCTTCGGCGGCACACCTGTTCGGCAGGCCCAAGGTCTGGACCGAGTCGGCCGGCGGACCGGGCATCGACGGCAAGTTTCAGTTAGATTTTCAAGTGGTAAGGGGAGTCAACGCGTTGCAGGTCGGCCTCCCGGGGGTGCGCGGCGGCCCCGGCGGGGGGCCCGCTCCGCCGCCGCAGGCGTCCATGCTGGCGTGGTACACCAACCGGGCCGGCTATCTGATGGCCATCGGACGCCCGGCCGCGCAGGTGGGTCTGTACCATCCCGCCAGCAGCCTGTGGATGGGGGACGAGGAGGCCGACCGCAGCACCACCAAGCTGGGGTGGCAGTTGCTCGAGCACCAGGTGGATTGGGATTACTTCGACGAGCAGTCGCTCAGCTCGGTGGCGACCATCGCGGACGGGGGCTTCAAGAACCTCAGCGGGCAGGTGTACCGGGCCATCGTGGTTCCGTCCACGACGGTGATCACGCGGAGCGGTCTCGAGCGTTTTCAGGCCTTCGTCAAAGCGGGCGGCAAGGTGATCTTCGTGGGCAAGACGCCAAAGCTGGTGGTGGACAAGACGTTCTTGAATGCCGCTAAGGATGCCGCGCCCGACCTGAGCTTCGCCACGCTGATAGAGCCCGCCGGCGACATCACGCCGCGGGTGATCGCGGCGCTTCCGAAACCGGATGTGGCGCTGGACAGCCCCTGGCAGCGGCTGACGTACACGCACCGTAGCTGGCGCGATGCTGAGTTGTACTACTTCTTCAATGAGAGCAACAAACAAGAATCGCGCATCGCAACCATCGCCGGCCGCGGCCAGGCGCAGGTGTGGGACTTGGGCACGGGCGAGATTCATGCCATTTCCGCGGCGACTGCCGAAAGCGATGCCGTGCGTTTTCCGCTGGTGCTCGGACCCTACGAAACGAAGGTCGTCGTAGTCGGGCCGCTTCCCAGCGGGGTGGCCGCTCCGGAGCCGTCTTGGGCGTCCGGCAATACTCTGGCGGAACTGGACGGAGACTGGGCGTTGGATCTGAACGGCAGGCAGGTGACCACGCCTCTGAAATCGTGGGAGGACCTGGGCACGCCATCGTTTGCCGGCCCGGCCACGTATCGCAAGCAGTTCACGGTTTCCGCCACGCCGGCGGGTAAGCGGGTGTTTCTGGAAATCGCCGATGTGCACGACTACGCTCGGGTTAAGCTGAACGGGAAGGAGTTGGAGGCCCACGCGTGGCAGCCGTATCGTTGGGAGGTGACCAACGTGGTGAAGCCGGGCTCGAACGATCTTGAAGTAGAAGTGCGCGCGACCGCGGGTGGCGGAAGGGGTCGCGGCAATGCGCCGCCGCCGGTTTCGGGCTTGCTCGGGCCAGCCCGGCTGGTGGCGCGCTAAGGCTGCCCCTCGCCAAGAAGGCTGTGGGCTTGCCCACGCAAGATGAGAAGGTGCGGCTCCTCCGGGGCCAATCGGATGGCCTCATTCAAGTCCTGGAGGGCCGCCTCGAAGGACTGCTGCCGAAGGAACAACTCACCGCGGTATTGGAATGCCTGCCACAATTGGGGGCTCAGGCGGATGGTCTCCGTGAGCAGAGTAATTGCCGGCTCGATCTGACCCGACGATGCGAGCTGGATGGCCTGATCCAGCATGGTTGCCGGGTCGGGAATAGCCGGACCCCTCCGCCGGCTGACGATGTGGAAATACGTGCCGAGGATCAGGCAGAGGCACGCGATCTCGGCGGCGCCGTCGAATCCCCAAACGCCCAGGAAGAGCTTGCTGGCTGCCGGCATACTGGCGAAGAGAAACGCCATAGCCCAAGCCATCCGGCTCCATTGGCGCGCCCGTTGCCGATATGGTTGTCGAAACGTTTGGCTGGTTTGATCCCCTTGAGCTGCCGGCATGTTTCCACGATAACGCAGTGCCCGATCCTCGCAGGACGCCGGCCAACCGCGGCGGGGCGGGCAAAACGCGCCGCCTTGTAGAACAGCCCCGCGCCGCGCGAGAATCGTCTTATTATGACTTTCGAGCGAATCCGCGCGATCGGGTGCGTCGCGATAGCGCTATGCGCCTGCGCCTCCAACCATGCGTCTGCTCAGACCGCTCCCTGGACGGCTGCTCTTCGCGGGTCGTGGGTTCAGACCGGGCCGGTGAGCCCGGGTGACGTGATACTGGCGGGGAGAGACGGTGTGAGCCAGATTGTCGTGGGCGACGACGAGAATGCGGCCGTGCACCAGGCTGCGGAGTTTCTCGCCGGTGACATCGAGAAGATCAGCGGGCATAAGCCTACGCTGGTGAAGCTGCCGGACGGCGATCGGGTCAGCATCCGGCTGGTGACGGTCGGCCACGGCGAGGCGCCGGCTGCCGTGGATGCCCGCGCCATCGAAGGTCAGTGGGAGAGTTACCGCATCGTTACGGGGGACCGCACGGTATGGCTGGTGGGGTCGAACCCGCGCGGCACCGCGTTTGCCGCTTACATACTGTCCGAGCGGCTGGGCGTCGATCCGCTTTACATCTGGACCGGGTACGCGCCCGAGCATCGCGAGCCGCTGGTGATGAAGCGCACGAACTTCGCGCAGGGGCCGCCGGCGTTTCGCTATCGCGGCTTCTTCCACGATGACGAGGACCTTCTGCCGCGGCCTTTTGACGCCAATGGGTATCCCTTGCAGACGGGCGACGTCCCGCTGGATTGGTACAAGCGGTTCTTTGAGACGGCGCTGCGCCTGCGTATGAACATGGTGGCTCCCTATACGCGCGTACATCGGCGTTACGAGGTGCAGAAACTGGCCAGCGACTGGGGACTCTACTACACGTCGCACCACTACGACATCCTGGTCTCCAATCCCTTCGGCCTCGTGCGGTACAACCTGGCCGCCGAGCGCGGCGTGCGGCCGGAGTGGAACTGGTTCACGAACCGCGAGGGCATGCTCAAGTTCTGGCGCGGAGGTTTGATGGAGAACCGGGACCTGGACGTGATCTGGCCCGTCGGCATGCGCGGCACCGAAGACCGTCCCTTCACGTTCCCCCCGGGCGCCACGGATGAGGACAAGGCGAAAACCTTTCGGGAGGTGATCAACGAGCAAGTCAAGATGGTCCGCGAGGCGCTCCCCAAAGACAAGACTCCACTCTTTCACTTCACCATGTACTCGGAGATGCTGCCCCAGTATCAGCGCAATCCCGCGGCGTTCGATCTGCCCGCCGATGTCATCGTGGTATGGCCGGACGACAACGACGGCCACATGCGCGCCTTGCCGTCGGAATTGGGGCGCTGGAAGCACGGCGTCTACTACCACCTGGCTTACCTGGGCGGCAGACTGACGAAGCAGTTGACGCATACCGTGGCGCCTTCCACCGTCTCCGAACAGTTCGAAAAGATTGTGAAGTCCGGAGCCACCGAGTACATGCTGGTCAACGTGTCGGAGGTGCGCGATTACGTCATGGGCGCGCGCATGCTCGCGGACATCACCTGGGAGGCCCCTGGAATTTATGCCGCGCCTAAGCCGGCGGAACGCTATACCGCCTGGTGGTCGCGCGAGTATTTTGGAGGGCCGGCCGGCGGGGCGGGGGCGGCACAGGCCGCCGAGGCCGCGTACAACAAGTATTTCGCCGTCATCGATACGCCGGACAAGCTTTGGGTGGCCCCGGATGCGATTGAGGAATTGCTCGACCGGCTGTATCGCAAGGTGGCCGGCGAAACCTACCCGGCGGTCGACGCCGGCACGCTCGCATTGATGCAGTCGCGAAAGAGTCAGTTGGATGAGGCGCTGGCGGCGGAGGCGCGTGCGGAGACCGGGATGTCACTTTCCGAGCGGCGGTTCTTCTCCCTGGACGTCGCGCTCGGCCTCCAGGTGGCGCAGCGGCAGACGCAGGCGGCCCTCAAGCTGGAAGAGGCGCTGCGGGCGCCGGACGCGGGACGGATGTGGCCGCTCGTTTTTGACGCGCGCGCGTCGCTGGAGCAGTTAGAAACGGAATTGCTCCGGGGCGAGTATCCGCCATTCGACCGCTGGTACCACGAGAGCTGGATACGCTCCGCACTGAGCCAATCCAACCCGCATCGCCCTTACAACCAGCTCCGCGCCTTCATTTCGAGCGAGGGGCACGGGCAACTGGTTCGGAAGTAAAAAGGGGTCAGACGCATTTTCCGCCGAGGAAAGTGCGTCTGACCCCTTTTTACGTTTCCACGTGGTCCAACATGTTGTGGAGCGCGTTGTAGTCGAACTCGTAGCCGAGGCCCGGCTTGCGGGGCGCGGGCACGTAGCCGTCCGGGTCGATGCGGAGCTGGTCCTTGAAGTACGGGCGGTCGGTAATGCCCATGGGCTGCGTCATTTCGAACCACACGTTATTGGGCATGGCCAGCTCGCAATGGAAGTGGACCGCGTGGTCCAGCAGATCGCCCCAATTGTGAGGCTGGCACAACATGCCGAAACACTCCGCCATTTGGGCGACTTTCATGCCGCCAGTGATTCCGCCCAGGTTATCGACAATGAAGCGCACTTCGTCAAGCGATCCGAAGCGGATGTACTTAGCGTAATCGTAAGGCGAGAGAATAAACTCGCCCATGGTAATGGGGACATCCAGGGCCTTGACCAGCTCGGCGAGCCCCTCCATATCGTCGGTCGGCAGACAATCTTCGTAAGACACGTAGTTCAACTCGTCGAGGGCGCGGCCGACTTTCATGGCCTCGAGCCGGGTGTAAGCGCCCACGCGATCGAACAGCAGCGCCATATCGTCGCCGCCGGTCTGGCGGACGGCCTTGGCCACCTCGATATCCAGCTTGTAATCCACCTCGTTGTTGGCGAGCCATGGCGGATGGATCTTGTAAGCGGTGAAGCCTTGCGACTT
>JBEKSR010000191.1:0-6469 GCA_049516835.1 Bryobacteraceae bacterium | reverse complement strand
TTACGGCTGACCACGCATGACTCGGGGCCAAGACGGCTCGCTACGCCTTTCTTGTACGGCTCTCTCATCCGCTACTCAATGCCGGTTTATCCCGGCGCTCCAAGCTAAAGCATGCCCCACCTTGGTGGGGCATGGTTAAGCTTGCCCATACCAAAAGGAACTGCGTGCCTGCCCCTTCCAAGTCGCACACCCGCTCGCTGCCCCGGTTGACAACACTACTGGTATCCCGTAGTACCATGAAAGTGGAATTTGAATGGCACGATGCCGAAAGACCCCCGAAGCCATCGAGGAGGCTGCCCGCGCGGATCGCGACGCGCAGCCGCTGACCGAAGCGGACCTCAAGCGGATGAAGCGGACACCGCAGGCGAAGATCATCCGCCGCGCTTTGGAACTCACACAGGAGGACTTTGCGGTCCGCTACCACATCCCCCTTGGGACCCTACGGGATTGGGAGCAAGGCCGCGCGGAGCCGGATCAACCTACGCGGGCCTATCTGACGTTGATCGCGCGCGATCCCGATCATGTGAACCGGATCTTGAATCCAAGGCCGCACTAGACGCGCCTGCCGCTCACAACTGTTCCTGTCGAGTTCCGCTAACCGGCGCGTTCGTCGCCCCGGGCCTGGTTCACAAAGGGTCCAACTTGAAACGTGCCCCCGCCGTTTCACAGCCCAAGCTCACTGTGCGAGCCAAGGCGCACAAGTTCGAGGCTGTCGTCATCCGGCTTGCGGTAGATGAGAATGAGATCCGGCCTGATGTGGCAGTCGCGGTGATCGTTCCATTCGCCGGACAGTGGGTGATCGAAATTCCGGCGCGGCAGCGGCGCGTCGGCGGCGAGCATTCAGACTTCGCAGCAGTTTGTCCGGCCTGCCGACCTTGACTAGCTCGCCCCGGCGCGTGGCTTTCATCGCTGCGACGGTTTCAGCGTTGGGATTGAGCGGCTCGAACGGCAGGGCTTTTTCCGCCGCTATGCGCACCAGCACCAGGCGAAAGGCATCGGACACGGTGAGACCGATCTTCTTCAGCGCCGCAGCGGCTTGCCTTTTGGTGCGTTCATCGATGTGGGCGCGGACGACAGAATTGCCAGTCATGACGTCAATCTCTTTTGAGTTACATTTTAGCCCAAACACATCGCGGGCTAATTTTCAGTCTTCCGGGACTTCCTGCGAAGCAGAGCGCCGTCGTTCGAAGGGGAAGGATGCATTGCAGCCGGAGAGCCGCCCCGGAAATTGTTGATGGCTTCGATCAGTGCGTCCAGCAGCCGGCGTTGGAAGCAGAGAATCACCAACAACGCCACGAGAATCGCCGAAAACAAAACATTGCCCTCGGTCTGTCCCATGCCGCCTTCAACCTATCACATCCTGGGTCGCGCGGGTTTGGTCGGGCCCTGCCACATCATCTTCAACTCTACCGGCGCCCGTGCTCCTCAACCACGGTCTCAGGGTGAAGAACGTCGATTCCGGGAAAGCGCCTGAAATCGTCTACATTGAAGGTGAGGATACTCACCACCCCGTAGACCTTCATTGCCGCGGCGAGCCGTGCATCGTGCACCTGCAGACCGGACACGGCTTGCGCCCTCACGAGGCGTTTCCATTCTTCGTAGATCTGAGGAACGTCCGGCAGAAAATGGAACAAGCCATCGATCCGAGAGACGTGCCGCGCCACTTGCTGCCGTGAGAGGCCCAGACCATTTCTGGCAACCGGCCGCGTGCAGACACTCCAAAACTCAACGACGTTCTGCGCGGTGACGCAGACACGATCGCCGTTCCGGCGAAGGACCTTCAGGGCGTTCCTCGCGTGATGGCCCGATGGATGGTGCTTTTCGATTGCTCGAACCAGAATGTTGGTGTCCGCGAGATGGTCCACTTAAGGCTCAATCCCGATGGTAGAGAAATTCGCGACGAAGCACTTCATCCGGCAGGTGCGGCACCTCGCCGGAACCTTCCACCCACTCGTCAAACGCTTCTTCCCATTCATTGGCGTTCAAGTTCTGTGTCAATGGACCACGAGCCATCTGTCCCAGCAGTTCGCGGACATAGACCCCGAGAGACACACCCTTGGCGCGGGCCTGGGCAAGAAGCCCTGCCTCCACTTCCGGTTCCAGCGTAACAGTCAAAGTCACGCGCCACTCTCCCTGCTTCCATACTATCAACGCCGAGCCACGAGAAGTTAATTCTTATACCACCACAATCCGCCCCTCATGCAGCGACCGCGTGGCCGCCAGACTGATGCGCATCGCCGCCACGGCGTCCGCTCCCGTAACGGCCGGTTTCCCGCCGTGCTGGACCTTGTTCACGAAATCCTGGATCTGGGCCAGGTAGGCGCTCTCAAAGCGTTCCATGAAGTAGGGCACCACGTCGTGCGTGATGCCTTCCTTGGTCATCACCAGGATCGGCGTCTGCCGGTAATAGCCAATCTGCAGCGAGCCTTTGGTCCCCCAGATCTCGGCGCGAATGTCGTAGCCGAAAACCGCGTTCCGGCTTAAGTGCACGGCGCCCAGCGCACCGCTCTCGAAAACCATGTTGATGATCGCATTGTCGATGTCGCCCACCGATTTCATCTCGGGATACGCCAGGGTGCAGCCGACGGCATACACGCTCTTCACGTCCCCCATGTACATGCGCGCCACGTCGAAATCGTGGATGCCCATGTCGGCGATCATGCCGCCGCTCACTTTGGGATCGCAGAATTCCAGCGGCGGGCGGTACGGGTCCCGCGAGGTCGAAGTCAAGACCACGGGAGTGCCGATAACTCCCGCTTCGATCTGCTTCTTCGCCGCCACATACCCGGCATCGAACCGCCGTTGAAACCCCGGCTGAAAGAACACGCCCGCAGCTTCCACCGTCTGCAGCATTTCCCGTGCTTCCTCGAGAGACATGGCGATCGGCTTTTCGCAAAAGACCGCCTTCCCATTCCGGACGGCGTCGAGGACCACCTCTTTGTGCGTGCTGGTGGACGTCACCACCGCTACGGCTTCCACGTCTTGATCGCTCAATAATTCCTGATGGCTCTGGTACCATTTGGGAACGCCGAACTCCCTAGCGAACCCCTCGGCCAACTCCGCCTTCTGGTCCGCCACCGCCACCAGCCGCGCGTTGGGGACACGCTGCGCCAGGTCCTGCGCATACACCCGCCCCAGCCTTCCCAACCCAATCGCTCCGACGTTCAGCCGGCTTGACATATCCTATGCGCTCCTTTCGTAGATTTCCGTCAGCTTCACCGGCCGGTTTTCTCGCACCGATTTCGCGGCCGCCAGACCGATCACTACGGCCATCAGACCGTCGTTCCCGTTCACCGGGGCCGGCCGGTGGTTCCGGACTGCATCCACGAATGCCTCCATCTCTTTCAAATAGGATTCCGTGTAGCGGTCCATGAAGAAATCGAGCGGCAGAGCCGAGTGAGTGCCCTCCCGGTCCAGCCGGACGTGGTTGTCGTGGGTGTTGTTCTTCACCGCGATCATGCCTTCGGAACCGAACACCTCCACGCGCTGATCGTACCCGTAGACGGCCTTGCGGCTGTTGTCGATCGCTCCCAGCGCCCCGTTCGCGAACGTCAGCGTCACCATCACCGTGTCCCAGTCGCCGGCTGTCCGGAATACCGGGTCCACCAGCACGTTGGCTCTGGCGTACACTTCGGTCACGTCACCCATGAGATACCGGGCCATGTCGAAATCGTGGATGGTCATATCCAGAAAGATTCCGCCCGACGCCCGGATGTAGGTTTCGGGCGGCGGCGCCGGATCGCGGCTGGTGATTCGCAAAATATGCGGCTCGCCGATTCCTCCCGCCTTCACCGTGTCATGCACTTTCAGAAAGTTGGGATCGTAGCGCCGGTTGAAGCCCACCATCAACTCGACTCCGCGCTTTTCCACCTCCGCGTTGATCCTGACGATCTTCTCGATCGATAGGTCGATGGGCTTTTCGCAGAAGATGTGTTTACCCGCGGCCGCGGCGTCCAGAATCATCTGGTAGTGCGTGTTGGTGGGCGTGCAGATGGCCACCGCATCCACCTCCGGAAGTTCCAGTACCCGCCGGTAATCTGAAAATGTTTTCCCGACATTTGACTTTGCCGCCACGGCGGCCAGCTCGTCCGGGAATATATCGGCCAGGGCCGCCACTTCCGTCCCTGGAATCCGGCTCGCCAGGTTTCCGGCGTGGATCTTCCCAATCCGGCCCACTCCCAAGACACCAAATCGAAGCGTCTGATGCGTCACGATTTTCTTTCTCCCCTTCTATTCTTGATCGGATTCGATGGCCGCGTGGATGGCATCCATGCCGTCCCGGATGGCCTGCGCCGGTGTCGGCAGTGGAAACACCTCAAACGAGAGATAGCCCTGGTAGCCGATCTCGTCCAGAGTTCTGAGGACGGCGGCCACGTCCAGGTGGCCGTGTCCGGGCGCCTGGCGATTGGTGTCCGCCAGGTGCACATGCCCTACCAGGCTTCCCGCCGCCCTCAGGCTGGCGCCGATGTCCGCCTCTTCAATGTTCATGTGGAACGTGTCCGCCAGCAGTTTGAGATTCGGCGCGCCAATCTCCGACACCGCCTGCATTCCGTCCGCCAGCGTGTTGAGGTAGTCGCACTCGTAGCGATTCAGCGGCTCGAGCAGCACCGTGACACCCGCGCGCCTGGCCAGGCCGCACACTTCCGCCAGGCTTTCGAGCGCCCTCGATCTCCGGTCGCGGCGCTCCCCCAGCTTGCCGCTCAAGCTCCCGATGGTCACCGCCGAGCCGACCTCCGCGGCGAAATCGATGTGCCCGCGCACTCGCTCCACGGTTTGCGCGCGGACCTCCGCATCGGCGTGGGACAAGCTCAGCCCGTCCCCGGCGGCCATACCGGTGCCCAGCGTCGGAACCCCCAATCCATAATCCGCCATCAGCCGCTTCACCAGCTTGACATCCACGTCCTGCGCCTGCCGCATGTGGATTTCGACGCCCTGGCAACCGAACCCGGCGGCTTGCCGGAACGCATCGGCGATGTCGCCGAACAGCAACAGCGGCGCCGGGCGAGCCTGCCCCGGCGCCGCCGTGATGGCGATCCTCACGCTTGATGACATAGCCTTGGTACTCCTGTGAAGCTCTCAGTATTCTGTGGTGGGGCAGGCGGTGCCGCCTGCCGGCGGCTGGCGAGGGCAGGCGGCGCCGCCTGCCCCACCAAGCCTTCCAAGGCACCCTAGGAAGCGATCGGCGGCAGACCGTAGACCGACTTCCAGCCCGGGCTCATGGGCTCCTTGAGGTATGGCGCCAGCTCCGCGGGGTCGCGGAGGCTCACCATCTCCGTCGCCGGCGCCGTCCCCGGAGGATACGCCTCCAGGTACTCGTCGCACAGCAGGGTCAGGTACCGGAGGATGGCCGCCACCGGGCGCTTGCCCTTCCGCGCTTCGCCCAGAGTGGGCTTTCCGACCACGCCTTCCGGAGTGCCGGCCATCTCGATGGCCGATTGCCCTTCACCCTCCGACCAGCGGCTGGGCCGGTTGAAGGCCTCCACCGCCGTGTCCAGGTGCCCGCCGGGCAGCAGCGCCTTGGGCTCGGTCTCCACGGCGTACTGCATCTTGACCATCTTCGGAAACAGCAGCAGCCCGACGGAGGTCTCGGCTTCATCGGCGTGGATGAAGTTGGTCTCCCAATCGCCGCCCCGGTCCTTGGTCCTCCACATCTCCCGCGTCGCCCGGTGCCAGTCGATTACGCGATAGATTCCCGGCAACTGGTACCGTTTGCAGAATTGCTGGAGGGCCGCTTCCAGAACCCAGAGCTGCCCGTGGTTGTTGAGGATGATCTGCTTGCGGAAGCCGTCGTTCCACAACCCCAGCATCACGTCGATGAGCTGTTCCCGGGCCACATCCTCGCGAATGATGACCGTGCCGGGCATGCCCAGGTGGTGCTGCGGGTGGCAGCCGTACATCCACGGTGGAAGCGCCAGCGCCACCGGAGCACCCCGTTTGGCGGTGTAGCGCCGCACGCCCTCGGCAATCATGCTGACGAAGAGCGTATCCATGGCCGACACCGTGTGGTCCCCGTGCAGTTCCGTCGAGCCCACCGGAATAATGACCACGTCGTTCTTCTTGCGTTGCAGTTCGAGGTCGTGCCGGACGGTAGTCTGAATGTAACTGCCGGGCTTGGCCCACTCGCACCCGCCCGGCGATGGCACGCCGTATTCGGCCAGGATGGCGTCAAGCTGCGCCTCGTCCGCATCCCAGATTTCCTTCTTCATCCGGCCCACGGCCGTGTTCTCGAAAACCAGGTCCGGCCGGTCGGTAGTTATCCACGCTTTAGTCTGAATCATGTTTCCCTCCTACATCACACAAGTGATCTTGCAATTCGTCTTGTCGGTTTGCAGCAGCTTCACGTGGTCCGGCACTTCGCCGATCCCAATCTTCTTGGTGATCAGCGGCGTCATGTCCATGCCGGCCGCCATGCAACTGATTACGCGCGGGAACGTTCCGTACCCGGAGTGCCCCTGCGCGCCCGCGATCT
>JBEKSR010000190.1:0-6492 GCA_049516835.1 Bryobacteraceae bacterium | reverse complement strand
ATCGAACTGCCGGTCGATGGCCTGCTGCTCCGGGTCGCGCATGGGCGAGCGGAGCGAGCGGACCTGTTCTTCGCCGGCCTCCACAACTCCCTTCCTTTGGCGCATCTGGCCAAGCGCCACATTGACGGTGATGGAGCTCATCCAAGTGAAATAGCTGGAGCGCCCCGCATACTGGTCGATATGCCTGAGCGCCAGCAGGTGCGCTCCTTGCACGGCATCTTCGGCGTCGGCTTCGCTGTGCAGGAACTTCTGTGCCAGCCGATGCAGGCGCCCGTGATAGCGCGTCGCGAGAACCTCATACGACGAGGTCTCGCCCCTCATGACGCGCCCCATTGCTTCTTCGTCCGTGATTGCCGCGTTCATGCGATTCGGGCTTCGCACCTGCATGCCGATTTCCAAACCAACCAACGCTCGGTAGCGCAAGAAGTTATGCCTGGTACACCCGCCCACGTCCGCGACCTTGCCTGTCGCTTTTTGCGACAGTGCCGCTTTCCGCGACGTAGCGCCGGCGGTCTTGCCGCCGGTGGGGGTGCCCGAACTGGAACACACCGGCGGTAGAGTCGAGGTTGGGCGCGGGTGCTGACGCCAAGCGCCGTCCCGTTTCCCAACCCCGCTCGTCAAACCGGACGTGCGGATTTCCCGCATCCGGCTTTCCGACTGGCTTCACCGCAGGCTCACGAACCGGCAGCGCGTAGCGGACCTCGGAGGCGAAATACCCCCAATGGCCCGTACACCTGTGGCATGGAAAACAGGCGGGTGCCTTGCGTGGACACCTTGTGCCGCCGTCTCAGAAAGTGCCGTACCCGCTCTTCAACGTACTCATCGAGTCCCCGATACGCCCGCGCCGTACTCCCCAGTGCGAAGTATGCTTGCCAGCCTCTCAGTTTTTGATTCAGCCGGTCTCGTACTTCTTCCCAGGGGCGGTTATTGCCAGGCGTCAGATGCTCCCCCACGTTCCGCTTCATCTTGCCCACGCTCTTCTTCGATGGACTGTACCCGATGTACTCCCTGCCAGTCCGCCCGCTGAAGTGCGGCCCGAATGTATAGCCCAGAAAGTCGAATCGCTCCCGCCGTGCATCCCGGAGGCTCGTCTTCTTCTCGTTCGGTGTCAGTTCCAGCCGCTCCAGCACCCCGCGCGTCCATTTCAGTGCCTCTGCCGCTTGGCCGCGACTGAGAATCACGAAGTCGTCCGCGTAGTTCACGATTCGCGCCCGAAACTGCTCCGCCCGCCCGGTCTGGCGCCATCCCTTCAACATCCGGTTCATATACAGGTTCGCGAGCAGGGGGCTGATCACACCGCCTTGCGGCGTGCCGCGATCCTTGTCCTTACCGCCCGTTAGCCTCTTCTTCCCCTTCTCATCCCGTTCCTCGACCGGCACTTTCAACCACATCTTGATTACATGCAGCATGTGCTTATCGACGATTCTCCGAGCCACGCATTGCATGAGTTCGGAATGTGGAATGGTGTCGAAGTATTTCGACAGATCCGCGTCAACGATTTCCGTGTAGCCCTGATGCAGCAGTTCATCCACCTTCTGGACCGCATCCTGCGCACTCCGCTTCGGACGGTAGCCGTAAGCGTTCGGCTCCAAATCCGCCTCGAAGATCGGTTCAATAATCAGCTTTACAGCGGTTTGCGCCACCCGATCCCGTATGGTTGGGATTCCAAGTGCCCGCTCCCCGCCCCCCGGCTTCGGGATCATCACCCTCCGCACAGGTTGGGGTTGGTACGTCTTGTCGTGTAGTTCCTTCCCGAGGCCGTTCAACCATTCCATCAGTCCCGCTGGTCCTCTCGACTCGATGGCCTCGAAGCTCTCCCCATCCACTCCCGGCGCGCCCTCGTTGGACTTCGCCAGCATATACGCGTGGATCAGAATGTCTGCGCGGTACACCTTGTCGTAGAGCTGATAAAAACGGAATTCCGGCTCATTCTTCGCCTTTCGATACAGCTTGATCTGCAGGTCCCGGATTTTATCCGGTGTTGCCAGGCTCATCGCCACTCACCGGTCCTTTCCTCCTTCACAAACACACCAGAAGCAAGGGCCCTTCCCTCCCCCGGAGTTACCCGGCTTCCTCGGTACATCTGGCCCTTTCCGACGCCCAGAGGGTCCGCCGCCCTTTCTGGCGACGTTCGCGGTTCGCGACCCCGCGACCATCCCGGGCCTCCCCCACTGATGCTCGATTACCTTTCTGGCATGCCGTGCTCACTACCCCGGTGGACCGGACGACGGGTGCTCGACGGTTATCGTTGTAGCGCGCTCCCGCGCCGGGTTCTTCCCCATCGGTTCTGCCTTCCCCGATCTTGCGACGGGTCGGCGTCCACATTGCCGCTTTCGAGGCCTGCTCGAGCTTTACACGCGTTACGGCCTGCCAGATTGCTCGCCCACCATGCGTGGACTTTGTCGCGAGGTTTCGACCCGCCCCGTTTCCAGAGCGGGCCGCTCGCCAGCTATCGAATCTAACCATCAACTGTTCGAGTGGGTCCTTCCCCCACTGGTAACCAGCCCCTTTGGGGCACACACAAGATCGCCGGCGCTACCCACGGTAGAATAGAGGCAGTGCCTGGGAAAACCTTCTATCTCGAAACCTTCGGCTGCCAGATGAACGTGCACGATTCCGAAAAGGTCGTCGGCGCCCTCATGGCCCGGGGCTACACCCAGGTGGAGACGCCGGAAAACGCCCAACTGGTGCTCTACAACACGTGCAGCATTCGCGACAAGGCCGAGCAGAAGGTGTTTAGCCGCCTCCAGCAATTCAAGCGCAACGCGGGCAAGGGCAAGATCTTCGGCGTGCTGGGCTGCGTGGCCCAGCAGGAAGGCGAGAAAATCTTCGACCGCGCCCCGCACGTCAGCCTCGTCGCGGGCTCCGCCAGCTATACCCGGCTGGCCGAGATGCTGGCCGAGATCGAATCCGGCAACCGCCGCGTCACCGGCCTGAGCCTTTCGACGGACGAGACCTTCGACACCCCTTTTACGCACCGCGAAAATCCCCACCGCGCCTCGATCACCATCATCGAGGGCTGCGATAAGCGGTGCGCTTACTGCGTGGTGCCTTTCACGCGCGGCCCCGAGCGCAACCGCCCCAGCGCCAGCGTGATGGAGGAGGCGCGCGGCCTGGCCGAGCGGGGCTCGACCGAGATTCAGTTGCTGGGCCAGAACGTGAACAGCTATCGCGATCCGTCCCCCGCCGGCTGGGATTTCGCCGCGCTGCTGGCCCGCGTGGCCGAGGTCCCGGGCATCCGCCGCGTCCGCTACATCACCTCCCACCCGCGCGATTTCACCAGGAGCATCGTGGACGCCATGGACTCCAACCCGGCCATCTGCGACCACGTGCATCTGCCCGTCCAGTCCGGCTCCACCAAGGTCCTGGCCGGGATGGACCGCCTCTACACCCGCGACGACTACATGCGCCGCATCGAGTGGCTCAAGACCGCCCGGCGCAACTACTCCATCACCACCGACATCATCGTCGGCTTCCCCGGCGAGACCGAGGAAGATTTCGAGCGGACGCTCAGCCTGCTCGACGAGGCGCAGTACGACTCGTTGTTCAGCTTCAAGTACTCGCCGCGTCCCAACACGGCCGCGCTCGCCATGGGCGGCCAGGTTTCGGGCGTTGAGAAGCAGCGGCGGCTGGTCATCGTCCAGGAGAAACAGCGCGCCATTCAGATCCGGCGCAACGCTTTGCTCATCGGCGGCATTCGGGAGGTGCTGGTGGAAGGCCGCAACCAGGCGCTCGGCCAGTGGATCGGCCGGACCTCCGATAACCGTACCCTCAACTTCACCGTAGCCGGTTCCAACAGCCACAATCTGGTGGGAAAGTATCTTTCGGTGCGCGTCACACGCTCCGGCCCGAACTCCTTGGTGGGCGAAAGTGTATCTGTGGTGTAATGAAAACGGGGAGAGAGCGCCATGGAAATCGAAATGAAAATTCGCGGGCTCATGATGGATCCCGTCACCAACACACCCATCGTCATTTTGAAGGACCTCAATGGCAACGCGGTGCTCCCCATCTGGGTGGGCGTTTATGAGGCCAATGCCATCGCCCTCGAAATCGAAAAGGTCGCGACACCCCGGCCCATGACCCACGACCTGATCAAGAGCCTGCTGCTGGGTCTGAACACCGGCCTGCACAAGGTGGTGGTGAGCGAGTTGAAGGACGACACCTTCTATGCCGTGATCTGGCTGGACCGCGACGGCGAATTGATCAGCGTGGATTCGCGCCCCAGCGACGCCCTGGCCCTGGCCCTCCGGCTGGACTGCCCCATTTACGTGGAAGAGGGCGTCCTGAAATCCACCAAGCTGGCGTCGACGGTTTCCGACAAAGTCAATACCGAAGAGATGCGCCGCTGGCTCGAGGGCCTCAACGACGAGGACCTGGGCCGCTATAAGATGTGAACTGGGCCTCGCTCCCCATCTCGCGCGCCTGCCCGCGATACCGATGACACTCGACCAACAACTGAGCTACCTGCTGAAAGGGATGGCGGAGATCATCCGCGAAGAAGACTTGCGCGAGCGGCTGACCGAGGCCGCCAGGAAGGGGCGGCCGCTGCGCGTCAAAGTGGGTTTCGATCCCACCGCTCCCGATCTGCACCTGGGCCACACCGTCATCCTGCGCAAGATGAAACATTTCCAGGACCTGGGCCACACCGTCATCTTCCTCATCGGCGATATGACCGCCATGATCGGCGATCCCTCCGGGCGCAATGTGACGCGCCCGCCCATGACGCGCGAGGCCATCGCCCGGAACGCCGAAACCTACAAGGCGCAGGTCTTCAAGATCCTCGATCCTCGCAAGACCGAAGTCCGCTTCAACAGCGATTGGCTCGAGCCGCTGAAGTACATGGACCTGGTCCGCCTCTTCTCGAAGTACACCGTGGCGCGCATCCTCGAGCGCGACGATTTCGCCCAGCGTTACAAGGAAGGCGTCCCCATTTCCATGCACGAGTTGATGTACCCGCTGGCGCAGGCCTACGATTCCGTGGTCCTGGAGTGCGACGTCGAGATGGGCGGCACCGACCAGAAATTCAATCTGCTGGTAGGCCGAGAGATCCAAAGGGATTTCGGCCAGCCGCCGCAAATCGTCGCCACCTTGCCCATTCTCGAAGGTCTCGACGGCGTCAACAAAATGTCCAAGTCGCTGGGGAATTACATCGGGATCACCGAGCCGCCCGAGGTCATGTTCCGCAAGGTGATGCAGATCGGCGACGAGCTGATGTTCCGCTACTACGAGCTGCTCACCGACAAGAGCATGGCCGAAATTGCCGCCATCCGCGCCGGCATGCATCCCATGGAGGCCAAGCTGGAGCTGGCCAGGCTGATCGTCACCGACTTTCACTCGGCGGCCGAAGCCGCGCGCGCGGCCGAGGTGTTCAACGCCGTGGTGCGCCGCAAGGAAGTGCCCGCGGACATTCCCACCGTGCCACTGCCCGAGGGCGTGCGCGCGGCCAACGGCATCCGCGTGGACAAGCTATTGGCTAAGATCGGACTGGCGGAATCGGTGAGCGACGCGGTGCGCAAAATCAAAGCCGGCGCCGTCGAGATCAACGGCGAGAAGGTGAAGGACCTGGCGCTGCCCAGCCCACCCGCCGAACTGGTCGTCCAGGCAGGCAAGAACTGGCGAAAAGTTACCCTATGACATGATTGGCGTGGCCGACAACCTGGCGCTGGCGGTGGATTCCATCCGCGCCCACAAATTGCGCGCCTCGCTCACGGTGCTCGGGTTGACCATGGGGGTCGCCACCCTCATCACCGTCATGACCCTGGTGCAGGGCGCCAATGTCTACGTCGAACAGAAGATCGCCAACTTGGGCACCAACGTCTTCCGCATTGCGCGCATGCCCTTTGTGGTGACCGATTTCACGCTCCTCACCAAAGCCCAGCGCAACCGCTATCTTTACCCCGACGACATGCAGGCGCTCGCCGAAGCCTGCCGCAGTTGCCAACTGGTGGGCGCCTCCATCAGCAGCAGCGCCACCCTCCGTTACAAAGACCACGAGCTCGACGACGCCACCATGTACGGCTACACGCCCACCATGGCGGATATCGACACCCGCACGGTCCAACTGGGGCGCTACTTCACCGAGGTGGAAGACCGCCATGCCGCGGAAGTCTGCCTGATTGGCGACCGCCTGGCGCAGGAGTTCTTTCCCGACGCCGATCCCATCGGCCGCGTCGTTCGCGCCGGCGCCGCCGAGTTCACCGTGGTGGGGACCTTCGAGCGCATCGGATCGGTGCTCGGCCAGGACCAGGACAATTTCCTGGTGGTCCCGCTGCGAACCTACCTCAAGCTGCGCGGCCAGCGCAATAGCCTCACGCTGCAAGTCAAAGCGGAAGGCGGCGAACAGGTCTTCGACCGCGCGCAGGACGAGGCCCGCCGCATTCTGCGCGCCCGCCGCCACGTGCCGCCCGGAAAGGACGACGATTTCTACATCGGCACCGCCGACACCTACATTTCTCTGTGGCAGAGCATCAGCTCGGCGTTCTTCACCGTCTT
>JBEKSR010000189.1:0-6611 GCA_049516835.1 Bryobacteraceae bacterium | reverse complement strand
CTCCCCGCAGCCCGTTTCTATCACTAGATCTCTCGGCTACGGATCACCGTTCCTGGTCCGCTACGTTTCCGGAGGCTTGCTGTTCCTCAAACCTCTTGGAACCTCTCCCAATATGCCCTCACCACGGTCTTTCGTCAACCTTTTTTGTGATCTCCAACCCCCTTTTCCTCAGTATTTATTTCCTTTGTTTCGAACCGGTTACAAAGAAGTTGAGGTGTATCTTCTGTGGATAAATCGAAACCTAAGCCTTCTGTTTTTGCGATACTGGACCTGCTGTGCGAAGACTCGTGATCCGCCCGGGCGCGATCGGCGATTTCATCGTATCGCTGCCGGCATTGGAGTGCCTGCGAAGCGAATACCTGGAGGTTTGGGCCGCCTCGGCAAATGTCCCGCTGGTGCGATTCGCGGATCGCGTGCGCTCCATCGCATCCACGTCGCTCGATCTGCTGGGCGTGACGGAGCCGCCCGCGCGCCTGCTCGAAGAACTGCGCGGATTCGACTCGATCGTGTCGTGGTACGGCGCGAACCGGAGCGAGTTTCGTGAGTTGGTCCGCGCGCTTCAGCTTCCGTTCACGTTTCTTTCGGCGATTCCGCCGGAGGGTTCGGGGTTGCACGCGGCAGATTTCTACTTGATACAGGTGCGCTCGATGGCGAATGGCGCGAGCGATGGAACTCCGCGCATCCGCTGCGACGTGGAGCGCGAAGACTTCGCCGCGATCCATCCGTTCTCCGGCAGCCCAAAGAAGAACTGGCCGCTCGAGAAGTTCCGCGGGCTGGCGCGCAAGCTGGAGCGGAGCATGCCGGTGCGCTGGTGTTCGGGGGCGGACGATCCGCCGCTCGAAGGCGCGGTGCGCATCGACGATCTCTACGACCTGGCGTGCTGGCTGGCGCGCGCGCGGTTATACATTGGCAACGATTCGGGCATCACGCACCTGGCCGCGGCCGTGGGCACGCCGGTGTTGGCGCTCTACGGCCCGGCCTCGGACCCGGCGGTGTGGGCGCCGCGCGGCGAGCACGTGCGGGTGTGGCGGTGGGGCGGGGCCGTCCGCGCGACGTAATCAACCGGCCCGCTTCAAGCCATGGCGTATCGGATTCGACGAGATTCGCGCGGACGAGTTCTGCGCAATGCCGATCATCGCGGAGGAGCGGAACCTGCTGGAGCGCGAGAAGATACGCGGTGCGCGTAGGGCTAGACCAACGCAGCTTGCGACAAGGCCAATCAGCAGGGTTCGCGTAGTAGGCATACACAGTACTCTTTCGGCGAAATCGACCGATCCCTTTATTGACCCCAAGAGAATCGCCGCAACGTGGCGAGAGTTCACAGAATGTGCTGGCTGTGGCGGAGTCCCCATCCTCACAGCCGCCGGTAGGTCTTTTCGCCGTACACGTCCGCAGGTGAAGGGCCCTGTGGACGGAGCGAGCCTCATGGCTGGGTGGCACAGATAGCCTGCCCGGCCCCATACGATACAGTCGCATCCAGTGCCGCCAGTGGGGCGACCTTTCCGGGCTATGGCCGGGCTTCCGCCCGGCATGGGCCGGACAGAAATCAGGCCCGCGAGCTAAAGGGCTCACCCCACACAGATGTCTGGTACCGTCACTAGATCCGGCCGGGGAATCCGCTCCGAGAAAGTCACCCCTCCGCCTCAACCCTCGTTTCCGGAAGCATCATGCCGGCCAGGCCCCAATTGTTTAGAGTGAAGATCATCGGCGCATTGAATCGGCGCATGCGATCGATCCATTCCATCACTGTGGCGAATTGGATCTCCGCTACGCCTTTGGCCTCAATGCGGGCGGCGCGCTCTTCCTCGCCTTCCGGAGTCCAGCCGGCAGCCGAAAGGTGTTCTGTGTGGTAGACGCGCATCGGTTCGCGCAAAACCACTTCACTGATTCCGGCATAGTGGACCGCGTAGCAGAACAACAAGTCGATGTTCATGGGCCAGACTGGAAATTCGGGGTACCCACGAAGGGCGAACCAATCCTCACGCGAAAGCAGGGTGAAGTCACCGCACGCGCTAATGTGCAGGTATGCCTCGTTGGCAATGAGAGCGGCTCCCGAGGTGGGCGCTTGCGGATAAACAGTCCAGTCGACAGGCGCTTCGGTGTCCAATACTTCCAGTAACCAGTTGACATCGGACGACTCAGGCTTGCTTCCGTCTTCCGCGTCCGGGACGCACGCTCCACAAGCAGGGCCGCCCGGCAGTTTGAAACCCAGGTCGAGCGAGAGAAGGTATTCGGCCTCGTCCCGATTCCCGGACACCGCGGGCAGGCGGTCCCCTGCCTGGAACACGACATTCCCGGCCGGATCGGTCAGTTTGACTTCGAGAGCTTCCAGACTGGAGTCCGGTCCCGGCCTGATCGCGAGCTGAACCGAGCGCGGGTCGGCGGAACGCACCAGAACAGTGGCTTCCCGCGCGGGCTGAGTTCCCCGTACGAGAGATACTCCCGCCAGCCATTTGGGCGGAACTTCCCATTTCAGTCCGAATACACGGAGCATCAAAATACGCGGAGTTCGAGCGAGCGGAAGTTTGCGGCCCTGAAGCCGGAAACGAAGCGTGCCGGAAGACAAGTGATCCGGAATATGCAGCCGCAGTTTGCACGTTCCGTCCACCCTCGCGGACGTCAACACACGGCCAGCCGGGGAAACCACCTCAACCACCAGCGGCCAGCCCCCGGCGCTGGGGCCCACCTCCGCGTCGATCAGCAGCCGGGGTGCAGCTTCTGGTGGCCGCTCGAAAACAATCTCCGCCTCGGGCTCCGCCCAGCGGTACCGCCGGCAGTCGGTCTTCTCGATTGCGTGCCAGCCGGTTCCGAACCAAATACCCTCCCCGGGCGCGACTATATCTTCGTCCTCAAGAACACGCCGGCCATCGCTCGACAACTTCATTACTCCCTCGCGGGCAAAAATCCGGAGCACGTGACTTTCGCAGAACGCGAGCAGCTCATCCACCGTTGCGCCGGCGGGAATGTGACTGGCGACGTCGGTCCGATCCATCCGGTACATCTTCCCGTGCTCCAGACGGCGCTCTCCCAGAAACTGCATCAGCTCGGCCGAGAATATGATGTCGAGGTTCGTGGCGAGTACGAATTGGCCGCGCGCGCGGCGGATGCCGGCGTTCTTGGCGATCATCTGGTGCAACGGTATGGTAGCTGCATTCGGCAGGCGATCGTGAACTTCGCGGGGCACTTCGATAAACCGAACCTCGCACCGGTCCATGTCTTCCGGCCATCGGAGTTCGTCCATCAGCCTGGCGCGGTCCGCTGGAGGGTTCCATTCCACCACGATGATCTCGCACGAGAGATCGTACCGGCTCGCCTGGCCGATCCAGGAATCGACAAAGGCCTGCATCCGCCCGATCATATTACCGCCATGATTATCATTCCTGGCGGCAACCACTACCGAGATGTAAGGTGCGGAGCTTCCCGGGTGTATTGACATGACTCGAATTCCTTCAACTGCCAGTCTCTGAGCCGCATGCGGTTTTCGCCGGCGCGGTTTCCGAAAAAGTGAACGCGGCCAGACCCCAATCATCCTTGTTGAAAATCACCGGGGCGTGAAGGCTGCGCATCTGCACAATCAACGCCGCCAGGTCTCGATAAGATACAACGCGAATGCTATCTTGCGGCATGCGGGCCGGGAGCTTACCTTCTCCTTCGGGTGTCCACCCCGACCCGGCGCCATGCTCGATGTGGTAGATGCGCATCGGCTCCGGCAGGAGTTGCTCCCGCGCCCCAGCGTGGTGCGCGGCATAGCACAGGACGGAATCGAGATGCATCGAGTAGAACTGGTTCAGCTCCGCGTAGCCTCGAACGTCGAACCAATGCTCGCGAGCCATCATGGTAAAGCCGCCGCAGGCGTATGTGTGCAAAGATACGGGCTTGCCCATGTCGGCAATCACCCGCCGGCATTCCTTCAGCTCGGACGCCCAATCCATCTCCGTGGGTCGCGATTCCACGGTTACCGCGGTCCACGGTGCCAGGCGTTCCGGCTCTGCGGACATACTCGGAGCGCTTCCGGCGGCGCATCCGCATCCGAAAATTCTAAAGTTGAGAATGCGCGGCTCTCCCGCGACAGGCAATCCCCCTTCCTTCGTGGTCAGGAAGAGAGCGGTGACCCTTCCTCGCCGCGCTGGAACGGGGACTTTCACGTAGGTCGGTCCCTTCACACGCGCCCGCCCTACAACCTCTCCGTTGGAAAGCGTAATGAGAAGGTGGAAGGGCCGGTAGCCTACGCCCGGACCCGGTTCCACCAGCAAAGCCAGGTTGCGTCTCCTGTCGGTAGTCCGCACCACGAGTTCCGCATCCTGGGATACCCAACGAAATCTTTCGGCGCCCGCCTGCTCCAGACCATGCCATCCTTTGCCCCAGAATTCAATGCCGGGTCCGAAGATGTCGTCCCCCCGCTCGCTCAGGAGGCGCACCGCCGCCCGTAAAATGGCGGGCCCTTTGAAGAGCATCGACGGAACTCCCAAGCTTGCGACCAGACGCGCCAGCGTCGGGCGAGCCTCCCGGACCACCGAGGCGAACGGCGCGGGTGCAATCCTTGGCATCTGTTCGACCCAGTCGCAGCGGAAGACCCGGAAATTGAGAATGCGCGGATCGTGGACCACGGGCCGGCCGCCGTCCGGCACGCGCAGGCGGAATGATTGAACGCTGTCGTCCGAAGCCGGTGGCAGCCACATTTGCAGCTTGGTCCGCGCCGAAACCCTCCATTCCGCCACCATTGAACCGTTCGCGTCGAACACCTGCAAGGTCTGCGGGGGCAGACCCACACCCGGTCCGGGTTCGACCTCCAGTAACATCGCGTGCCCGGCCGCGGGAACGCGGAGCCAGACTTCGGCGTCGTTCTCTATCCAGCGAAACGGTTCTTGCGAAGCACACCACTCTACCGGAAACCAACCCCTGCCGAAATGGATACCCGATTCCGCTCGGGCGATGTCCTGTTCCGGGCTCCGCCGGAAGCCGTCCTGAGTCAAGCCGTAAACGCCCTCGCGCGCATGCACCCGGATCAAGTGGCTGGCGCAGTACGCGAGTTGTTCGTCGAGCGTGCCATCCACCGGGACGCCGCTCATGACATCGTGCCGGCCGATCCTGTACAGGCGGCCTCTTTCCAGCCACTGCAACGCCAAAAACTGGACCAGCTCGTCGGAAAACACGATGTCGATATTGGTTGCCAGAATGAACTCGCCCCGCGCCCGGCGGATCCCCACATTCTTGGCAATCATTTCACACAAGGGGAGAGCCGCCGCGTCCCGGCAGCGGCCGTCTACTTCGGGTGGCACCTCGATGATTCGTACCTCGCATGGCCCGGTATCGCTCGGCTAGCGGAGCGCCTGCGCCAGCCGCTCACGCCCGGCCGGAGGATTCCATTCGACGATGATCAGTTCCGAGGAGAGATGGTGGCGCCTGGCCTGGTTGATCCAGGCATCCACGAAGACCTGCATGCGCCCCAGCAGATTGCCGCCATGGTCATCGTTCCGAGCCGCCACGACGACCGACAAATAGGGCGCTTTCCGCTCCGATGAAGGCCTGCCATCGCCCGAACTCTCTTGGGGAGAGCACATAAGCTACAGAGTAACGTTATCACTCTTCCATATGCCAGTTGGTCAAGCGGCCCGCCACAAGGGTTCTTCCGCTGAACTGTGCCTTGGTTTCAGCGCGACAGGGATTGGGTTGGCCATGACCAATGCGAGCTGGCGGGCATCGGTTTCTCCGCTGGATATCCAATCAGGTTTTCCCCAAGGACCCCCGGCGCGGCGGGCACGGGTATGCTCGCATGCGGCCACGCTCAATTCCATCTGCCCGCTGCAGTCCGCAAGCGCCAGCGCAAAGATGCGTGCAGTCGGGTGATTGATCTCCAGGTTGTGCCGCAGTCGGCCCAATTCCCGCACGCTTGGCTCAAACGCTCAAACCGTTCCCTCGCCGCCCACACGCTTCGCCGCGAAGACTGTGTAGATGCCATCGTTGCCGCCGGCATCGAGGAAGGTCATTCCAGGTTGCAGGACATGGTCGAGAAAGGCGAACTGATTGGGCTCCACGCATCCGGCTATATGGATCCGGCGACTCATATCGTTCCCCAGAAAAAGGCGGAGGCGTGTGCCATAGTGCCAGGGCATCGCAAGGGGAGCTTCGCGCTTTCGATCGTTGAAATGCTGCCAGGCCATCGGCGAAACTGGAAGGCCAGGTCCGGGTTCGCCAAGTCCGCGTCGAAACGCCACCTCGGATAGGGGATCAAAGGGCCCAGGAACGCGGCCGATTCCGCCACGGCAATCAATTCGTCTTCCGTCTTGGTTTCCAAAAAGCTGGAATCGATGGGACGACTGTGGGGGGCCTTCCGCAATATCAGTTCGACGGTTTCCGCCAAGGTCGAAATCTGACTCGACAGGTCCGTCGTGGCAGCGGAAACCCCGGCCACGCCCTCCAGAATTTGATTCGAAACGTCTGTCTGCGCGGCAATCTGCACGGAGAGATCGCGCTGCACTTTCTGGATCTCGAAAGTGGCCCCCATTGTCAAGACCAATTTTCGGTCGCAATAAGTTATGGATCGGCGGGTCTGATTTGAGATCCGGGGCGGCCGAAGCCGCCCCCGCCATTCCGGCGCTTGAGTCGGCGCT
>JBEKSR010000188.1:0-6691 GCA_049516835.1 Bryobacteraceae bacterium | reverse complement strand
GCCGAGGCCGTGAGGTCCGAAATGATCTGGATCGCTTTGTTGGCCGAAGCTTCGTCGGCCGACGCCACGTGGACCGTGCCATCGTCTTCGACGTCGATCTTGACGCCGGTCTGCTCGATGATCCCGCGGATGACTTTGCCGCCGGGTCCAATCACGTCGCGGATCTTGTCGGTCGGAATATGCAGGGTGTAAATGCGCGGCGCGTAGGGGGAGATGCTGGCATTGGCCTTAGGCAGCGCTTCGTACATTTTGCCGAGGATGAAGAGGCGGCCGTGGCGCGCCTGCTCCAGCGCTTCCTTCATGATGGCGGTGGTCACGTTGGGAATCTTGATGTCCATCTGCAGCGCGGTGATGCCCTCGCGCGTGCCCGCCACCTTGAAATCCATGTCGCCGTAGTGGTCTTCGGCGCCGGCGATGTCGGTCAGGATGGCGTAATCCTTGTCTTCCATCACCAGGCCCATGGCGATCCCGCCCACGTGAGCGGCCAGCGGCACGCCGGCATCCATCAGCGCCAGCGATGCGCCGCAGACCGTGGCCTGCGAGCTCGAACCGTTGGATTCGAGGATGTCGCTGACCACGCGCATGGTATAGGGGAAGGCCTCTTCGGTGGGGATCAGCGCCGCGAGCGCCCGCTCGGCGAGCGCCCCGTGGCCGATTTCTCTTCGGCCCGGACCGCGCATGAAGCCCGTTTCGCCCACGCTGAATGGCGGGAAGTTGTAATGCAGCATGAAGCGCTTGGAGGGGGATTCGCCGGGCTCGATCAGCTCGATGCGCTGCTCGTCTTCCTTGGTGCCCAGCGTGATGGTCACCAGCGCCTGGGTCTCGCCGCGCGTGAACAGCGCCGAGCCGTGCGTGCGCGGCAGGGCGCCGATCTCGATGGTGATGGGACGGATCTGGTCGAAAGCGCGGCCATCCGGACGGCGATGATTCTCGATCATCTCCTGGCGGAAGATGCGCTCCCGGAGCGCCTCCAGGCACTTGGCGGCTTCCGCCTGCTGCTCTTCGGGCTGGGCTTCCACCACGCGCTTTTTCAAGGCCGCCACCAGGTTGTGGCTTTCACTCTTGTCGTGCTTTTCGGTATTCAGGGCGTCGGTCAGCTCCGCGCGGACTTCCTTCGAGATCTGATCGTAGAGGGCCTGGTCGAGCGCCGCAGCCGCGAACTCGCGTTTGGGCTTGCCCGCCAGCTTCATCAATTCGCGAATGCCGGCCGCGATCTTCTTGCAGCACTGGTGGCCGAACTCGATGGCGCCCAGGACTTCCTCTTCGGAGACCTGCTGCGCCCCGGCTTCCACCATCACAATGCCGTATTCGGTTCCGGCGACGATGATATTCAGCTTGGATTCACGGCTCTCGTCGTAGGTGGAGTTGGCCAGGTACTGGCCGTCTTTCATGCTCACGCGGACGCCGGACAGAACGTGGGGAAAGGGGATATCGGAGATGGCCAGCGCGGCGGCCGCGCCGACAATCGCCAGGGAGTTGGGATCCTGCTCCGGATCGGCCGAAAGGACCATGGCGATGATCTGGGTTTCGTAGAGGAACCCTTCGGGAAACAGCGGCCGGACCGGACGATCGATCAGGCGGCTGGTGAGAACTTCTTTTTCCGAGGGACGCCCCTCGCGTTTGATAAAACCGCCCGGGATTTTGCCGGCGGCGTAGGTGTACTCGCGGTAGTCGACGGTGAGCGGAAAAAAACCGGCTCCCGGTTTGGGCTCATCGGCCATGCAAGCGGTGACCAGGACCACCGAGTCACCGGAGCGAACGACAACGGCGCCGTTCGCCTGTTTGGCCATCTTACCGGTTTCAAGGGTAATTTTGCGGCCATCCAGATCGACTTCAACTGTGTGCAACATTCTTCTTTAAAAACCTCCAACCTCGGCCCGGAACCAGTCCAGGCCAGTCACGATTAGGCGCACCGTTTGCGGTGGCCGTTTGAGACTAAAGTTGACAGGGTGAGTAGCCCAGGCCGGATCGAGGCAACGCGCCCCAACTCCGTCCGGGCCGAATTGGCATGAATCGGAAGCACCTGCTTCCGCAGAATGGACTAGCGGCGGATGCCCAGCCGCTGGATAACCGCTTTATAGCGCTCTGCATCCGTATCGCGCAGGTAGGTCAGAAGCCGGCGACGCTTGGCTACCATGGTCAACAACCCCTTGCGGGAACCATGGTCCTTTTTGTGCGCCTGGAAGTGCTCCTGTAGCAGCGCGAGGCGCTGGCTCAACAGGGCAATCTGTACTTCTGGCGACCCGGTGTCGGACTTGTGGCGCTGATTGGTCGCGAAAACTTGCCGCTTTGCTTCAATCGCCAGTGCCATTCTAGAGGTAATGCTCCTTGTCTTCTCTTAATCTCGTTTTGGTACTTTCCCAGAATACCACACACGGAGGAAAAGGCGAGACGCCACAAGAGGGCCGCTCCTGCTATACTGTCAGGCGTTTCCTTGCAGCCGCTCGTCTCCTCAGCGCGGGACCCTGTCTGCCAGTCCGCCACTGGAACCAAATGGCGGATCGCGGCGGCTCTTTGCGCCATCACGCTGGCGGCATACGCGAATTCGTTTGGCATGGGCTTCGCCCTGGATGCGCCGCTCGTCATCCTCAAAGACGTTCAGGTTCCGGGCCCTGTCCCCGCTGAGATCGCGACCCGCGAGGCGCCGGTGACGTTCAAAACCAAGGTCACCCTCGTGTCCGTCCCCGTGGTGGTGCGCGACAGCCAGGGGCGCGCGGTCGGCAATCTCGAGAAGGACGACTTCCAGCTCTTCGAGGATGGGAAGCCGCAGATCGTCTCCCGCTTCTCCATCGAGCGGTTTGCAGACGAGTCTGCAGCCTCCGCTCCCGCTGGCAAAAGCGCCGGCGCGGCCCCCGCCGAACCGGCGCGGCCCAATATGCCGGACCGCTTCGTCGCCTATGTCTTCGACGATCTCCACATGCGGCCCGAGCATCTGGTTTGGGTTCGCGCCGCCGCCCTCCGCCATCTCTCCGCTTCCCACAACTCTCTCCAGCGGACCGCGGTGTACACCACCTCCGGGCGCACCGCGGTGGACTTCACCGGCGACCGCGACCTCCTGCGTCAGGCGTTGCTCGCCATGGTCCCGCGCGGCGGCCGTACGGACCTGTCCGGAGAGTGTCCGCCCATGACCGAATTCATGGCGGATCTGATCGCGAACAAGCACGACCAGCAGGCTCTAGCGGTCGGCATCGCCGACTACATCGCCTGCGCTGGCCCCATACCTGGGGCAGCCGATAGAGTCGTCGAGAGCGCAGCCCGAAGGGCCCTCGCCCTCTCCGATGCCGACGCCGGCCTGGTGCTGGACGCTCTCGATTCCGTGGTTGGAAAACTGGCCACGATGCCGGGCCAGCGGTCGCTCGTGGTGGCCTCTCCTGGCTTCCTGGTCCTCGATGGCAGGCGGCAGCAGCAGGAGGCCGGGCTGATCGACCGGGCGATTCGCGTCAACGTCATTGTGCACGCCCTGGATGCACGCGGGCTGGAAGTCCGGATTCCCGGCGGAGACGCCAGCCGGCGCGACTTGAACGCCGAGACCGTGAGGCAAAAGGCCGACTATGAGCGCCAAAGCGCGTTGCAGTCGAGCGGCGTGATGGCGAACCTTGCCAGCGGAACCGGAGGACTCTTCTTTGAGAACACCAACGACGCCGCCGGCGCCCTGGAACGCACGTCGACGCCGGAGTATCTCTATGTGCTGGGCTTCGTCCCCGGAAGTTTCAAGTTGGACGGCAAGTTCCACGGCCTGAAGGTCACCCTCCGGAATTCAAAAGGCCTCACGCTCCAGGCCCGACGCGGCTATTACGCCCCGCGCTACGACGAGGACCCCGCCGACCAGGACAAACAGCAGATCGAGGAGGCGTTCTTCTCGCTCGCGGAGATACGCGATTTACCCGCCGACCTGCAAATCCAGTTTTTCAAGACCGGCGGCGACACGGCCACGGTCGCCGTGCTGGCGAAACTCGACCTGAATCGGATTCCGTTCCGCAAGGAGGCGGATCGCAACCGTGACGACATCACGATCGTATCCGGCCTGTTCGACGACAACGGAAACTATGTATCCGGCGTTCAGAAGATACTCGAGATGCGGCTGCGGGACGAGACGCTCCAAAGACGCAAGGCGACGGGCTTTACCGTCAGGACTGATTTCAACGTGAAGCCGGGTACATACACGGTTCGGCTGGTGGTGCGAGACTCCGAGGGCAAACTGCTGACCGCCCGAAGCGGCGTGATTGAGGTCCCGTAAGATGCGGTTGAAACCAGTGCGACTTCACCAGCACATTCCGGTGATCGTCATGGCCGTAATGGCTGCCCATGCGCAGGAGCGCGGTCCCGCGCAGCCTGAACCGCCGACTGTCATCCGCGCGGAGAGCCGCCTGGTCCTGGTGGACGCGGTAGTCACGGACAAGAAAGGCAAGCCGATCCGCGACCTCGGCGCCGGGGATTTTCGGCTGTGGGAGGATGCGCAAGAGCGGAAGATCGCCAACGTCTCGCTCGAAACCGCCGCCAGGTCTCCGCGCCGGGGCCGCAAGAGCTACATCCTCTTGTTTTTCGACGGTTCGACGGTCTCGCCGGCCGGCATAGCCGCGCTCCGCCGCGACGCCACGCGGTTCGTGGACGCTAGCGCCAGCCCGGACCGCTACATGGCCGTCGCATACTTCACCAACGCGTTGCGGGTGGCGCAGAACTTCACTGCCATGCCGGAACCACTGAAGCGCGCCATCGCCGCCGTTCCGGCAATCGGCGGCGTGACAGCGGCCTTGCCGGTTTCCTCCATCCGGCCCTACGGATATGGCACTCCAGGCGCCGACGCCGTCTACACTCAGAGCGTCCTGTTCCCGAGTCTTCGAACGGCGGTGGAATCGATGGGTTCCATACGCGGCCGCAAAGCGCTGGTCCTCTTCAGCGGAGGGTTTCCGCGGACCGCAAACACCGATTCCGACGTGGCCGCAACCGCTGCCGCCTGCAACCGGGCCAACGTAGTTGTGTACGTGATCGACTCCGGAAGCGTCCTTAAGCCCCTGGCGGATCAAACCGGCGGGCGTTTGATCGCCGCTGCCGGCGATCTTATTCGGGAGTTGGGCAAAGTCGTCGACGAGCAGGAAGAGTACTATTTGCTCGGGTACGTGCCTCCGGAAACGCCTGAGGGAAGCTGCCACGCGTTGCGCGTCAGAGTCGATCGGGCCGGAGCCGACGTGCGCGCACGCACGGCGTATTGCAGCGTCAAGCCGCCGGATCTGCTGGCCGGGCGGGCGGTGGGGAAAGCCGTCGAGGAGCGCGCCGCCAGTCCATCGGAAGGGAACATGGCGGCCTCCCTCGAGCTTCCGTACTTCTACCGGGGGCCCAACCTGGCCCGGGTAGTCGCGGCCATGGAAATCATGCCGTCGGGCGTCCGGTTCCAGAAGGTAAAGGGAAAGGCTCACGCGGAATTGAACCTGGTGGGAGTGGCTTACCAGGACGGCGCGGTGGCCGCGCGTTTCAGCGATACCGTGAATCTCGATTTCGATTCCGACAAGGAGGCTGCGGTCTTCGCCAAGCGGCCCTATCATTACGAGAACCAGTTCGACCTGGGGGCGGGCCGGTACGTATTCCGGATGGCGTTCACCGCCGGCGGGGACAACTTTGGCAAAGTCGAGATGCCGCTCGTCATCGAGCCTTGGGATTCCACAACCCTTGCCTTGAGCGCGCTGGTGATCGCCGCCGGGACCCGCCAGGTCCCTGACCTCGCCGCCGGGCTCGACGATGCCTTTCTGGAGGACCGCCGCCCGCTCCGTGCGGGTTCGCTCGAAATCACGCCTTCGGGAAACCATCGTTGCAGCCGCGCCAGCCGTTGCCAGGCATTCATCGAAGTTTATGAACCGCTGCTCGCCGGGCCAAAGCCTCCCACGGTGGCGCTTCGGGTTCGCATTCTCGACCGCCGGACGGGTGAGCAGAAGCTGGATTCAGGCCCATTCGGCGTCACGCCCTACGTGCGGCCGGGGAACCCCGTTACGCCCGTACCGCTCACGCTGCCCGTCGCCGGCATGGCCGCGGGATCCTACCGGATTGAAGTCACAGCCCTGCACTCATCCGGAACCGACTACGTCGTCCGCACCGCTGACCTCGAAGTGGACTGACCCGGTGGGAGGAAAAGGCGAGACAGGGCTGGGGCGCAACATCGAGGCGCTGGAGGCGTACCGCCACGGACGGAGCGTGGATCCGTTCTCGATGGATTTCTATGACGCAACTGCGGCGGTGTACCTTGCGCAGGCGTTTCTGGAAGCGCGGAAAATCAGCCAGCCACGTTCCCTTAACCCGCGTTTCTCACACCCCCACGCCTTCCGCAGTGGAAAGGTCCGCGAAAACCTGGGGACTGACGAATGCGTCCCAAGGCGCGCGCAATCCTTCGCCCAAACACCGGGGTGCCCTCTGGGCCCAGTCCATCGCCGCGTGGACGCATCCGTCTGTCCCCCGGTTTTCGCCGTTTTACGTGAGCTCTCCTCTTGGGGTGTGAGAAACGCGGGTTAAGCAGAACGCGACTCAGCGCTACGGGTGTCCCGCAGCCCCATTCCAAGCCGTGTTGCCGGACGGGCCGGTCTTCTAGCGGGAGTTTACAAGTTAAGAGGCACAAAAGAAGGTAAGTGTTGGGATTCCAGTAGCTTGCCGGTGGCAGGCTTGTATGTCCTAACCGAAAGGGCTCAGGTGGGAATCGGCGCGTACC